>NZ_JTHF01000409.1 GCF_001043895.1 Methylobacterium indicum
GTCTCCGACAGCGCCGCCCCGGTTGCCCCACAGCCGGGCGACGCTGTCGGAGACCGGGCCGCGTCGGGCATCGGTCTGGAAGAGGGTGCCGATGCCGCTGCCGGCTTCGGCCGTGTAGGCGGTCGGCGCGTCGGCCTGGGCGACCCGCGTGGCGGCCGGGGTCGGGCTGCCGGGGCTGGTACCGAGCACGGCGTAGAGTTCGGAGGCGCTGCGGGCCCGGCCGGCGCGGTCGTAGAACAGGCCGCGGTTGCCCGACGCCGCCTCTGGCAGGTCGGCGGCGGCCGAGCGCCCCGGAGCGGTTTCGGCGTTGCGGATCAGGGTCAGCGCCCCGCGCACCCCGAGGAGGTGGGCGGCGTAGAGGTCGGCCTTGTTGGGCTCGCGCCCGAGCGCCGCCGAGAGCGCCTCGGCGTTGCGGCGGGTGAGCGCGCCGGCCATCGCGGAGGCGACCTCCGGGTCCCGGCGCAGGTCGAGGATCGCCTGCCGGGCGGCCGGGTCGCTCACCGTGTAGCCGCCCGAGCCCCGGGCCGTGATGGCGTCGGCGTAGGAGCCGAGCCCGAGGGACGGACCGTCCTGCTTCATCACCCCGAGCCAGGTCTGCTCGATGAACTGGAACAGGCCGGTGGCCGAGGACGAGCCGGCCTTGGCGCTCGGGTTGAGGCTCGATTCGCGCTGCGCGGTCGAGAGGAGGTAGTCGAAGGCGGCCCCGGTCTTCTCGGCGCCCTGGCGGATCGCGTCGATCACCGGGTTGCCCGCCCCTGTGCGGCCGGCGCCCGAGGCTCCCGGGCCGGTCGATCCCTGCGAAGGCGTGCTGCTGAACAGGAACATGGCGGCCCGCTGGAGCGGCACCGCGACGCGCGGGCCGGCTCTCTCATGGGCCGCAGGATGCTGGCGTTATGGTAAAGAAAGGTTGAAGCGGGCGCATCGGCGTCAGTCCCGCATAAACCGTTCCCGAAGCTGGTGTCCCATCGGTCGAAAGCGGTACGGGACTTCGACGTTCCGGCCGCCAGGGGACACGGTCGGCGGCGGCCCCGCGCCAAGCGGCACGGGGCCCCACGCTCACCGCCGCGGCACGTCGCCCCCGCCGGCCGGGCGGCGCATCTCGAAGCGGTTCTCGGATTCGACCGTGAAATAGTCGAAGTAGCCGCCACGCATGATCGGCCGCATCGCCCCGGTATCGACCCGGCCCTCCGGCGTGACGAAGCGGTCGTCGATGTACATCGACACCACCTGGCCGATCACCATGAAATAGGCCGCCTCGCCCCCGCCCGCCGGCACGAGCGGGATGGTCTGGAGCCATTTGCATTCGAGGGCGGCCGGGGCGTCCGCGACCCGCGGCGGACGCACCTTGCGCGAGGGAGCGGTGGCGAGATGGGCGAAATCGAACTCGCTCTCGCCCCGCGGCAGCGGCGCCGAGGACTGGTTCATCCCCTCGCGGGTGTCGAAGGTGGCGAGGCTGCATACGAACTCGCCGCCCTCCTCCGCGAAGGTGAGCGCGTCCTTGCGGCCGAAGGACGAGAACATCACCATCTCGGGGTTGTCGCCGATGCCGTTGAAGAACGAGTAGGGCGAGAGGTTCAGCGCCCCCGAGGCGCCGATCGCGCTGACCCAGCCGATCGGGCGGGGCGCGACGAGCGCCTTGAACGGGTTGTGCGGCAGGGTGCGGGTCTCGGCGTCGTAATGCATCGGCGGCCTCTCTCGGCGGCGGCCCGTCGCTCGCGGGCTCGCCGCCGCCAGTTAGAGCATCCCGGGGCCCGGCGTCAGTACCGGGCGACGATCTCGGCGAGCGCCGGACGCGGCCGGTCGGGCGGCACCTGCTCGGCCCGGCCGACATGGACGAAGCCCGCCAGGCGCTCGGTCGGGGCGAGGCCGAGCGCGTCGAGGATGCGGCGGTCGTAGGCCATCCACTCGGTGAGCCACGCCGTGCGGAAGCCGAGGGCGTTCGCCGCCACGATCAGGTTCATCGCCACGGCGCCGGCCGAGAGCACCTGCTCCCAGTCGGGAATCTTGGCGTGGGGGCCGGCCCGCGACACGACCGCGATCACGAGGGGCGCGTGGGCGAGGCGCTTGGCCTCGAGGGCGAGCCGGGCCTCGTCGGCCTCGGGGTGGTCGGCCCGGTAGGTCTCGGCGATGACGCGGCCGATGCGCTCCCGGCCCTCGCCCTCGATCAGGACGAAGCGCCAGGGCGCGAGCTTGCCGTGGTCCGGCACCCGGGCGGCGGCCGCCAGGATGGCGTCCAGTTCCTCGGGGGACGGGCCGGGGCCGGCGAGCTGGATCGGCGGGACCGAGCGGCGGGGGGGGGGGAGGGCGGGGG
>NZ_JTHF01000041.1 GCF_001043895.1 Methylobacterium indicum
GGATCGGGCGGCGGCAACCAGCCGCCGGATCTCGAGGACCTCCTGCGCCGCAGCCAGGATCGTCTGCGCAACCTGATGCCCGGCGGCGGTTCGGTCGGCGCCAAGGGCGCGGCCCTGGCGGTGCTGGTCGTGCTGGCGCTCTGGCTGATGACCGGCTGGTACACGGTGCTGCCCAACCAGGTCGGCATCAACACGGTGTTCGGCCGCTATACCGGCCAGTCCGGCGAAGGCCTGCGCTACAACTTCCCCTACCCGATCGGCGCCGTGGTGAAGCCGAATGTCGGCGAGTCGCGCAGCATCCAGATCGGCTACCGTTCGGGCATCGGCGCCCAGCGCTCCCGGGACGTGCCCGAGGAGAGCCTGATGCTGACGGGCGACGACAACATCGTCGACATCGATTTCGACGTGCAGTGGCGCGTCAACCCGGCCAAGGCCGAGGACTTCGTGTTCAACCTCCAGAACCCCGAAGGCACCATCAAGTCGGTGGCCGAGAGCGCGATGCGCGAGGTGGTGGGCCGTCGCCAGATCCAGGCGATCCTGACCACCGAGCAGTCGAGCGTGGCGCAGGAGGTGCAGCAGATCATCCAGAAGGCGCTCGATTCCTACGGCGCCGGCGTGCTGATCAACGTGGTCCAGCTCCAGGGCGTGAGCCCGCCCGTCGAGGTGCGCCAGGCCTTCGTCGACGTGAACGCGGCCCAGCAGGACGCGGCCCGCGCCCGCAACGAGGCCGAGACCTACGCCAGCCGGATGGTGCCCGAGGCCCGCGGCCGCGCCGCGCAGGCGGTGCAGCAGGCCGAGGCGTTCAAGTCCCAGGCCACCGCCGAGGCGACCGGCCAGGCCCAGCGCTTCCGCGAGGTCTACGAATCCTACAAGCTCGCGCCCGCGATCTCCCGCGAGCGCATGTTCCTCGACACGATGGAGAAGGTTCTGGGCGGCGTGAACAAGGTGATCATCGACCAGGGCGCCACGGCCGGCACCGGCGCGGCCGCCGCCGGCGTGGTGCCGGTCCTGCCGCTGCAGGAATTCGCCACCACCCGTCCGGGCACCTCGGCCCAGGGGAGCGCCCGATGAACGGCAACGCCCTCCGCACCGGCCTCGTCGTCCTCGGCGCCCTCGTCCTGGTGGTGATCTACGCCTCGGCCTTCACGGTCGGGCAGACCCAGCAGGCCCTGGTGCTGCAGTTCGGCCGGGTCCGCACCGTGCTGAACCAGGCCGGGACCGACAAGCCGGGCCTCTACTTCAAGGTGCCGTTCCTCGAGAGCGTCACGATGTTCGAGAAGCGGCTCCTCGACCTCGACCTGCCGGTGCAGACCGTCCTGTCGGCCGACCGCCAGAACCTCGAGGTCGACGCCTTCGCCCGCTACAAGATCATCGATCCGCTGCGCTTCTACCAGGCGGTGAACAACATCCAGGTCGCCAACCAGCGTCTGGGCAGCTTCACCAACGCGGCGATGCGCAACGTGCTCGCCAGCGCCTCGCGGGACGCCATCGTGCGGACCCAGCGCGAGGCCCTGATGAACCGCATCCAGGAAGAGGTGAACCGGCAGGCGAAGAATCTCGGCATCGAGATCGTCGACCTGCGCCTGACCCGCGTCGACCTGCCGGCGGCGAACTCGCAGGCGGTGTACCAGCGCATGCGCACCGAGCGTGAGCGCGAGGCGGCGGACCTGCGCGCCAACGGCGCCCAGGTGGCGGCGACCATCAAGGCGCGGGCCGACCGCGACGTGACGGTGCTGCTGGCCGAGGCCAACCAGAAGGCCGACCAGCTCCGCGGCCAGGGCGAGGCGGACCGCAACCGCATCCTCGCCGAGGCCTTCGGCCAGGACCCGGACTTCTTCGCCTTCTACCGGTCGATGCAGGCCTACGAGAAGGGCCTGAGCGGATCCGACACCCGGCTGGTGATCAGCCCCGGCTCGGAATTCTTCCGCTACTTCAACGATCCGCAGGGCCGGGCCCGGCCCGCCGCGGTCCCGGCGCCCGCCGGCCAGTGATCGGCAGGCCCCTTTCCGGGGCCGGATCGACCGATGACGACATCCAGCGCCCCGCCTCGGCGGGGCGCACTTGCGTGTGACGGCGGCCGCGAGGCCGGCCGGGGGCGGAGACGACACCAAGATGCGACCGCAGGGGGAAACGGGAGGGGCGCGGTGCGCCATGGGGCGGCCGTGAAGGACCTTGCCGCGGCGCTCGGCCTCGCGCTCGCCATCGAGGGCCTGCTCTGCGCCGCCTTCCCGACGGCGATGCGCCGGGCGATGCAGGAAGCCTCTCAGACCCCGATGGAGCGGATGCGCCTCGTCGGCCTCATCTCGGCGGCGGCGGGCGTCGTCGTGGTCGGCGTGGTGCGCCTGCTTCTCGGCTGAGATGTCGCGGGACTTGAACCGTCTCGCCGGGAGACGATCTTAAGGCACGCTCCCGTCCCCGTGGCCGGAGCTGCCCGGGCCGCTCGGGCGGGGCGGACGACGCCTCCCCGTGCCGTCACGGTCTTTCGACGCCCATTGCCCAACGAGGTTCCCAAGATGGCCGCTTCCTCGCGCCGTAACTCCGCCTTCGCGAGACGGCGCCTGCCCGCCCTCGCCGGTGCGCTCCTGGCGCTCTCCGTCGGCACCGCGTCGCTGCCGGGCGCCGCCCTGGCCAAGGGCCCCGCCTCGCTGGCCGACCTCGCCGAGCAGGTGACGGATGCGGTGGTCAACATCTCGGCCTCGACCACGGTGGAAACCCGCGGCCGCACCCTGCCGCAGCTGCCCCAGGGCACGCCGTTCGAGGACCTGTTCGAGGAATTCTTCAACCGCCGCGGCCAGGGCGGCGGGGGCGAGAGCCAGCCGCGGGCGCCGCGCCGCTCGAACTCGCTCGGCTCCGGCTTCATCATCGATTCGTCCGGCATCGTGGTCACCAACAACCACGTTATCGGCGACGCCAACGACATCCAGGTGATCCTGCATGACGGCCGCAAGCTGAAGGCCGAGATCGTCGGCAAGGATTCGAAGATCGACCTCGCGGTGCTGCGGGTGAAGCCCGATCCGGACCGGCCGCTGAAATCGGTGCCGCTCGGCAATTCCGAGAAGATGCGGCCGGGCGACTGGGTGATCGCGATCGGCAACCCGTTCGGCCTCGGTGGCTCGGTCTCGGCGGGCATCGTCTCGGCGCGGGGCCGCAACATCGAGTCCGGCCCCTACGACAACTACATCCAGACCGACGCGGCCATCAACAAGGGCAATTCCGGCGGTCCGCTGTTCAACATGGACGGCGAGGTCATCGGCATCAACACCGCGATCCTGTCGCCGACCGGCGGCTCCGTCGGCATCGGCTTCGCCGTCCCCACCGCCACCGCCGGCCCGGTGATCGAGCAGCTGCGCCAGTTCGGCGAGGTGCGCCGCGGCTGGCTCGGCGTGCGGATCCAGAACGTCGACGACACCACCGCCGAGGCGCTCGGCCTCAAGGGCGGCGGCCGCGGCGCGCTGATCGCCGGCGTCGACGACAAGGGCCCGGCCAAGACCGCCGGTCTCGAGGTCGGCGACGTGATCACCAAGTTCAACGGCGTCGACGTCAAGAGCTCGAGCGACCTGCCCCGCATCGTCGCCTCGACCCCGGTCGGCAAGGTCGTGGACGTGACGACGATCCGCAAGGGCCAGGAGCAGACCAAGCAGGTCACGCTCGGCCGCCTGGAGGACAGCGACAAGCCCCAGCAGCAGGCCGCGCTGAACAAGCCGCAGCCGGAGGCCGACGTCACCCGCCAGGCGCTCGGCCTCAACCTCTCGGGCCTGTCCGACGAGGGGCGCAAGCGCTTCGGAGTGAAGGACAGCGTCAAGGGCGTGCTGGTCACCCGGGTCGACCCGAACTCCAACGCCGCCGACAAGCGCATCCAGGCCGGCGACGTGATCGTCGAGGTCGGCCAGGAGGCGGTGAGCTCGCCGGCCGACGTCACCCGCCGGATCGACCAGATCAAGAAGGACGGCCGCAAGTCGGCGCTGCTCCTCGTCGCCAACAAGGACGGAGAGGTGCGGTTCGTGGCGCTCAGCCTCGAATAGCGAGATCGGGCAGCGGGCCTTTGCGCCCGCCGCTCACCGGACGGTTCGGGCACCGGATCCCCATCGAGGGGAACGCCGGTTCGGGCGTCCGATGGGAGGGCAGGACGGGACCGGTCAGCGGCGAGGGCCGGCGAACGGAAACGAAGGCAGCTTGCCCCTCCCGTGCCGGCGGCCGTCATGACATGGGATCGGGTGGCGCGCCGGTCCGCGACGGCAGGCCGCTCGCCGCCACGAGCCTCGATGCGGAGCGCTTCGCGGCCGCGCCTCGGCCCGTTTCCAGAGCCGCGGTGCCCACGGCATCGCGCCGGGATGGGGCCCCGGCGCTCCCCTCCCCCGCGCCGTCGGCGCGGGATGCGTCGTCAGGCGGTCGCCCGCGCCTTGACGGTGGCCTTCTTCGCCCGGGCCTTCGGGGCGGGCTTGGCGGCCACGACGGCCTCGGCCTCCGCTTCGCGGGCGAGACGCAGGGCCTTCAGGCGGGCGGTGTTGTCGTCGCGGGTCCGCTCGGCGCTGGCGAGGTCGGCCCAGGCCTGCGCCGCCATCTCGGCCTGCATCTGGGCCCGGGCCGCGCGGGTCTCGGCCTGTCCGCGGGCCGTGCTGTCTTGGGTCGCCATGACGTCATCCCTCATGCGGGGCGCGGGCGGACCGCGACCCCGGGGGGCGGCCGGGCCGAACGGGCCGCCGGGTGCGGCTCGCCCCCGGGCGCCACCCTGTCATGTAGGGCGCGGCCGCGATTTGTCATGCCAAGGGACCGGACCATGTTCCCAAGGACCGACAACGGGTCTTGTCGGGCAGGTGCCGCCTCAATGGAGACGGGGCGCCTCGTCCTGGGCGATCTCGGCCGTCAGCGCTTCCGCGAACGGAAATTCCAGCACCACCTCGCCGGCCTCGTCGGTCACCACCAGGGTGGCGGCGAGGAGACGGTCCTGGTTGCCGGATTCGGCCATCTTCGGGTCCTGCACCATGGCGTGGATGATCGAGCGCGACGCCTCCCAGGCCTGATCGGGATCGCGCAACTCCTCGCCGTTCAGGTCGGTGATGACGTCCTCGCCGATCTGCGTGTTGAAGAAGTATCGGGGCATGGCAGATCCTCGTGTTCGCGCCTGTCCTCTCCCTGCCCCGTCCGCTCGTCCGGTTCCAGTCCTCCTTCCGGTGGAGCAATGCCGAGCCTCCGGCCCGCCGCTACGCTCGCCCGCATTCGGCCAGGACACGCCCGTTCTCGCAAACGCAAAAATAATCCTCGGACGAAAAGGGGGGCGTCCGAGGCCGGCCCCGATCGTAAGTCGACGATCGAGCCCCTTGCACCGGGACCGCAATTGAGGCTTCCTAGGGACAGGGCATCCGGCGGAACGCTAGGTCATCGAATACCGGCGTCGCTCGGCCCGCCCAAGGGAGCCGCGAGACGTCCGATGTTGTGGCGCATCGTCAATTGGAGCCGCAAGGCCGCCCCGCCCGCTCTCATCGGCGGGTTCGACCCGATCTACTATCTCGGCAAGAACCCCGACGTGGCGGCGGAAGGCTGCGATCCGTTCGAGCACTACCTGTATTTCGGCTGGCGCGAGGGACGGGACCCGTCCGCCGAGTTCAGCACGAGCGGCTATCTCTCGGCCAACCCGGACGTGGCGCGGGCGGGCGTGAACCCCCTGCTGCATTACCGCGAGCACGGCCTCGTGGAGCGCCGCCGCGGCTGGCAGAAGGCGGGCGTTCTCTGACCTCCCGAGGACGCGCCGCGACGGCGGCGGCCCGGCCTCAGCTGCCTCGATAGGTGCTGTAGGAATAGGGCGCGATCAGCAGGGGGACATGGTAATGGCCGAGGCCCGGCCGGACCACGAAGCGCACCGGCACCTCGTCGAGGAAGTCACCGGCTCCGGGATCGCCGACACTCGCGAAATACGCCCCGACCGCGAAGATCAGCTCGTAGCTCCCGGGGCGCAAGGCCGCGCCGGCGAGCAGCGGCGCGTCGCAGCGGCCATCCGCGTTGGTGACGGTGCGGGCGACCTCCTCCCGGCCGCCCTCCGCGAGGCGCCAGAGCCCGACCGCGACGCCGGCCGCCGGGCGGCCATGGGCGGTGTCGAGGACGTGGGTGGTCAGGCGCGGCGTCTCGGGCGACGTCTCGGGCGACATGGCGGGGCCTCCGTTTCGGGCCCCCTCGGGGTGCCCGAGCCCTGCCCGACGGTCAAGCACGGCTTGACCGGCCCGGGGCCGGACGCGAGCATGACGCCCGCCCTCGCCGGAGCCCCGCATGGCCACGCTTCTCCTGCGCAACGCCGCGCGCGTCGTCACCATGGATGCCGACCGGCGCGAGATCGCCGACGGCTTCGTGCTGATCGAGGACAACCGGGTCGTCGCGGTCGGCGGCCCGGAGGCGCTGCCCGAGGGCGCCGATACGGTGATCGACTTGTCCGGCCACGTCCTGATGCCCGGCCTCGTCAACACCCACCACCACATGTTCCAGTCGCTCACCCGCGCCGTGCCGGCGGCGCAGGACGCCGACCTGTTCGGCTGGCTGAAGGCGCTCTATCCGATCTGGGCCCGGCTCACCCCCGAGATGGTGCGGGTCTCGACGCAGGTCGCGATGGCCGAGCTGATGCTGTCGGGCTGCACCACGTCGAGCGACCACCTCTACCTCTATCCGAATGGCTGCCGCCTCGACGACAGCATCGAGGCCGCCGACGCGATCGGCCTGCGCTTCCACGCCGCCCGCGGGGCGATGAGCCTCGGCGAGAGCGCCGGCGGCCTGCCGCCCGATGCGCTGGTCGAGGACGAGGCCGCGATCCTCACGGACACAAGCCGGTTGATCGAGACCTGGCACGACCCCGCGCGCTACGCGATGCGCCGGATCGTGGTGGCGCCGTGCTCGCCCTTCTCGGTCAGCGAGGGCCTGATGCGGGATGCGGCGGCTCTGGCCCGCTCCTACGGAGTGTCGCTCCACACCCATCTCGCCGAGAACCAGGACGACGTTGCGTATAGCCGCGAGCGCTTCGGAAAGACGCCGGCCGACTACGCCGCCGATCTCGGCTGGGTCGGGCCGGATGTCTGGCACGCCCACTGCGTCAAGCTCGACGAGGCCGGGATCCGGCTGTTTGCCCGCACCGGCACCGGCGTCGCGCATTGCCCGTGCTCGAACATGCGGCTCGCCTCCGGCATCGCCCCGGTGCCGCGGATGCGCTGCGAAGGGATTTCCGTCGGTCTCGGCGTCGACGGCTCGGCCTCGAACGATGCCGGCCACCTCCTGGGCGAGGCGCGCCAGGCGATGCTGCTCGCCCGCGTCGGCCACGGCCCGGCCGCGATGACGGCCCGGCAGGCCCTGGAGATCGCGACGCTCGGCGGCGCCAAGGTGCTCGGGCGCGACGATATCGGGTCGCTCGCCCCCGGCATGGCCGCCGATTGCGTCGCCTTCGACCTGCACGGGCTCTCCACCGCCGGCGCCCTGCACGATCCGGTGGCGGCTCTGGTGTTCTGCGCGCCGCCGGGCGTGGCCTTGAGCGTCATCAACGGGCGGATCGTGGTGCGGGACGGCCAGCTGCTGACGCTGGAGACGGGACTGCTGGCGGAGCGGCACAACGCGCTCAGCCGGCGATTGGTGAACGGCGATTGACGCCGTTTCGGGAACCGGATCTCAATCGTCGTCGGATGGCTGTGGGGGAGTGGACACCCGAGAGCCTACTTGCTTTGATCGCCAGCAACGATGCCGATAGCGTGAACTCCACGAGGGCCGATCGAACGGGCGTCGGGATGCATCCCATCAGGGAGCGGCCGGGTGTCGTCTGGCCGAAGGAATTCGGGACGCGGGATGAGCCTCGACCTGCTCGCCAGTCTGTTCGAGACCCCGCCCGTCGCGATCGACGCAACCAAGCAGATCATCGGGTTTTTTTCATTTTCGGCGCTGATCGTCGCTCTATTCACAATAAGCTTTAGTTTCTTGAGACATTCTGAGCGGAGGCGCTGGTTTATCGACAGGTCCTTCCGTTTCGCGCTGTGGGCGGCCGCGTGGTGCTGCGTCGTTCTCGTGCTGCGATCGTTACTCGGAGCGACGCACGAGGGTCTGTCCTACGTCGCTGTCGGCCCGATCGTGCTCATCGTGCTGTCGCTGTTCGTGCTGGCCCTCCTGGAAATCCCTGTCGTCTGGGTCAAGCTGATCACGGATGTCTTGAAGCGACTCGGACGGCGCGACTGATACGGCTTGCTGGACGATCCATTCGGAAACCGTATGACGACGTCGCACAGCGCCATCGGTGTTCGATCCGCCGAGTGTCTCGATCAGCCCCCCGCCAGCGCCCAATCGACCGCCGCCTCGGCGTGCAGCGCCGTAGTGTCGAACAGCGGCACCGGGCTGTCCTCCGGCCGCACCAGCAGCATGATCTCGGTGCAGCCGAGAATGATCGCTTGCGCCCCCCGCTCCACCAGCCGGGCGATGACCGCCCGGTAGGCCGCGCGCGAGGCCGGCAGCGCCCGTCCCTGGACCAGTTCCTCGTAGATCACCCGGTGCACCTCCGCCCGGTCCTCGGCCTCGGGCACCAGCACGTCGAGGCCGTGGCGCGTCGCGAGACGGCCCTTGTAGAAGTCCTGCTCCATGGTGAAGGCGGTGCCGAGCAGACCCACCCGGGACAGGCCGGCGGCGCGGATGCGCGCCGCCGTCGGGTCGGCGATGTGCAGCAAGGGCAGGCCGATCGCCGCCTGCACCTCGTCGGCCATGCGGTGCATGGTGTTGGTGCAGATCACCACCACATCGGCCCCGCCCCGCTCCAGCCGCCGGGCGGCGTCGATCAGCGCGGCGGTCGCCTCGTCCCACCGGCCGGCATGCTGCAGGGCCTCGATCTCGCCGAAGTCGAACGACCACATCAGGCAGCGCGCCGAGCGTAAAGACCCGAGGCGGGCGCGCACGGTCTCGTTGACGATGCGGTAGTATTCGGCCGAGCTTTCCCAGCTCATCCCGCCGATCAGGCCGATGACCTTCTGCTGCACCATGGGCCTCTCCCGCTCGATGCGGCGCGCCGGGGTCACCTGCCGCCGGTCGGGCGGCGGCAGGCATGAGCCGTCCTACTTCGCCAGGGCCGCCAGGATCCGCGCCCAGGAGCGCGTGCCCTTGTGGAAGCTCTGGAGGTCGTACTTCTCGTTCGGCGAGTGCACCCGGTCGTCGTCGAGGCCGAAGCCGACCAGCAGCGTGTCGAGGCCAAGCGTGCGCTTGAAGTCGCCGACGATCGGGATCGAGCCGCCCGAGCCGATGGTCACCGGGGCCCGGCCCCATTCCGCGGCGAGCGCACTCTTGGCGGCCTCCAAAGCCGGCATGCCGTGGGGGAGCGCCAGCGCCCGCGAGCCCTTGTGGGTGACGACCTCGACCGAGCAATCGGCCGGGATGCGGGCCGCGACGAAGGCGCGGAAGTTGCGGTCGAGGGCCTCCGGGTCCTGGTCGCCGACGAGGCGGAACGAGATCTTGGCGCTCGCCTTCGCGGCGATCACCGTCTTGGTGCCCTCGCCGGTATAGCCGCCGATGATGCCGTTGGCGTCGCAGGTCGGGCGGGACTGGATCTGCTCGATCAGCATCCGGTCGCGCTCGCCGGCGGGCTGGTTGAGGCCGACGGTGCCGAGGAAGTTCCCGGGGGTCAGGTCGAGGCCGCGCCACTGCTCGAGCACGTCGTCCGGCGTGTCGTGGACGCCGTCGTAGAAGCCCGGCACGGTCACCCGGCCCTGGTCGTCGTGCAGGTCGGCGATGATGCGCGAGAGCACCCGGATCGGGTTGGCGGCAGCCCCCCCGAACAGGCCCGAATGCAGGTCGCGGTCGGCGCACGTCACCGTGACCTCGAAATAGGCCAGCCCCCGCAGCGACGAGGTGATGGCCGGGGTGTCCCGGTCCCACATCCCGGTGTCGCAGACGAGCGCCACGTCGGCCTTCAGCTCCTCGCGGTTCGCCGCGACCCATTCGGGCAGGAACTTCGAGCCGTCCTCCTCCGCGCCCTCGATCAGCAGGGTGATGCCGACCGGCAGCTCGCCGTCGATCGCCTTGAAGGCCCGGCAGGCCTCGACGAAGGTCATCACCTGGCCCTTGTCGTCGCAGGCGCCGCGCGCGCTGATGACCTTGCGGCCATCCGCCAGGGTCGCCATCCGCGGCGCGAAGGGCGGCGTCTCCCACTCGTCCAGGGGATCGACCGGCTGCACGTCGTAATGGCCGTAGAACAGGACGTGGGGGGCGCCGGGCTTGCGGTAATGGGCGAGCACCACCGGGTGGCCGCCGGTCTCGCGCAACGAGACCTCGAAGCCCATGGCGGCGAGGTCGCCCTTCAGCCACTCCGCCGCCTTCCGGCACTCCGCCGCGTAGGCCGGATCGGTCGAGATCGACGGGATGCGCAGGAAGGCGAACAGCCGCTCCAGGGAATTGTCGAGATCGCGGTCGATGTCGTCGAGGATCCGGTCAAGCGCGGCCATGCGGTGTCTCCGGTCTGCATAGGGGCTCGGTGGCCCGATCGTCACGGCGTCATCACTAGCCCAGCCGGAGGGCGGCCAGAAGCCGCGCGGTGTCGGCGATGGACGGCTTCGGGCGCATGGCCCGCGACGCGCGCCTGCACTCTCGGGCAGAGGCTCATACGACACCTTTCCCCCGCATAACCCCCGGCGTTCGACCTTGGGGAACGCCCGCACCCTGGAACGGTTATCGGGTACGCCAGCCCGGGCGGAGTTGCGCGCCTCGCTCGGCGCGCGCCGGCCCCGGGCTCCCCGAGTTTCGAGAGACGGTCACGCCCATGCTGAGCGACAGCGGTTCCTCCGCCCGAACGGGCACGATCCCGATCACCCTCACGGTCAACGGGCAGGAGCGCCAGCTCCAGGTCGCGCCCTGGACCACGCTCCTCGACCTCCTACGCGAGGAACTCGACCTCACCGGCACCAAGAAGGGCTGCGACCACGGCCAGTGCGGCGCCTGTACGGTGATCGTCGACGGCAAGCGGATCAATTCCTGCCTGGCGCTGGCGGTGCAGAAGGACGGGGCCGAGGTCACCACCATCGAGGGCCTGTCGTCGGGCGCCCTCCACCCGGTCCAGGCCGCCTTCGTCGAGCACGACGCCTTCCAGTGCGGCTACTGCACGCCGGGCCAGATCATGTCGGCGGTGGCCCTGATCGAGGAGGGCCGGGCCCGCACCCGCGAGGAGATCCGCGAGCACATGAGCGGCAACATCTGCCGCTGCGGCGCCTATTCCAACATCGTCGACGCGGTCGAGGATGTCCTGAAGAGCAAGACCTCGTCGTTCAAGGAGGCCGCGGAATGAACCGGTTCGAGTATACCCGCGCCGGCACCGTCCAGGAGGCCGTGCAGGCGCTGGCCGCCGATCCGGCGGCGCGCTTCATCGCCGGGGGCACCAACCTCGTCGACCTGATGAAGTACAACGTCGAGCGGCCCGGCCGCATCGTCGACATCACCCGCCTGCCCCTCGATCAGATCGTCGAGCACGAGAGGGGCCTGCGCCTCGGCGCGCTGGTGCCCAACGCCACGGTCGCCTACGACCCGCAGGTCAACGCGCGCTATCCGCTGCTCGCCAGCGCGCTGCTCGCCGGGGCCTCGCCGCAGCTGCGCAACGCCGCCACCACCGGCGGCAACCTGCTCCAGCGCACCCGCTGCTACTATTTCTACGACGAGGGCACGCCCTGCAACAAACGGGAGCCCGGCAGCGGCTGCCCGGCGATGACCGGCGTCAACCGCATCCACGCGATCCTGGGCGCCTCCGACACCTGCATCGCCACCCACCCCTCCGACATGTGCGTGGCGCTGGCCGCCCTCGATGCCACCGTGCAGGTCGAGGGACCGAACGGCCGGCGCAGCATTCCCTTCGGCGAGTTCCACCGCCTGCCGGGCGACGAACCTCAGCGCGACACCACGCTGCGTCACGGCGAGATCGTGCTCTCGGTCGACCTGCCGGACGAGGACTTTTCGCAGCATTACACCTACCTGAAGCTGCGCGACCGGCTTTCTTATGCCTTCGCGCTGGTCTCGGTGGCCGCCGCCCTCGAGATGGACGGCGACACGATCCGCAGGGCGCGCCTGGCGCTCGGCGGCGTCGCTCACAGGCCCTGGCGCAACGCGGAAGCCGAGAGCCGCCTCCAGGGCAAGCCGGCGACCGAACAGACCTTCCGGGAGGCCGCGGACGTGATCCTGGCCGAGGCCCGGCCCTATTCCCACAACGCCTTCAAGGTCGAACTGGCGCGGCGCGCCATCGTGCGGGGCCTGTCCCAGGCCGCCGCCGGCACGCCGCAATCCCAGACCGACAAGCGCATCGCCTGAGGTAACCCATGGCCACCCCTTCCCACTATGTCGGCACCGCCCGGAGCCGGCTCGACGGCCCCGCCAAGGTGACGGGCGCCGCCAAGTACGCTGCGGAGTTCACCGCCCCCGACCTCGCCCACGGCGTCGTCGTGTCGAGCGCCATCGCCAAGGGCCGCATCACGGCGATCGACACCCGGGCCGCCGAGGCGGTGCCGGGCGTGATCAAGGTGTTCACGCACGAGAACCGGCCGCGCACCGCTTGGCTCGACTACAATTACCGCGATCAGGTCGCGCCCCCCGGCTCGCCGTTCCGGGCGCTCAACGGCCCCGAGATCGTCTATGGCGGCCAGCCGGTGGCGCTGGTGGTGGCGGAGAGCTTCGACCTCGCCCGCCACGGCGCCAGCCTCGTCAAGGTGACCTACGCGGAGGAGGTGCCGAACACCGACCTCGCGAAGAACCGCGACGCGGCCTACGTGCCGCCCAAGAAGCGCTCCGGCATCAAGCCGCCGCCGGACCCGCGCGGCGATGCGGCCGGCGCCTACGACGCGGCGCCGATCCAGCTGCGCCAGGAATACAAGCAGGCGATCGAGCACCACAACCCGATGGAGCCGCATGCCTCGACGGTGGTGTACGAGGGCAAGGGCAAGCTCACCGTCCACGACAAGATCCAGGGCGTGAACAACACCCAGGGCTACGTCTGCAGCGTGTTCAACCTGAAGCCCGACGACGTGCGGGTGATCACCCCTTACGTCGGCGGCGGCTTCGGCTCGGGCCTGCGGCCGCAATACCAGCTCTACCTCGCGGTCTCGGCCGCCCTCGACCTCGAGCGCTCGGTTCGGGTGGTGCTGACCCGCGACCAGATGTTCACCTTCGGCTACCGGCCGGAGACCTACCAGACCGTGGCGCTGGGCGCCGACAAGGACGGCCGGCTCCAGGCGCTCACCCACGACGCGGTGGCCGGCACCTCGACCTTCGAGGATTACCAGGAGGCGGTCGTCAACTGGTCGGGCCTGCTCTACCACTGCCCGAACGTCACCCTCGACTACAAGCTCGCCAAGATCGACACCTACACCCCGTCCGACATGCGGGCGCCGGGCGCGGTCACGGGCATCTTCGCCCTCGAATCGGCGATGGACGAGCTGGCCTACGCCACCGGCGTCGATCCGCTGGAATTGCGGCTGCGCAACTACGCCGAGCGCGACGAGGGCGAGGGCAAGGAGTTTACCTCCAAGGCGCTCCGCGCCGCCTACGAGCAGGGCGCGGCGAAGTTCGGCTGGGGCAAGCGCCAGGCGGAGCCGCGCTCGATGCGCGACGGGCGCGAGCTCGTCGGCTGGGGCATGGCGACCGGCGTGTGGGAAGCGATGATGATGCAATCGAGCGCGAGCGCCACGCTCACACCCGACGGCAAGCTCGAACTCGCCTGCTCCACCGCCGATCTCGGCACCGGCACCTACACGATCCTGGCCCAGATCGGCGCCGACGCCCTCGGCCTCGACCTCGACCACATCACCACCCGGCTCGGCGACACCGCGCTTCCCGAGGCGCCGCTCGCCGGCGGTTCCTGGACCGCGGCCTCCTCGGGCGCGGCCGTGCAGGCGGCCTGCCGGACGGTGGCGGAGAAACTTTTTGGCTATGCCCGCGGCATGGCGGATTCGCCGCTCGCCAATGCCGACTTCGCCCACGTCGCCTTCGCGGGCGGCGAGATCCGGCTCCAGGGCGATCCCTCGCGAAAGGTCGGAATCGCCGAGGCGATGCGGGCGGGCGGCGTCGATCGGGTCGAGGCGACCGAGAAGGTCAAGCCCAGCATGCTCACCAACATGCGCTTCTCGGCCTACACCCACTCGGCGGTCTTCGCCGAGGTGAAGATCGACGAGGATCTCGGCGTGGTGCGGGTGACCCGGGTGGTCAGCGCCATCGCGGCCGGCAAGATCCTCAACCTCAAGACCGCCCGCAGCCAGATCCTCGGCGGGGTGGTGATGGGGATCGGCGCCGCGCTCGAGGAGGAGTCGATGCTCGACCATACCCTCGGGCGGATCATGAACCACAATCTCGGCGAGTACCACGTCCCGGTGAATGCCGACATCCACGACATCGAGGTGATCTTCGTCGACGAGCACGACGACAAGGTGAGCCCGCTCGGCGTCAAGGGCCTGGGCGAGATCGGCATCGTGGGGGCCGCCGCCGCGGTGGCGAACGCGGTGTTCCACGCCACCGGCAAGCGGATCCGCGAGCTGCCGATCACCATCGACAAGATCATCGCCTGACCCATCTCGACGGGTGAGGGGTTGCAAGGGGCGGGGCCTTCGCGGGTCCCGCCCCTCGCGTTTGTGTACGGGGAGCATTGCCCATGGACGTCAACAGCGTCACCGCCGGCGAGGTCGAGATCACCTACGAGGCCTCGGGGCCCGATATGGGCCAGCCGGTCCTGCTGCTGCACGGCTGGCCGGACGATCCGCGCACCTTCGATCGCGTGGTGCCGCTCCTCAACGCTGCCGGCTGGCGCACCATCGTGCCCTACTGGCGCGGCTGCGGGCCGACCAAGTTCCTCGATGCCGCGACGCCCAGGACCGGCGAGCCGGCGGCGCTCGCCACCGACATCCTGGCCTTCATGGACGCCCTCGGCTTCTCGCGGCTGCCGGTGATCGGCCACGATTGGGGCGCGCGGGTCGCGTACCTCCTCGCCGCCGCCCGGCCGCAGCGGGTTTCCTCGATCGCCGCCCTCTCGGTGCCCTGGGCGCCCGGCCGCCTCGGCGTGCCGCCGCTGCCGCAGGTGCGGGCCTTCTGGTACCAGTGGTTCATGAACACCGAGCCGGGCGCCGCCTTCGTGCGCGAGAACCCGCTCGCCTTCGCCCGCGAGCAATGGGTGGCCTGGAGCCCGCCCGGCCCGTGGTTCACCGACGAGACCTTCTCGAAGACCGCGCCCTCGCTTCAGAACCCGGACTGGGCCGCGGTCACGCTCAACTTCTACCGCTCGCGCTGGGGCGCCGACGCCCCCGATCCGCGCTTTGCCGCGCTGCGGCAGGCGGCCGAGGAGGCCCAAAACATCGCCGTGCCGACCCTGGTGATCCACGGCGCGGACGACACCTGCCTGCTGCCGGCCTCGTTCGAGGGCCAGAAGCAGTTCTTCACCGGGACCTACCGCCAGGTCGAGCTGGAGGGCGTCGGCCACTTCCCGACCCGCGAGGCGCCCGAGAAGGTGGCCGAGGCGCTGCTGGCGCATCTGGGCGAGGTCGGGGAGCATTGATGGGCGGCACGGGGGCTCGGTCTCCGTGAGCGCCTGTCGCATGCCGTCCTGAGTCGCGTCGGAGACCCGTCGAGTGCGGGTTTTCCTTTTCCCGCAGGCGGAGACAGAAAAAGGCACGACTTTCCCCTTTCCCCGCGGG
>NZ_JTHF01000410.1 GCF_001043895.1 Methylobacterium indicum
GCGCGGCAGCAGGGAGGCGTGGAGGTTGAGGCACCCCAAGGCCGGTGCGTCGAGGATCGCCGGCGGCAGGATCATGCCGTAGGCGACCACCACCGCGACGTCGGCCTCGTGGGCGCGAAAGGTCTCGGCGGCCTCCTCGGTGCGGAGCGTCGTCGGCGTCAGGACGGGGAGCCCGAACTTTTCGGCGAGCGCCTGGACCGGCGAGGGGCGCAGGGCCATGCCGCGGCCGGCGGGGGCCGGCGCGCGGGTATAGACCGCCACGACCTCGTGGCCGCCGCCGACGATCTCGGCCAGCGTCGGCACCGCGAAATCCGGGGTGCCCATGAACACGACCTTGAGCGGCATCTCAGGCGGCTTCGCGCTTGGCCGCCTTGGCGAACTTCTTCATCACCCGGTCGCGCTTGAGCTTCGACAGGTGGTCGATGAACAGCACGCCGTTGAGGTGATCGATCTCGTGCTGGAGGCAGGTGGCGAGCAGGCCGTCGGCCTCCTGCTCCACGGTCTCGCCGTCGAGGGTGCGG
>NZ_JTHF01000411.1 GCF_001043895.1 Methylobacterium indicum
GCTCGAACAGGGCGGCGGGCGCGAGGCCGCCCTCCCGGATCATCTCGACGAGGGCCAGCGCGTAGGCGCCGTAGGGGCCGGTCTCGGCCGGGCCGACGGTGCCGGGCGCGGCGTTGGTGGCGATCAGGCTGCCGGGCCCGGCCTCCATCAGCGGCAGG
Organism: Methylobacterium indicum; assembly: GCF_001043895.1. Taxonomy (GTDB): domain Bacteria; phylum Pseudomonadota; class Alphaproteobacteria; order Rhizobiales; family Beijerinckiaceae; genus Methylobacterium; species Methylobacterium indicum. The sequence goes on from NZ_JTHF01000411.1 coordinate 159, forward strand.
CCGCCGGCGAGCGGTTCGCCCTTCACGTGGAAGGGCGAGGCCCGCGCGGCGTCCAGCACCACGAAGCGGGCCTTGAGCGGCAGGGCGGCGAGGCGCGCGACGTAATCCGAGATCCGCAAGGTCCGCAGCGGCACGTCGCTGGCGGTCTCGATCCGCGCGTCGACCGGGGCGAGATAGGCCTCGTTGGCGAGCTGCAGCCCGTAGCCGGAGAGGTAGAGGAACGCCACCGCGTCCGGTCCCGCCGCCGCGGCCTTGTCGGTGAAGTCGCGCAGGGTCCGCCTCAGGGAATCCTCGTCGAGGTCGCGGGCGCCGACGACGTCGAACCCCGCCGCCTGCAGCGTCTGGGCGACGAGGCCGGCATCGTTGGCGGCGGTCGCCAGCGCGCCGCCCGGATAGGCGCCGTTGCCGATCACGAGGGCGATGCGCCGCTCGGCGGGCGCGGCCGCCGCCGGCAAGAGGGGGGCGACGAGGCTCGCCAGCGCCGCGAGCGCGAGAACCAGATGGCGGAGCGGCGGCATGGCTTTGCCCTCCCGTGGGTGCCGGGCCGCGGTCCTTCGCGGCGGATCGCACCGGATCGCCTGTTTTCCGGGCAGGACCAAGGCGTGCCCCATCTCGACCCCCGGCCCTTGAACCGGCACTGAACGATGCGGCATCACCCTTGCTGTGCCGCTCGCTGGTGCCGCGGCGCTTGCCGGTGCCGCGGCGCTTGCCGGTGCCGCGGCGCTTGCCGGAGAGGGAGCCTCGATGCCGGACAGACTGATCCACGCCGCCGCCAGCATCGCGCTGATGATCGCCATCGCGGTGCTGTTCTCGACCGACCGTCGGGCGATCCGGCCGCGGGTGGTGCTCTCGGCGCTCGCCGTGCAGGTGACGCTCGGCGCCCTGGTGCTGTTCTGGCCCCTCGGCCGCGCGGGCCTCGGCGCCGTCGCCGAGGCGGTCCAGGCGGTCCTGTCCTACGGCGACAAGGGCGTGGCGTTCCTGTTCGGCGGCCTCGTCGAGCCCAAGATGTTCGAATTGTTCGGCGGCGGCGGCTTCGTGCTGGCCCTGCGGGTCTTGCCGCAGATCATCTACGTCTCGGCGCTGATCGCCGTGCTCTACCATTTCGGCGTGATGCAGGCGCTCGCCCGGGCACTCGGCGCGGCCTTGCAGCGGCTGCTCGGCACGTCGCGCATCGAGACCTTCTCGGCGGTCATCACCATCTTCATCGGCCAGAGCGAGATCGCGGTGGCTTTGCGCCCCTTCCTGGCGCTGCTCACCGGGGCCGAGCTCTTCGCCGTGATGACGAGCGGGGCGGCCTCCACCGCCGGCTCGATCCTCGCCGGCTACGCCGCGCTCGGCGTGCCGATGCCCTACCTGCTCGCCGCCTCGTTCATGGCGATTCCCGGCGGGCTCCTCTACGCCAAGATCCTGGTCCCCTCGACCGAGCCGAGCCGGGTGACGACGATGCAGGTCACCTTCGGCGAGACCCGGGCGGTCAACGTGATCGAGGCCGCCGCCGACGGCACCCAGAAGGGCCTCGCGGTGGCGGCGGCGGTCGGTGCGATGCTGATCGCCTTCGTCGGCCTGATCGCGCTGCTGAACGGTCTCGTCGCCACCGCGGGCGGCCTCGTCGGCATGCCCGGCGCCTCGATCGAGGGCGGGCTCGGGTTCGTCCTGGCGCCGCTCGCCTGGCTCCTCGGCGTGCCCTGGGACCAGGCGACGCTGGTCGGCGGCGCCATCGGCCAGAAGCTCGCCTTCAACGAGTTCCTGGCCTACGCCAATCTCTCGCCGGTCCTGAAGAGCGGCGAGCTCGGCCCCCGCACCACCGCGATCCTGTGCTTCGCGCTGTGCGGCTTCGCCAACCTGTCGTCGATCGCGATCCAGCTCGCGAGCTTCGGCAGCCTGATCCCCGAGCGCCGCTCCGAGGTCGCGGCCTACGGCCTGCGGGCGATCCTCGCCGGCACCCTGTCGAACCTCACCAGCGCGGCGATCGCCGGGGTGTTCATCGGGGCGTGAGGCTCCGGTACACCGCCGTCTCGAACGCCAGAAAGTTCTCGACGGAGGCCGGATCGGCGAAGGGGAAGAGCTGCGTGCCCCAGAACCCGCCGACTCCCCTGGTCCGGTCGATCCAGAAATACAGGTTGGCGAGGCCCGCCCAGGCGAGCGAGCCGGCCGAGCGACCGGTCGGCGCCTCCTCGTCGTTGATCATGAAGCTCAGGCCCCAGGATTTCGGCATCCCGGGGAAGAACTCGGCGTCGTGGGAGAGGTGGCGTTTCACCCCCGGCAGGGCGTGGATCCTGAGATCCGGCCCGAGGCCGTTCGTCGCCGCCATGGCGACCGTCTCGGGCCGCAAAACCGTTCCGTGCGGGCCCGCGCCGTCGTTGAGCCACATCCGGATGAAGCGCAGGTAGTCCTCGGCGGTGGAGTAGAGCCCGTGGCCGCCCATCTCGACCTCGGGCTCCTGCGGCAGCTCGAAGCCGGCGATCTCCGTCAACGCGCCGTCCCCGCCACGCTGGTGCATCCGGGCGAGGCGGCCCCGCATCTCCTGGGTCAGCACGAAGCCGGTCGAGTCCATGCCGAGCGGCGCGAAGATCCGCTCCCGCATCACCGCCCCGAGGCGGCGGCCCGTCACCGCCTCGACCACCTGGCCGGCCCAGTCGATGTTGCTGCCGTATTCCCACGCCTCGCCGGGATCGAACAGCAGCGGGGTCATCAGCGAGGCGCGGGTGCCGCTGGTGACGGTCGCCTGCTTGCGCGCCCGCAGGAGCCGGGCGTAGCGCTCGTTGAAGATGTCGTAGCCGAAGCCCGCCGTGTGCAGCAGCAGCATCCGGGTGGTGATCGGGCGCGTCGGCGGGCGCAGGCGCGGGGACCCGTCCTCGGCGAAGCCGTCGAGCACCTGGATCTCGCCGAGGTCCGGCACGTACGTGGCGGCCGGGGCGTCGAGGTCGAGCCGGCCCTCCTCGGCGAGCTGGAGGGCGGCGGTGGCGGTGACGGCCTTGGTGGTGGAAAAGATCGCCATCACCGCATCGGTGGTCATCGGCGCGTCCGGCGCGCGCTGCCCGGCGGCGCCGGCATAGACAACGCGGTCCCTGTCGGTCGCCATCGCGACCACGCCGGTGAGCGCCGGCGACCCGGCCACCCCGCGCCGCAGGATCGCGTCGGCCGCTTCCGTCAGATCGTTGCCCATCCGCGTGTCCTCCCGGCCCGTGGCCGATCTCGTTGCGTGCCAGACTAAGCAGACTTGTGTGGGCAGGCCACACGGTACACGACATTGAAGAAAGTGGAGGCCACCACGCGGGCGTTCCACCCCCTTTCCCGGACGACTGGAGCGTCAGCGGAAGGAGATCCGGGATCCAGCAGAAGACGTGCCGCGAAGCGGCTCTTCATCTTTCACCGTTGCAGACACACGGACGCTTCGCGGCTTTTCGTGCTGGATCCCGGA
>NZ_JTHF01000412.1 GCF_001043895.1 Methylobacterium indicum
CAACCGGGCATGGGCGCCGTGGAGCCAGCGTTCGACGGCCTGCCGCATGTTGGTGAGCAGGTGCCAGCGATCGGCGACCTGCTGGGCCTGGGGAGCACCGAGGCTTGCGCCGCGGGCATACTCTGTCGAGCGATCTCGGGCGATGAGTTCGACGCCGGCGTGCCGTTCGAGCCAGCCGGCTACCGTAGGTGCCGTGCGATCCGGGAGGAGATCGATGACGCGGCGACGATCGAGGTCGACGACGATCGTGCCGTAACGGCTGCCCTTCCGGATCGCCCAATCGTCGATGCCGATGCGGAGTGGAACTGGCGGGTTGGGCATCGGCATGCGGGTGATGAGCCGCAGCACGGTCGCGCGACTCGCCGGCATATGGAGGTGCGTGAGGAGACGGGCGCCGCCCGCACCGCCGCAGGCGAGGCCGACCCTGGCCTGCGCCTCGCCGAGCCGCCGCGTGCGGCGGGCGCGCGGCGCGAGGAGGTCTACAGGCGTCTCGGCGAAGGTTCGGCGTCGGCAGGTCGGGTTGCGGCAGTAGAACCGC
>NZ_JTHF01000413.1 GCF_001043895.1 Methylobacterium indicum
CCCGCGATCTCTCGCGCGTCCGCGGCAGTCGCCCGGATGGCGGTCAGGTCTGCGCCGGTCGCCCCACCAGGAGCACCAGTGCCGATCGTCGAGATCTTGAGCCCGGCGCGTCCGCGGATCAGCGCCGGCTGGCCCGGGCCGACGACCCGAATGGACGTGGCCGTTCCGGTCGGATCCGGGTTCGCCGCGATGTCCACCGCCGCCCAGGCATCGCTGCGGAGGCTGATTTCGAGGGTGCCATCGGGGCTCGGCGTCGTAGGCTGGCCGCCGCTTGGCGTGGCCGAGGTCGTCACGGCCAGGACCGTCCCGCCCAAGGGCGTGCGCCGGCCCTCGCCACTGATGGCGGTATAGGTGATCTGTAGCGGCATCTCAGCCCCCCGTCACAAGGCTGGACAAGATCCGACCGTAGGCGATCATCTCGCGGCGGCCGGGGTGGTTTTTCTTGCCGGCGACGCACAAGGAGTTTCGAGCGAGGCCCAGAGGACCGAGGCTGTCGGGATTGCAGATGAGCCCCGCGGGCACGTAGGCGACGCCGCCGGCCTCCTCATGCACGCGCTGGGCGGCCCGGATCTTGGCGTTGTTGGATCCCCACCAGTCCGACAGGTCGGTGATCTG
>NZ_JTHF01000414.1 GCF_001043895.1 Methylobacterium indicum
CCGCGGTCGAGCACGCCCGGCCCGCACAAGATCCAGGGCATCGGCGCCGGCTTCGTGCCGGGCGTGCTCGACCGCGGCGTGATCGACGAGGTGGTGACGGTCTCCAACCAGACCGCCTTCGACACCGCGCGCCTGCTCGCCCGTATCGAGGGCATCCCCGGCGGCATCTCCACCGGCGGCAACGTCGCGGCGGCCCTCGAGATCGCGGCCCGACCGGAATTCAAGGGCAAGCGGATCGTGACGGTCGCCTGCTCGTTCGCCGAGCGCTACATCTCCTCGGCCCTGTTCGAGGGGCTCTGAGGCTCGGCCGGCGGGGCCGCGCGGCCCCGCCGGACCCAAATCGCACGGGATCAGGCGACCAGCTCGGGCTGGCGCTCCTCCTCGCAGGCCCCACGGCGAAACAGGGCGGCGCAGCGCGATTCGCGGTGCACGCTCAGGATCGAGGCCCGGTCGATGTCCGGGTTGTCGGCCAGGATGCGGCGCACGTCCTCGACGAGGCGGCCGTAGCGGCCGGCATCGAAGCCGCTCTCCAGCGGGCTGACCGCGATATAGGCTTCCACCACCAGGACCTTCTCGGCCTTGTCGCGGGAGACCTCCGCGGCGATCCAGGCGGATTTCACGAGGCGGTTCGGGTTGACCATCGGCGTACCTCCGTTCCGGGGGGACCGCTCTGCGGCAGCTTCATCCCTCCCGAGACTGCGGCAAGTCGCGCACGCTGCCAATACCTCCGACGCCCGAACTCGTCGAATGGACGCAACGGCACCATGCGCCGTGCACATGGAACGTCGTGTCGGTGCGGGCCTGCCGGCGTGATTTCGGCACCGCACATCCCGCGTTGCAAAAGAATCCGCCGGATATCCCGCTCGGGATGTCGGCCATCTATGCTTGCAGGATGAATCCTGGACGCGGCGCTCGTCTTGCGGGCGCTCGCGACCCGCGGGAAGGGTACGTCGGGCCTAGGCCGCGCCGCGCTCCGCCAGCCCGGCCTCGGACCAGAGCGAGGCACTGACCTCGACCCGATTGCGGCCGTTGCGCTTGCAGCGGTAGAGCGCGGCATCGGCCCGGCCGACCAGGCTGTCGGTGCTCTCGCCGGGGGCCAGGGTGGCGACGCCGAACGAGCAGGTGCGGGTGCCGACCTCCGGCAGGGCCGTGGCCTCGACGCGCTGGCGCAGCCGCTCGGCCAGGGCGACCGCGGCGGGAAGGTCGGTGTCGGGGCACAGCAGCATGAACTCCTCGCCGCCCCAGCGGCCGAGGATGTCGGTCGGCCGCACGGCGTCGCGCAGGAGATCCGCGAAGGCGACCAGGACCTGGTCGCCGACCTTGTGGCCGTGCCGGTCGTTGACCGACTTGAAGTTGTCGATGTCGCCGAGGATCAGCGAGAGCGGCCGGCCCCGTCCCTCCGTCGCTTCGGCCAGGGCCTCGTCGAGCTTGCGCCGGTTGAACAGGCTGGTGAGCAGGTCGGTATGGGCCAGGGCCTCGAGGTCGCGGGTGCGCTCGGCGATCCGGTCCTGCAGCGTCGCGTTCATCTCGCGCAGGTCGCGCATCAGCGCGGCGTTCTCCTCGAACGACCAGCGCAGCCGGTCGCGCATGGTGTTGAGCGCGCCCGCGAGGGCGTGCAGCTCGTTGCGGCCCCCCGCCTCGATCACCAGGGGCGGCGCCCCGAGGGAATCGGCGTCGATCCGGGCGAGGTAGTCGCGGATCTGGCCCAGCGGCCGGCCGACCATGGTGCGGATCACCAGATAGAAGATGAACCACAGCATGACCGACTTGATCGCCGAGTTGATCAGGATCACGTACAGCGTGTTCTTGACCTGCTCGATGGCGATGCTGTCATCGGAATGGACGGTCCAGGAGCCGATCGGGTAGATCCGGCCGTTCTCGTCGGTGTGGATGACCGGGAAGGTGCGGCTGAACGGCGTGCCGAAGGGCCGGGCGGCGGGCGTCGCGCCGTCGCCGCGGCGGAGCTGGCCGTCCTCGTCCGTGACGGCGCCGGTCGTCTGGACGCGACGGCCGGCCTCGTCGCGCACCTCGACCCCGATGACGGCCGGGATTTCCTGCATGCCCGCCAGGATGCCGCGCAGCACCTCGGCGTTGTAGCGCCACATCGCGTCCTCGATGCCGGGGCTGAAGGTGCGCTGGAGGGCCGCCACGTCGTCCTGGAGGCGCTGGCTCGCCGCCCGGTAGGCGACCATCATCTGCACGGCCGTGAGGCCGACGGCGACGATCACGTAGCAGCCGAAGATCACCCGCATCAGGCGGCCCGCGAGGGCCCGGTCCTGGGACGGCGGACCGCCGTCGAACATCGTGCGGATGGAGCGAAGGATCGCCATGCCCTGGACCCGGCTCCGGATAAGTTGGGACAGCAAGAAGGCGGTCGCGGGACGGGCCGCGCCCTGCCGGTGGCGACGGTTCTCCCCCTACCATGTCTTTTCGCGCGAGTCCCATCCGGCACTGTTCTGTTAGACTCGTGGCCGACTTTCAAGATCCGGTTAATCGCGTCCCCACGGATGCGGGGCCGAACGACCTTCGATCATCCCTCCTCGCCCCGCCCGACCGGTCCCGTTCCGAATCCGTTCCGGCCGGCGTTGCGTCAAGCGCGCCGCCTCGACCTTCGGAGGGCTCGCCGCCGCCTCTCGGCCACCCCGGTCAGGCAAGCCAGGCGACGAGGAGCGAGACCGTGACCACCGAGGCGAGGTGCGAGAGCAGGATCGCCCCGGAGGTCACGCCGGCCTCGAGCCCGTAGAGCTTGGCGAGGGTGAACGGCCCCGATCCGATCGGCAGGGCGCTGAGCAGCACCGCCGCCCGGGCCCAGAGGTCCGGCACCGCGAAGACGTGGTAGACGAGGAGCGCCGTCACCGCCGGCTGCAGCACCAGCTTGAGGACGACGAGCACGGCCATCGGGCGGATGTCGGAGAACACCACCCGCTCCTGGGCGAGGAAGAGCCCGATGCAGACGAGGGCGCAGGGCGAGGCCGCGCCGCCGAGGAGCGCGGCGAAGCGCTCGACCGGCCCGGGCACCGCGGTTCCGGTGAGGCCGACCGCGAGGCCGGCCAGCGGTGCGATCAGGAGCGGATTGCGCAGGAGCGCCCGCACCACCTTGCGGGCGGTGCCCGAACCCGCCCCCTTCTGCAGGTCGAGTTCGATCACCACGATGGCGAACAGGAACAGCACGCAGGCGGTGAACAGGGTGGCGATGACGGCGGCCGGCAGGCTCGCCGGCCCGAAGACCAGCAGGCAGAGCGGGATACCCATGAAGCCGACGTTGCTGTAGCCGGCATCCAGCCCCTCGATGCAGGCCTGGGCCGCGCGCAGGGACCGGCGGAGGCCGAGCAGGAACGCGACCGCGAAGGCCGCCGCGATACCGCCCGCGAAGGCCGCCGCGAAGCCGACCTGGGCGACCTGGTCGGGCGTGATCTTCGCCATGGCGCCGAACATCAGGGCGGGAAGCGCCAGGTAGATCGCGAAGCGGTTCAGGCTGTCGGCCGCCGCCGGCCCGAACAGGGCGGTGCGGCCGGACAGGAACCCCGCCAGGATCAGGGCGAAGATCGGAAGGGCGGCGTTGAGGACGGCGTGCATCGGGAGGGTGCCGGGACCGGGCGGGGCGCCGGCGAGAGCCGCTTTGGTGCAGGCGCGCGGCGGGTGCAAGGGCGCGAGCCCTGCGCCCGCCGCGGGGCGACGTCCCGCCACCGGACGGCGGCGGGATTCGGTGGCCGCGGGGTCAGCCTTGGCTGCCGTAGCCGAAGGTGGCGTCGCCGGGGGCCGCCCGG
>NZ_JTHF01000415.1 GCF_001043895.1 Methylobacterium indicum
CCGGAACCCCCGCCCATGACCCGCATCGACAACGCCCGCACCATCCGCGCGCCCCACGGCACCACCCTCACCGCCAAGAGCTGGCTCACCGAGGCGCCGTTGAGGATGCTGATGAACAACCTCGATCCCGACGTCGCCGAGCGGCCGGGCGAGCTGGTGGTCTATGGCGGCATCGGCCGGGCCGCGCGGGACTGGGCGAGCTTCGACCGCATCGTGGCGGCGCTGAAGGATCTCGACGATGACCAGACCCTGCTGGTCCAGTCCGGCAAGCCTGTCGGGGTTTTTCGCACTCACGCCGACGCCCCCCGGGTGCTGATCGCCAACTCGAATCTCGTGCCGCACTGGGCGACTTGGGATCATTTTCACGAGCTCGATCGCAAGGGCCTGATGATGTACGGCCAGATGACGGCCGGCTCCTGGATCTACATCGGCAGCCAGGGCATCGTGCAGGGCACCTACGAGACCTTCGTGGAGATGGGCCGCCAGCATTACGCCGGCGACCTCTCCGGCCGCTGGATTCTGACGGCGGGCCTGGGGGGCATGGGCGGGGCCCAGACGCTCGCCGCCACCATGGCGGGCGCGTCCTGCCTCGCCGTCGAGGCGCAGGCCTCGCGCATCGAGTTCCGCCTGCGCACCGGTTACGTCGACGTCCAGGCCCGCGACCTCGACCACGCGCTCGCGCTGATCGAGGAATCCTGCCGCGCCAAGACCCCGCGGTCGGTCGCGCTGCTCGGCAACGCGGCGGAGATCTTCGGCGAACTCTACGCCCGCGGCGTGCGCCCCGACTGCGTCACCGACCAGACCTCGGCCCACGATCCCGTCAACGGCTACCTGCCGGCGGGCTGGACGGTCGCCGAATGGGAGGCCAGGCGGGAGACCGATCCGGCGGCGGTCGCCGCGGCGGCGAAACGCTCGATGGCGGTGCATGTCCGGGCGATGCTCGATTTCCACCGCGCCGGCGTGCCGGTGGTCGATTACGGCAACAACATCCGCCAGATGGCCCTGGAGGAGGGCGTCGAGGACGCCTTCGCCTTCCCGGGCTTCGTCCCGGCCTATATCCGCCCGCTCTTCTGCCGCGGCGTCGGCCCGTTCCGCTGGTGCGCCCTCTCGGGCGACCCGGAGGACATCTACCGCACCGACGCCAAGGTGAAGGAGCTGCTGCCGGACAACCAGCACCTCCACCGCTGGCTCGACATGGCGCGGGAGAAAATCCGGTTCCAGGGCCTGCCGGCGCGGATCTGCTGGGTGGGCCTCGGCGACCGCCACCGTCTCGGCCTCGCCTTCAACGAGATGGTCCGTACCGGCGAGTTGAAGGCGCCGATCGTCATCGGGCGCGATCACCTCGATTCCGGCTCGGTCGCCTCGCCGAACCGCGAGACGGAGGCCATGCGCGACGGCTCGGATGCGGTCTCGGACTGGCCGCTGCTGAACGCGCTCCTCAACACCGCGTCCGGCGCCACCTGGGTCTCGCTGCACCATGGCGGCGGTGTCGGGATGGGCTTCTCGCAGCATGCCGGCATGGTGATCGTCTGCGACGGCAGCGAGGCCGCCGACCGGCGCCTGGAGCGGGTTTTGTGGAACGACCCCGCCACCGGCGTGATGCGCCACGCCGATGCCGGCTACGACGACGCGGTGGCCTGCGCCCGCGAGCATGGGCTCGACCTGCCGTCGCTCGGGTAAGGACGTCCACGCGTCAGCCCACCTGCGCCTCGTGTCGATGATCGACCGATCCCGAAGGATGGCTCCAGCAAGGACCGAGATTGCTGGAGCCATCCTTCGTGGTCATCCGATCGTCTGCCGTCATTCTTTCGCGGTCGAAGCCGGGGCGGAATGGCGATCCGAACGTCGGCTTGTCTGCCGGATGGTATCGGGTGGCGCAGGACGTATTTCGGGAACGGGGCCGAAATCCACGGTGACCGGACGCCTGGACGTTCTGACAGCCCGGTCCGACCGCGCGTCGGATTTCGCCGTCGTGATCCCCAGGACCGCCTTCCCGGGCCCGCCTCGTCCACCGGAACAGGGTCCGGGACTGCGGGGAAACCGTGCAGGGCTTCGAGCCGGATCGGCTGCTTGTCCCCGCTGTCCCCGATGTACGTCCTCGTGCCGCGACGGTGCTTTGCATCCCGCATCGCCGGCGCATCGCGATCGAGGCTGCCGACCCGCAATGTTCTGTCCGCCGCGCCCGGCAGCCACTCGCCATAGGGATCCACCGCCGCCAGGGCGTACTTCACGAACGGCTCGCCGAGGCGCCACCCTCCGCTCTTCCGCCTTCATGCCTCGTCCGGCAGCCTGTCCGATCCCGTGATTCCGCTCGTACGATGCGAGGTTCCGCGAGTCGAGAACCCGATCCTCCCTCCCGGAGAGTCCCACAGGAAAGCTTACGCGAGTCGAGTCCAGCCCAGCGCCCCCGGTTCGACAGACGCGATGGCCGATCGGTTCGTTCCGACGAGTCGGTGGACTCCTGTGGATCGCCTGTGACTCGCCTCTCGACTCGGGAATGCGGCGCAGGACTCGGGGATCACGGTCCCTGTCCGGGTTTTCCCCAGTATGCACCGTTTAGAGTGTTACAGGAATCTTTATGGATTTAGGCGCTCCGGCGGCGGCGATTCCTCGAACTCGCCCAAAAGCTTAATGCGGGTGGGCCGTTCCCGATGTGCCGAGGATCCGTCCCCGTTGTACCGGCCGTCCCGTCCCCGATGTGCCGTGTCGGCGTTCCCGATGGGACGGGGCCGTTCCCGAAGTACCGATCCACCCCGGTGCCGTTCCCGATGTGCCGACTCGGCCCGAGTCATTCACAGGGATTCCGGGGATTTCCCCTCGGGGCCGGGAGCTCCCCGCGCCCGCCGACCCGTACATCGGGAACGGGCGGGCCTGTGGATTACCGGGCGTCGCGCACGAACCGCTCGGCAAACCCCAAAAAGGCGCTCTCGTAGTGCTTCGGCTCGCGGGTCGCGTCGCCCTCAAGCCAGTGGTCGAACTCGGTCTTGAGGCCGTAGACGTCCCAGCCCGGATGGGCCTTGCGGCAGAGCGCGATCGTCTCGTCCGACAGGTGGCGGAAGAGCGGCAGCTCGGTCCCGGCCTTGGGCTTGCGGGTGCGTTTCGGCTTTTCCGTCGGAGCCGCCAGCACCTCGTCGCTCGCGAGGTCGCGGCGGATCATCCGCAGGTGCGGCTCGCCGCGATCCTTCTCCTCGATCCGCAGGACGAAGCCCGGCAGCTCGTCGGCCTTGGCGATCTTGGCGATCTCGAACTTGAACCGGCGATAGGTCCCCTCGGCGCCCGACTTGTCGAACAGGGTCGGCAGGCTGATGGCGAACCCCCCCTCCCCCGCCCCGCC
>NZ_JTHF01000416.1 GCF_001043895.1 Methylobacterium indicum
GTTTGAGTCAGTGCACTAGCGCAGAAGGAATGGCTGGTATATTAGCATCTCAACAAATTATGCCATCTCTAAAGGCCATAAACCCTAAAGACGCGCGGTATGGCGACGGGCAGTATTTATCTGACATTGCGCCAGGGACAATGACAAACAACCAACTATCTCGGGAGTTTTTAAATGTTCCATGGGCGGGGCGTCGCTTCAGCCACTATGTATGCATAGAGACATCGGACCTGAATGTCGTCCAAGGCCGGGAGCATGTGTTTGTGGTGCCAAATAGCAAACCATTGTCGGTTGCCGGTCGAATCGAGGGAAGTGGAAAAAATCAATGAAATACATCAAAGTAAAATGGACGCACGGCGATCCAAAATATCCGATCGAATTATGGTCAGAAATCGACGATGATCGCTGGGAGACTAGAAAAATAGACATTTTTTCAGATGGCAAAATGCATGTTGCCAGCAAAGAATTTGAAACAATAGACACGAGAATTGGCCTGGTTCCTACGCCGGAACTCGATGAGTTGAACGCCGATGGCGAATTTGAAGCAATCTACATAGATCGCAGCGATTTTGAATCATTGTGGCATATGGCGTTAAATCTGAATAAGTATTAAATTGAATATTATCTAACTGTTTTTGTTGTAAAATAAAAAAGAGTTTCAGAAAGGAAGATTGGCGCACGATCGGCGAGGGGAT
>NZ_JTHF01000417.1 GCF_001043895.1 Methylobacterium indicum
GTAAGCGCTCGGTGACGGAGCCACTGGTCAGGCGGCCTGCTCGGCCTCACTGGTTGGCATCCAGTTCCAAGGCAGCAGATCGGCCAGTCGCTTGGCCGGGTGATCGGCGATGCGCGTGAGCACGTCGCGCAGGTAACCCTCGGGATCGAGCCCGTTCATCTTGGCCGTCTCGATCAGCGTGTAGAACGCCGCCGCACGCTCGGCGCCCAGCTCGGATCCCGCGAACAGGTAGTTCTTGCGCCCGACTGCCACACAGCGCAGCGCCCGCTCGGCCGCGTTGTTGTCGAGGGCGAGACGGCCGTCGTCGAAGGCCCGCATGAGCGCCGGCCAGCGTGCCAGCATGTAGCGCAACCCCTTGGCCAGGTCGGAGCGGCCCGGCATCTGGGCCAGGCTCGTCTCGGCAAACGCCTTCAGCGCCTCGGCCAGCGGCTTCGAGCGGGTCTGCCGCTCGCGGGTGCGGGCATCGGGCGGCTTGCCGTACAGGTCGCGCTCGACCCCGTAGAGCGCCCCGATCCGCTCCAGCGCCTCCGCCGCGAGAGCCGAGCCCGTCGCGGCGTGCACGTCGAAGATCTTGCGGCGCACGTGCGCCCAGCACCCCGCCTCGGTCAGGCCGCCGCCCACTCGCCCGGCCTCGTACAGCCCGTTGAAGCCGGCATAGCCGTCGGCCACCAACACGCCGGAGAAGGCCGCCAGGTGCGCGAGCGGTCGCTCGCCTCGACGGTCGGGCGAGGCGAAGAACACGGCCGCCGGCGGACGGGCGCCGCCATGGGGACGCTCATCCCGCACGTAGGTCCACAGCCGCCCGGTGCTCGTCTTGCCCGTGCCGGGCGCCAGCACCGGGATCGGCGTGTCGTCGCCGTGCAGGACGTCCGAGGCGCCGATCACCTCCCGGCGCAGAAGCTCGGTCAGCGGCTGCAGCGTGGCCGCAGTCGCGCCGAGCCAGCCCGAGAGCGTCGAGGTCGCCAGTTCGACGCCGTCGCGCGCGTAGATCTCGGCCTGGCGATACAGCGGCAAGTGGTCGTCGAACTTCGCCACCGCGATGTGGGCCAGGAGCCCCGGACCGGCCCGCCCGCGGGGAACCGCATGGTGGGGAGCCGGTGCCTGCACCACCTGCTCGCAGGCACGGCAGGCGAACGCCTCGCGCACGTGGCGCACGACCTTGAACCGGCCCGGCACGTAGTCGAGGCTCTCGGTCACGTCCTCGCCGATCCGGCGCAAGCTCCCGCCGCAGGCCGGGCA
>NZ_JTHF01000418.1 GCF_001043895.1 Methylobacterium indicum
TCCTGGACGCTGCGCGTCGCCGAGGACGCGGCGGTGATCGCGCCGGCCCCCAAGCCCTGCAGCACCGTCGGCGCCGTCTCCTTCATCACCGCGAGCGAGAGCGGGTCGACATAGGTCGGCAGGGTCAGCCGGTAGGCGAGCAGGATGTTGTCGTTGTTGATGCCGGCATCGTAGGGCTGGCCGTTGATGACGCCCTGGCGGGTCAGGAAGTCGTTGTCGTTGCCGACGAGCAGGAAGTAGTCGCGGGGCGCCCGCTCGCTCAGCACCGGTACGAGGCCCATCGCCTCGATCTTCTCCGGCAGGGTGGTCTGGGTCGCCGGGTTGGTGGTGAGGTTCATCCCGAAGCGGTTGAGCTGCACCGGGTTGAGGATGTCGACGACCTCCGTGGTCTTCACCGGCGTCAGGCCGGCCCGCAGGGTCCCGTTCGGGGAGATCGGCGTCGTGCCGTCATAGGGGCTGCCGGCGATGTTGGTGGCCCCGGCCGTGTCGACGAAGAGGACGCTCTTGTAGACGATCGGCGTGGTGTTGCCGGTGCCGAGCCCGTTCGAATCCCGCGACAGCACCAGGAACTGGGTGTCGTTGAGCGCCACCATCTCGCTCTGGGCCGCGGTGCGGTTCGGCGCGCCGCCATTGCCGTTCTGCTGGTAGACCGGCAGCTGCAGCACGTATTCGCGGCTCGGCGCCGCCGGGGTCGGGGTACCGGAGATGTCGTAGTAGAGGATGCGGGTATTGGCCCGCTGCTGCTGGCTCGAACCCGAATCCTGGAGCGTCGCGCTCTGCAGGATGGTGACGAGGCCGCGCCCGTCCGGGGTCAGCGCCAGGGCCTCGAGGCCCTGG
>NZ_JTHF01000419.1 GCF_001043895.1 Methylobacterium indicum
ACGTCGAGGGCCGCGGTCGGCTCGTCGAGGATGACGAGGTCCGGGGCGGGGGCGATGGCCCGGGCGATGCCGACCCGCGCCTTCTGGCCGCCGGAGAGCTGGTGCGGGAAACGGTCGAGCAGCTCGACCGGCAGGCCGACGAGCCGGGCCAGTTCCTCGCACCGCGCCCGGATCGCAGCGGCGCCGGTCACGGTGCGAAAGCGCAGGAGCGGGTCGGCGATGGCGCGCGCCGCGGTCCAGCGCGGGTTGAGCGAGTCGGTCGGGTCCTGGAAGACCATCTGGATCTTCGGCCGTAAGGGATGCGTGGCGAAGTGCGCCGCCGGCACCCGGCCGATCTCCTCGCCGGAAAACACGATCGAGCCCTCGGTCGGGTCGAGGAGGCGCATCACCATCGTCGAGGTGGTGGACTTGCCGCAGCCCGATTCGCCGACGAGGCCGACGCTCTCGCCGCGGGCGACCGTGAAGTTCAGGGAATCGACCGCCCGGAACGGCGCCTCCGCGGCCTTGCGCGACAGCAGGGGCTTGGGCTTCGGATAGGCCTTCACCAGCCCGGAGACCGCCAGCAGCGGCGCCCCCGCGGCCTCTGCATGCACCACAGGTGCGGCCGGCGCGCCCTCGGGCAGGAGGTCGCGCAAGGCGACGCCCGGGCGCGGCGTCGCCTGCATCAGCTTGCGGGTATAGGCGTGGGCGGGCGCCCGGAAGATCGTCGCGGCGGGCGCGGTCTCGACGACCCGGCCCTGCTCCATCACCACGATCCGGTCGCAATAGGTCGCGGCCAGCCCGAGATCGTGGGTGATGAGCACGGTGGCCATGCCGCGCTCCCGGGTCAGGTCGGTGACAAGGTCCATCACCGCCTTCTGGGTCGTCACGTCGAGGCCGGTGGTCGGCTCGTCGGCGATGAGGAGCTGCGGCCGGCAGGCGAGGGCGAGCGCGATCACCACCCGCTGGCACATGCCGCCGGACAATTCGAACGGGTAGGCGTGGTAGCGCTCGGCCGCCCGGGCGATCTTCACCTGTTCAAGTGCCGCGATGGCTTTCGCCTTGGCATCGCCCGAGCCGGCCTCGGCGTGCTGGCGCAGCACGTCCTCGATCTGGTGGCCGACCTTGCGGATCGGGTTGAGCGCGGCGCGGGGATTCTGGAAGATCATCGAGATCTCCCGCCCGCGCAGGTCGCGCATCTGGCGCTCGGTCGCAGACCGCAGGTCGATGCCCGAGAAGCCGACCTCGCCGCCGGCGATGCGCCCGGCCCGGTCGAGGATCCGCATCACCGCGTAGGAGGTGACCGACTTGCCCGAGCCGGATTCACCGACGATGCCGACGGTCTCACCCTTGGCGACCGAGACGTCGACCTGGCGCACCGCCTGGACCGGCCCGCGGCGGGTGGCGAACTCGACCGTGAGGTCGCGGATGGCAAGCAGCGGGAGCGCGGTCATGTCCGCCTCTGGGGGTCGACGATGTCGCGAAGGCCGTCGCCGATGAGGTTGAAGCAGAACACCGCGAGCATCAGGGCGAGGCCCGGAAAGAGCGCGATCCACCACTCGCCCGAGACGATGAAGCCGGCGCCCTCCGCCACCATGATCCCCCATTCCGGGGTCGGCGGGCGCACGCCGAGCCCGATGAAGGACAGGCCCGCCGCGTTCAGGATCGCGTAGCCCATGGTGAGCGACATCTGCACCATCATCAGCGGCAGGATGTTGGGCAGGATCGCGGTCAGCACGATGCGCAGGTCGGTGTTGCCGGTAAGCCGCGCCGCCATGACGAAGCCGGCATTGCGCCGCTGCGCGGCCTCGGCCCGGGCCAGCCGCGCGTAGAGCGGGAAGTTGATGATGGCGGTGGCGAGCACGATGTTGCCGACCGTGTTGCCGAGCGCCGCCACGATCCCCATGGCGAGGACGAAGAGCGGGAAGGCCATGATGGTGTCGGCGAGCCGCCCGACGATCCGGTCGGTCCAGCCGCCGAAGAACCCGGCCATGATCCCGGCAAGCCCGCCTGCGACGAAGACGAGCGCCACCGAGAAGACCGCGATGGCGAGGTCGAGCCGGGCGGCCACCACCACCCGCGAGAGGATGTCGCGCCCGAGCTGGTCGGTGCCGAAGGGGTGCGCCAGCGACGGGGCCTGGAGCGCCGAGCCTGTGTCGGAGGCGAGCGGATCGTAGGGCACCAGCGACGGCCCGAGCACCGCGCAGGCGACGAGGCCGAGGAGCAGCGCGACGGCAAAGCCCGTGACCGGGTTGCCGGCGACGACGGTGCCGGCATGCGCCAGCGTCGCCGAGACTCCGCTGCGGGGACGGGCGGGGGTGAGGGCGGGCGAGCCGGTGGCGCTCATGCGGCCCCCCGGACGCGCGGGTCGATCAGCCCGTAGGCGAGGTCGATCATCAGGTTCAGCACCGTGTAGAGCAGCGCCATCGCCAGGACGAAGCCCTGGACCGGCGCGAAGTCGGAGGCGATCAGCGCCTCGACCGCGTAGGAGCCGACGCCCGGCCAGGCAAAGACCTTCTCGACCAGCACGTTGGCGCCGAGCAGGAAGGAGAAGACCATGCCCAACGTCGTCACCACCGGCAGCAGGGCGTTGCGGAGCGCATAGGTGACGACGACCCGGCGGCGCGACAGGCCGGCGGCCCGGGCTGTGCGGACGAAATCGGCGGCGAGCACCGCCAGCATCGCCGCCCGGGTGATGCGGGCGATGGGAGCGAGCGCGAAGATCGCCAGCGTCAGGGCCGGCAGGGCGATCTGACCGAGCGCCGCCCGGAAGGTCTCGGCATCGCCGGCCGCGAGGCTGTCGATGAGGAAGAACCCGCTGCGCGTCGGCGGCGGCGAGGCGAAGGCGTCGAGGCGACCCAGCGGCGCGGGCGCCCAGCCGAGGACGAAGTAGAAGACGTAGACCAGGAGGAGGCCGGTGAAGAACACCGGCAGCGACACACCCGCCGTCGCCACCACCCGGCAGGCATGATCGACGAGCGAGCCCTGTTTGAGCGCCGCCGCGACGCCGAGCGGGATCGCCACGAGCAGCGAGAGGACGAGGCCGACCAGGGTCAGCTCGGCCGACGCCGGCAGCCGGCTGCCGAGATCCGTCGTCACCGGCTGGCCGGTGGTGAGCGAGCGCCCGAGATCGCCCCGGGCGAGGTCGGCGACGTAGCGGGCGAACTGCTCGGGCAGCGGCCGGTCGAGGCCGAGCTCGGTGCGGATCTGCGCGATGGCCTGGGGCGTGGCGGCGGGGCCGGCGAAATAGGCCGCGGTGTCGCCGGGCAGGACCCGGGTGAGCAGGAACGACACCACGACGACTCCGGCGAGCGCTGGCAGCGTGGTCAAGAGGCGGTCGAGGAGCGTGCGCAGCATCATGTGGCCCTCCTGGGTGTGGGGTCGCGGGTCTTTGACTGGCCGGTCCGGTCTGGTTGCTTTCCGCAAGACGTTCCGCGGAAAGACGAGGCGCGGGGTTTCTCCTCTCCCCG
>NZ_JTHF01000042.1 GCF_001043895.1 Methylobacterium indicum
GGCATCCGGTTCTATGCCGGGGCCCCCTTGCGGACGGCGGAGGGGCAGGTGCTCGGCACGCTCTGCGTGATCGACTACGTGCCCCGGCCGGACGGCCTCTCCGAGACCGAGGCCGGCGACCTGCGGGCGCTGGCGCGCCAGCTGATGAGCCAGCTCGAGCTGCGCCGGGCGGTGGCGGACCGCGAGGCGGCCCTGCGGGCGGCGCGGGCCACCGAGGAGCGCTACCGCCTCGCGGCGCGGGCCACCAACGACGCGATCTGGGACTGGGACTTCGCCGCCGACCACGTCCTGTGGAACGAGGCCCTGGAGGCCGCCTACGGCCACGTCCTCGACACGGTCGCGCCGACGGGCGCGTGGTGGATCGACCACATCCATCCCGACGACCGCGCCCGGATCGACGCCTCGATCCACGCCGTCATCGACGGGGCCGGGACCGCCTGGAGCGACGAGTACCGCTTCCGCCGCGCCGACGGCTCCTATGCCCGGGTCTTCGACCGCGGCTCGGTGATCCGCGACGAGACGGGCCGCGCCGTGCGGATGATCGGCGCGATGTTCGATCTGTCCGAGCGCGAACGCGCGGAGGCCGCCCGGCGCGACTCCGAGCGCCGGCTCGACCTCGAGCGCAGCCTGCTCGAATCGGTCTTCCGGCAGGCACCGGTCGGCATCTCGGTCGTCGGGCGCGAGCCGGGCGGGCCGAACCTCGTCAACGCCCGCGGCGAGGAGATCCTGGGCCACGCCGTCGGCGAGCGCACGCTCGCCCGCTACGAATCCTACGGCGCCGTGCATGCCGACGGGCGCCCCTACGCCCCGGACGATTACCCGTCGCTGCGCGCCCTGCGGGACGGCACGGTGGTGACCGGCGAGGCGATGCGCTACCGCAACGCCGCCACGGGCCTGCGCCTGCTCGAGATCTCGAGCGCGCCGGTGCGCGACGAGGACGGGGCGATCCAGGCGGCGGTGACGGTGTTCCTCGACGTGACCGAGCAGCGCCGGGCCGAGGCGCAGCTGCGCCGCCTCGCCCTCGTCGCCGAGCAGTCGAGCGACTTCATCGCCATCGCGGATGCGGAAGGGCGGATCGCCTACGTCAACCCGGCCGGCCGCACCCTGGTCGGCCTCGCCGACGAAGCCGCGGCCCGGGCGATGCGCCTGACCGACTTCTTCCCGCCCGACGACCTGCCCTTCGCCGAGACCACGATCCTGCCGGCGATCCGGGAGGGCGGGGCATATGGTGGGTCCTGGAGCGGCGATTTCCGCCTGCGCAACCTCGCCACCGGCGCCACCGTGCCGGTGCGCTACAACCTCTTCGCCCTGCGCGGGCCCGGCGACGCCTTCGAGGGCTTCGCGGCGGTGAGCCACGACATCTCGGCCCGCAAGGCGGCGGAGGCGCAGCAGGAGATCCTCAACCGCGAGCTGAGCCACCGGCTCAAGAACACCCTGGCGATGGTGCAGGCGATCGCCATGCAGACCCTGCGCAACGCCGCCGACCCGATGGCGGCCCGCGAGGCCCTGGCGGCCCGGCTGATCGCGCTCGGCAAGGCCCACGACCTCCTGCTCACCGGCGAGGGCGAGAGCGCCGACCTGCGGGCGGTGCTCGACGGGGCGCTCGCCATCCACGACGACGGCCGGCCCGGGCGCTTCCGCCTCTCGGGGCCGCCGGTGCCGTGCGGCTCGCGGGCGGCCCTGTCGCTCGCCCTGATGGCGCACGAGCTCGCCACCAACGCGGTCAAGTACGGGGCCCTGCGCGTGCCCGACGGCCACGTCACCCTCGACTGGCGCATCGACGGTTCCGACGCCCTCGCCCTGCGCTGGCAGGAGCATGGCGGCCCCCGGGTGACGCCGCCGGCCCGCCGGGGTTTCGGCTCGCGCCTGATCGAGCGGGGCCTCGCCGGTACCGTCGACGGCGAGGTGGCGACCCACTACCCGCCCGAGGGCGTGGTCTGCACCCTGACGGCGCCGCTGGCGGAGCTCATGCGGGGGGAGTGACGGCCCCCGGCCTTCCGGAAGAACGGCCGCACGATGGGCCGCGCCCACCGCTCATCGCGCCAGGAAGGCGCCTGCGCGCCCGCACCACCTCGTCCCGGCGGTTCCTCGGGCTGGAAGTGGCCGCCGGTCGTCGCCGCGCCAGAGCAGGAGGACCGGGCAGGCGAGCTTGCGCCCGGCCTCCCGGCCGGCCTCGTCCTGGGCCGGATCCTCGTCCAGCGCGGCGCGATAAGTCTCGCACGCCGCGTGGCGGACCGCCGGATCCCGGATCTCCTTCCACGGCGTTGCGGCCGTCCGGGAAACGGGTTGGAGCCGTCATGGACCGTTCAGTGCGCCGGCACGCATGTGCGTCCGCGTCCGGGTACCGTGTTGCCGTGCGATCGGGCGCGGCGGCGCGGGCGCTCAGAACCGGACCGTCCCGCTCCCGTTCACCGCCCGCACCGTGCCGCTCGGCCGGCCCGCCGTCTCGTGCAACGCGATCAGGCGTTCGCTTCCCGGCGCGAGGTGGAACCAGTTGTCCGCCGGCCTCCCCGCCCCGTCGAGCGCAAGGTGGACCGACAACGCGTGCCGCTCCGCCGCGACCCGCAGCGCGAGGCCGGCCTCGCCGTCGACCAGCTCCGCCGAGAGCCCGGTCTCCCTTGGGCCGGCATCCCGCCCGGCCGGGAAATGGAAGGCATCGGCCAGCACCGTGCCATCGGTGCGGCTGAGCCGCAGATGGGCGAGGTCGTGCGCCGCCGGGCCGAACCGGTAGGCGTTCGTGGCGTCGAAGAAGCGTCCGAGCAGGGCGGCCGAGGACAGGGTGAGCGACGAGCGCGGTGCCAGCGACACTGCCCTCTCGGCCCGGGCGGCAACCTTGCCGGCCCCGGTGGTGAAGGTGAGTGCCAGGGTGGCGTCCACCGGTTCGACCGTCTCGTTCAGCAGGTGGGCGTGGAGGCCGTTCAGCCCTTCGTCGGTGAGGAGCGCCTGGACCGGCCGGAAGGCCCGCTTCAGGGCATACCAGGCGGATTTCGGCCGCCCGGCGACGTCGACCACGCCCCAGCCCGCGCCAGGCGCGAGGTCGCGCCAGAGCCAGACCAGGCCGCCGGCGGTGACCGAGCCGGCGCGCCGCCACTCGGCGAAGGTCGCCTCCATCACCTCGGCGACCGCCGCCCGGCCGAGCGTCAGGTAGCGCTCCGGATCGTCGTCGCGCAGGCGCGCCGGGTCGACGCCGTAGAGGGCGCCGACATAGTGGTCGCGCACGCCCTCGAAATCCCAGTCGGCGCCGCGGTCGCGCGGGATTCCGAGGCCCCAAGCCGGATCGCGCGGATCGGTCAGGCCGGCGTCGACGAGCGAGGCCGGCTCCGGCACGTTGGCGAAGGCCAGGCACTCCGAGGCGAAGCGCACCTCGGCCCGGCGGGCATCCTCGAACGGGCGGAGATAGGCGCCCACGCCGTAATAGTGGGTGACGCCGGCATGGGTGGAGAACGGCAGGTCGCCGCCCGCGGGCGAGTTCGGCACCACGACGAGGTCGGGCCGGCGCAGGGCCGCCGCCTCGCGCAGCATCGCCTCCACCGCCGTGGTCCGCCAGACGGCCTCCGGAAATCCGAGCATCGCGGCCTGCTGCTCGATCTCGCTGCCGCCGCCGACGACGCAGAGCGAGGGCGAGGCCTGGAGCCGGTCGAGGAGCTGGGCGATCTCGGTTTCGAGCGCTAGCCGGAAGGCGGGATCGTCGACCGGATAATCGAAATTGGCGAGCATCAGGTCCTGCCAGACCAGGAGACCGAGCTCGTCGCAGAGATCGTGGAAGGCCTGGCTCTCGTACAGCATCGTGCCGCCGACCCGCAGCATGGTCATGCCGGCCTCGACGGCGAGCCGCAGGAGCGGTTCGTAGGCGGCGCGGTCCCCCGGCAACCCGACGAGGTCGGGCGGGGTCCAGCAGGCGCCGCGGCAGAAGACCGGCACGCCGTTGACCGCGAGGCTCAGGCCCTCCGCGAAGGGGCGCCGCTGCGTGATCGTGCGAAATCCGACGCGGCCGAGGTCGAAGGTCCGCCCACCGGCCTCGACCGTGACGGCGTGCCGCCGCGGCTCGCCGTGGGTGTGGGGCCACCACAGGGCGATGCCGGGCAGGGCGAGCCGGCCCTCGAACCGGCCGGTCGCGGTCTCGGGCAACACGGCCGTCCGGCCGTCGCAATGCAGGGTCACCGGGCCGGCGGCGTCGGGCAGGGTAAGACCGACGACGAGGATCCCGGTCCCGTCCGCGACGCTCGCCCCGAGGTCGATCTCGGTCGGCCGCCCCCCCTCCCCTCTCCGGGTGATCGGCCGGTAGGGGCCGACCGCGTCGATGCTCGGGCACCAGCCCGGCATGAAGCCGAGCAGCGTGGTGCGGGCGTGGCGCAGCGAGCCCGGGGTCGCGAGCTGCGGCCGCCAGCGGCCGCGCTTGTGCGGACGGGCGAGGTCTTGCGCCAGCGAGCGGAAGGCGAGCGCGAGGGTGTGGGGGCCGTCGAGGTCGAGGCTCACCTCGTGGGCGAGGAACATCGACCGGGAGGTGAGGCGAAGCTCCCCGTCGAGCCAGACCTCGCACAGCGTCGCGAGACCCTCGAAGCGCAGGGTCTCGCGGCCCCGGCCTTCGATCCGCGTGCGGTACCAGACGTCCGAGCCGTGCAGCGGCGTCGGCGCCGCATCCGACCACAGCCCGGCGGCGCGCAGCGCCCCGGCGGCGGTGCCGGGGACCGGAGCGGGAATGAAGCCCGCGAGCCCGTCGAGGGCATCCGGATTCGTGCAGGCGCCCGGGGCGGTGACGATCATCTCCCACGGCCCGTCGAGGGGCCGGTCGACGGTGCGCAGAACGGCCATGGTGTCCCCGGAGGCTGTTTTCGCGTGTTCGAGGGCGCTGAAACGCTCCCCGGCATGCCGGGGGAAGGAGGGCGCGGGGTGTCTCCTCTCCCCGCCCACGGGGAGAGAAGACACCCCGCGCCATTCGTCTGTGCCGGATCGCCCCACTCCGTCGACCGCGCGCGTCAGCCCGCCGCCAGCGCCCGGTCGAGGGCCGCGAACACCGCCGCGTAGGTCGCCTCGGCGCCGGCGAGGCGCTCGGGCAGGCCGGCGAGCTTGCCGCGGGCATAGGCGCGGGCGAGCTGGAACTGGAAGGCCTTGGCCTCCTGCGACAGCCGCGTCGCTGCCTCCGCCGCCTCGTCGAAAGACCCCGCCCCTTGCGCCGTCAGCCAGGCGAGGTGGCTGCCGAGCAGCTCGAAATTCGCCCCGAGCTGGCGCGTGGTGTTGAAGGCGTAGGCGTGGAAGGCCGAGAGCGGGCGTTGCACGAAGGCATCGTCCTTGCCCGCGAGCGCCGCGCGGAAGGCCGTCACCGGGTTCTCGACCGGCGCGTGGACACGGTGCCGGCGCAGCAGCGCCAGGGCGGCGCCCGCGAGTTCCGACCCCGCCAGGGCCGGGCCGCAGGGCTTCACGAACTCGGCGTAGGGCAGGAGCTCGCCGCGGGCGAAAATCCCGTCGTAATCCTCGCCCGCGAGCTGGAAGCGACCGGCATTGTGCAGGTAGTCGAGCCGGCGTTCCTGCGGGTCGAGGGCGAGGATCCCGATCGTGGTCTTCGAGGCCTCGCGCCGGTAGGTGGTGCCGGCGGTGTCGGGCAGGAAGAACGCGTTGACCTCGACCAGGACGGGCAAGCCGCGGGCCGCCTGGAGCCGGGCGTGGTCCTCCAGGGTCTCGTAGAGCGCGAGTTCGAGGATCTCGAGGCCGTAGAGCGCCTCAAGATCGGCAGCCTTCGGCTTGAAGAACGTGAACTGGTCGCCCTCGAAGTCCTGGCGCAGGGTGAAGCCCAGCATCGCCTCGGGCTCGAGCCCCCGCAGGTGCAGGAGCTCGATCCAGAGATCGACGTAGCAGTTCGTCTCCGGCCAGGTCCGGTCGGCGGCGTGGAGCGGGTGCGGGGCGTGGGGCGCCGCGGACGTCTCCGTCCGCGGCGATTCCAGAGGAAGGGCGAGGGAGGCCGACATCGCGGCCTCAGCCGAAGAGCCGGGCGCGGACCTCCGCCGGCCAGGCGTCGAGGTCGAGGCCGTGGTGGCGCAGGAGCGCGAGGGTGATCCGCTCGAGCCCGAACCCGACGCAGGCCGTGTGGGCCGTGGTGCCGTCGGCCTGGGCGATGCCCCAGGTCGTGCCGAAATGGTCCTGGTGGTAGTTGAAGCTCAGGCAGGCGGTCGGCTTGTCCTCGCTGTTGACCGGCACGTTCAGCTCGAACTTCAGCGCCTGGGCGCGCTGGTTGTTGGCGAGCATCTTGCCGGCCCGGCCGAAGAACGGGTCGTTGGCCGGGTCGATGGCGAGCGGCAGGCCGAGATCGCTCATCATCGTGGTGCCGCGGGTCAGCCACAGCTCGCGGAAGGCCAGCACCTGCTCGGGCGTGCCCATGCGGACGTATTCGCGCATGCGGAACAGCTGCATGCGGGTCGGCTCCAGCGAGGGCTCGTGCCGGAAGCAGTAGGATTGCAGGTCGAACAGCAGGCCGCCCTCGGGCAGCCGGCCGCGGGCGGCGGCGACCGGATAGAGCGGGTAGCAGGCGGCCGGGGTCAGGACGATGTCGGTGGCGGCTTGCTTGGCGGTCCAGTCCTCGTCGGCATCGAGGCAGGCGAGCAGCCGGGCGTGGTCGGCCTCGTTGCCGCAGAAGCTGTGCACCGTGCCGGCGAGGTGCGGGAAGCCCTTGAGGTAGCCGCTGCGCTCGAAGCTCGCGCGGGCCATGCCGGGCGGGAAGCGCAGGACCTCGGCCCCGTCGGCCGCGCCGATGCGCGAGACCAGCCGGTCGAGGGCCTCGACCACGCTCTCGAAGGCGCCGGAGCGGCCGTAGAGCCCGTCGACCCCGGTGCGGATCAGGAGCCCGCGGTCGAACAGGCGGTCGAGGAACGAGCGCGGCTCGGCGGGCTCGGGCAGGGTTCCGACGAAGGAGACCTCGTCGGCGGCGGGCAGCAGGTCGGAGGAGAGGCTCTGGTCCATCACGCGCTCAGGAGCTTGCCGCTGCCCTTCTGCACCAGCAGGAGGTTGGCGGTGTTGGAGAGGATGCGGTCGTTGTTGATCATCAGCGGCGCCGAGAGGACGTCGCGCAGCTGCCGGCCGAGGCTGAACGGGGTGCCGTTCTTGTAGCCCAGGATGCCGACGACGCTCAGCGCCCGCTGCACGATGTCGACGGCCTGGACCGAGACGGTGGTCTTGACGTTGTTCAGCATGATCGAGAAGCCGATCGCGCTCAGAGCATCGGGGTCGCCCTTGGCGGCCTCGTAGCGGGCGAGCCCGGCGACGACCGTGCTCTTCATCGCCTGGAGCTCGTTGGCGGCCTCGGCGAGGCGCAAAGCCCCCGGGGGCACCTGGCCCGGCTTCTTGCGCGCCTCGGCCTGCACGAAGGCGCGGGCGCGGTCGACCGCGTAGGACGCGATCCCGAACCACACGCTGCCCCAGAGCAGGTGCGAGGCGGCGAGCATCGATTGCGCGGCGATCTCCGCGAAGGGCTTCTGCAGCACCTGGACCAGGGGCAGGCCCTCGGCCTTGAGCAGGAAGCCGTCGCTGCAGGTGCCGCGCATGCCGAGCGTGTCCCAGGTGCTGGTGCGCTCCAGGGTGATCTGGTCGGCCAGCAGCGCCACCAGCACCTGGTCGGAGGTCGCGGCCTCGGGGTGTCGGCGGGCGGTGGCGAGGATCAGGTCGGCCTGCGCGCCGTACGAGATGACGCTCGCCTCCTTGGTCAGCCGGAAGGTGTCGCCGTCTCCCGTTCCCTGGGCCTCCACGGCGCAGAGGCTGTTGCGGAGATCGCCGCCGATGCCGGCCTCGGTGGTCGAGGAGGCGATCAGCATCTGCTCGCCCGCGATCCGCCGCATCAGCGCGGCATGCCAGGCGCTGTCCTGCCCGTGGGTGACGAGGCTCGCGAGCTTGATGTGGTGCATCGCGAACACCATCGCGGCGGCCGAGCAGGCGCGGCCGAGAATGGCGCAGACCTCCGCGATCTCGCTCATCGAGGCCCCCTCCCCTCCCAGCGAGACGGGAACCTGGATGCCGAACAGGCGCTCGGCCTTGAGCGCGGCCACCGCCTCGGCGGGGAACCGGCCCTCGCGGTCGACCGCGTCGGCGTGGCGGCCGGCGATCTCCGCGGCGCGCTTGGCGCGCGCGTCGAGGTCGCCCGCCGGTGCGTCCGTCGCGACGGGTGCCGCACCGGGCACCGTCGCCGCGACCTCGACATGCATGTTCATGCGGCCTCCTGCTGGCGCAGGCCCGCCACGGTGTCCCGGATGATCCGGATGGTCGAGAACGAGCGCCGGCCGAGCGCCGAGTCCGGGAACTCGATGTCGAACCGCTCCTCGAGGGCCAGCATCAGCTGCACGGAGCCGAAGGAATCGAGGCCCTTCTCGAACAGGTCGTCGTCGTCCGACAGAGTGTCGACCACGCCCTTGAGCGATTCCAGCGACTTCAGCACGTCACGAATGTCGGAGATTTCGACCATGAGACTCCACCTTATCTGCTTGGCGTAGGATCGCATCCCGTAGATGAAATTGCAATCTTGCGCCTAATTCGTGGTAAATTTTTACATGTCTATTTTTGAGAATTTCCTGCTCCATTGTGGAGCGGGTGGTTGATCCGATTTGACACGGCCATTCAACTCCAGACAGCTTAACGGCTGGCGAAGCGCCGGGCCGACGCCAGGGTGGAGATCTCGTCAAGCTTACGGAATTGCCCTCGGGGGCCGGGTGAACGGGGCGCTGTCGCGCCGGGCTTGTGCGGGGCTTGCGCCGGGATCGGGCCGGCGATTGCGAATCGGCCGAAAACCGGCGAATTGCAGATCGAGCGCCGAACCGGCGAATTTTCTGCAAACAGGGCCCGCGCGGATGAATCAGCACACGCCGCCTCACTCCCCTGCCCCGGTCTCCCCATCCGCGCAGGTCGCGCCCGCCGCGACGATCGGCGCCCACGCGGCGACCCTGCGGGCGCAGTTGCAGGCGATCTCCTCCGGGCTGTTTCCCCCCACCGCCGCCAAGGGCCTGCGCCGCTTCACCTCGGCGGAGGCGGCCCGGATCATCGGCGTGACGGTGTCGCGGTTGCAGCAGCTCGCCGCCGAGGGGCTGGGGCCGCAGCCCGAGGTGTCGTCGAACGGCCGCCGCTCCTATTCGCTGTCCGACATCCACGGCCTGCGCGCCTATCTCGACGAGAACACCCGGGGTGGCCGGCGCTACCAGCCGCGGCGCAGCGGCGCCGAGCATCTGCAGGTCGTCGCGGTGGCGAACTTCAAGGGCGGCTCGGGCAAGACCACCACCACCGCCCACCTCGCCCAATCCCTGGTGCTGCGCGGCTACCGGGTGCTCGCCATCGACCTCGACCCGCAGGCGAGCCTCTCGGCCCTGATGGGCGTGCAGCCCGAACTCGACGTCGGCGCCGACGAGACGCTGTACGGCGCGATCCGGTACGACGACGCCAGGCCCCTGCGCGACGTCGTGCGGCCGACCTACTTCACCGGCCTCGACCTCGTGCCGGCCAACCTCGAACTGATGGAGTTCGAGCACGAGACGCCGCGGGCGCTGACCCGCCGCCGGGCCGGCGAGCCGCTGTTCTTCGACCGGGTGGCGCACGCCATCGACACGGTGGCGGAGGATTACGACATCGTCGTCATCGATTGCCCGCCCCAACTCGGCTACCTGACCCTCTCGGCGCTCTGCGCCGCGACCTCGCTCCTCATCACCGTGCATCCGCAGATGCTCGACGTCGCCTCGATGAGCCAGTTCCTGGCGATGACCGAGGACCTGCTCGGCGTGGTGGCGGAATCCGGCGGGCGGCTGCACTACGATTGGCTGCGCTACCTCGTGACCCGCTACGAGCAGCAGGACGCGCCGCAGACCCGCATCGTCGGGATGCTGCGCACCCTGTTCGAGGACGCGGTGCTGACGGCGCCGATGCTGAAGTCGTCGGCCGTGTCGGATGCCGGCCTGTCGAAGCAGACCCTCTACGAGATC
>NZ_JTHF01000420.1 GCF_001043895.1 Methylobacterium indicum
CGAGGCGGGTCGCCGAGTCGACCCGCTCGGAGGCCGTCGTCATGGCGGCCTCGGTGAAGCGGTTGGCATTGGCGACGGATTCGCCGATCGTCGTCTCGGCCCGCGCGGTCAGGGCGGCGATCTCCTCGCGGGAGGCCGCTGCCGCCGACGCATCGATAGGACGGCCGTAGAGGTCAGCCCGGCCGGTCTGGGCAAAACGCTGCACCGCGGCGGCGAGGTCGTGGACCGTGCGCTCGCTGTCGCGCAGGACGTCCGGCTTCAGGGCGATCGCGATCGGCTTCTTGAGGCCGGCCCCCGCCGCCCGCGCCTCGTCGAGCGCGGCCGTCACCGCGGCGTCGGCTGCGGCGGCGCTGCGCGCCAGCTCGACGGACTTCTGGCTCAGCTGAATCCGGGCCACGGCGACCTGCGCCTGCGAGATCCCGCGCAGGATGGTCTCCTCGCGCGCCAGCGCGTCGTTCGCCGCGCGGATCTCCGTGTTGCTGGACCATTGGTTGTAGACGGCACCGCCGACGAACAACGCCGTGACCGCGGAGGACAGCGCCAGCTTGCGCCCGATGCTGAGCTTGACCATCGTAGAATCCAGTGCCCCGAAGACGACAGAATGTTCACAGAACACTTGATTAGGAGACGGCCGTTAAGAATGTCTCACGCTGCGGAAATTGACGGAGAAATTATTTCTCCAGTCCGAAGGGAACCAAAGACGATCGAGCGATCCGTCCCCGCGACAGTACGAACGAAGCCTTCGCCGTCCCTCCGCTGATGGAACGTTGCAGGCCGACAGCGTCCGTTCGCGCCTCGAAGGGCCCCGGCGCTGCCTTGGACCGACGGGCAGGCTCGGCGCGCCGCGAGCGGGCGCGAGGGCAACGAGGCGCGAACGAACCGTTGTGGACCTCGCCCGCCGGACCGGAGCGCGCGGCGTTCCCCCGGCGCTTGTTCGGTCTTAAGAGGAGCGCGTCCGGCAGCCAGGATCCGCGATGACCTCACCCTACACCTCCCTCGCCCTCGGCATCATCGGCGCCGGCATCATGGGCGAGCGCATGATGAATGCCGTCCTCGGGCAGGACGGCGCAACGGTGCGCATCGCGGCCCTGTGGGACCCGGCGCCGGCGGCGCGGGAACGGATCGCCGCGCGCTTTCCCGGCGTGCCGGTCGTCTCGGACGCCGCCGCCGTGGTGGCGGCGAGCGACTGCGTCTACGTCGCCTCCCCGCCGGCCTCGCATCTCGGCCATGCCCGGGCGGCCCTGGCGGCCGGGCGCAGCGTCTTCTGCGAGAAGCCGCTCGCCGTCGACCTCGCCGAGGCCCGGGCCTTCGTGGCCGAGGCAGGAAGCCGCGGCGCCGTCAACTTCCCGTTCGCCTCGTCGCTGGGCGTCGCCACCCTGGCGCAATGGATCGCCGAGGGCGCGGTCGGCACGCCGCAGCGCCTGACCATCGAGGTCGCCTTCGCGCGCTGGCCGCGGCCCTGGCAGGAGGATGCCGCCGCCTGGCTCGACGCGCCGCAGGAGGGCGGTTTCACCCGGGAGGTCGTGTCGCACTTCCTGTTCCTGAGCCGCCGCCTGCTCGGGCCCCTCGACGGGCTCGACGGTCATGCCGTCTTCCCCGAGTCCGGCCGGTCGGAGCGGGCGATCGATGCGACGTTCCGGGCCGGAGGCGTGCCGGTGCTTCTGCGTGGTCGGGTCGGCGAGACGGCTCACGACGATCACAACACCTGGACCCTCGAGGGCGAGACCGGCGCGGTCCGCCTGCGCGACTGGGCGATCGCCGAGCGCCGGGGCGAGGACGGTCGGTTCGCGCCGGCCGCCGACGCGATGCCGAACGAGCGCGCCCGCCCGATCGCCCTGCGGCGCCAGCTCGAAGGCGTCGCGCGGATGACCCGTGGCGAGCCCCACGCCCTCGCCACTCTGACCGAGGCGCTCGAGGTGCAGGAGGTCGTCGAGGCGATCCTGGCCTCGCGCCAAGCGTGATCCCCGCCCCGGGGGCGCGGACATCGGGTCGCACCCCCGGGGACCGGAGACGGCGCCCGCCCCCTCCCGTCATCGAGGACGGCGGCGAGTCGCGCGGTGCGGAGGCGTGCAGGCCGCTGCAATCGCAATGCAATCCCGATCGCGCTCCAAAATTTCGCGATCGTCGCCGGATACCCGCATGCGGCACCGCATTGTACCGATCGGTCGCATCGGTAATTTCCCGCGCCTGAACTCCCTCCGAGTCACGCGTTATGTGCCTGCGGTATCGCCGATGGGCGTACCGGTCATCCTTCGGCACGCCGATCGGGCAGGGCCGATTTGTCTCGGAATGAGCGCCTGCACAACCTGACAGTGCATGCGGCGTCCTTTACGGGCAACAGTGGGCTTGGGGACACGAACGGACTTGCCGTTGGGCGAAGGGCGCGGATTGGCAACGATGAGCATCAGCACGGACACGGATCACCGACCCGGCGGCGGTGCGCCGCCGGCCGGGGGCGGTGATCCGTTGCGCGTCCTCGTCGCCCACAATCGCTACCAAGTCCGCGGCGGCGAGGACGCGGCGGTGGCCCGCGACCTCGCGGCTATGGAGCGCGCCGGCTGCGCCGTCGAGGCGGTCTTTCTCGACAACGAGGCGATCGATTCCGCACCCGCGCGCCTGTGGGCGGCGCTGGCGGCGACCCACGCGCCGGACGGGATCGCCCGGGTGATGGCGGCCGCCCGCCGCTTCCGCCCGGACGTGGTCCACGTCCACAACTTCTTCCCGCTCCTCTCGCCGGGCATCCACGCCGCCGCCCGGGCGGCGGGCCACGCCACGGTGCAGACCCTGCACAATTACCGACTTGTCTGTGCCAACGCCTTCCTGATGCGGGACGGTGCGCCGTGCGAGCGTTGCGTCACCGGCTCGCCCTACCAGGCGGTGCGGTTCGCCTGCTACCGCGGCTCGCGGATCGGTTCGCTCGCGGTGGCGCGGATGATCGACCACCACCGCAGGGCCGGAACCTGGCGGCGCGACGTCGACCGGTTCGTCGCCCTGACGCCGTTCGCCCGCGAGCGCTTCGTGGCGGCGGGCGTGCCGGCCGCAAAAATCCGCATCCGCCCGAACGGCCTGGCCGATCCGGGCCCGCCCCCGGACGGGCCGCGCCGGGGGCTGCTCTTCGTCGGCCGGGTCAGTCCCGAGAAGGGCGTCCTCGTCCTCGCGGACGCTGCGGCGTCCGCCGGAATGCGGGTGACGGCGATCGGCGAAGGCCCGCTCGCGGGTGCCCTCGCCGGCCATCCCGGCCTCGACCTCGTGGGCGCCCGAAGCCCGGCCGAGGTGCAGGCCGCGATGGGCCGGGCCGCCGCCTTGGTGGTGCCCTCGCTCTGGTACGAGGGCCTGCCGATGGTGGTGGCGGAGGCCTACGCCGCCGGGACGCCGGTCGTCGCCTCGCGGATCGGGGCGCTCGCCGACCTCGTCGCCGACGGCGCGACCGGGCTCCTCGCCGCGCCGGGCGATGCGGGCGACCTCGCCCGGGCGCTCGCCCGCATCGCCGCCGATCCCGCGAGCGCCGCCGCCATGGGGCGGGCGGCCCGCATGGTCTACGAGCGCGAGTGGCGCGAGGACGTCACGACCCGCGCCCTCCTCGACATCTACCGGGACGCCGTCGCCGCACGGTCGGCGGACGCGTCCCTCGCCAGAACGGGAAGCTGACACGTGGCACACGACCCCCTCGTCCCCTCCTTCGAGATCGGCGGCGTGCCGGTCTCGGCGACCGACATGACCGGGCTGATCGCGGCCCTCGGGCGCCGGTTCGCCGGCGGACCGGACCAGCCCGGCACCTTCGTGGTGTTCCGCGACGCGCACGGCGTCGTCCGGGCGCAGACCGACCCGGTGCTGAAGGCGGCCCACCACGACGCGCTCCTCGTCTGCGCCGACGGGCGGCCCCTGAGCTGGATCGGCCGCTGGCGCGGTCTCTCGGCCATGCAGCAGGTGCCGGGAATCGAATCCGTCGAGGCGGTGTGCCGGGCCGGCGCCGCGTCTGGCTGGCGCCACTACTTCCTGGGTGGCGGCGAGGGCGTAGCGGCGCACCTCGCCGAGACGATGCGGGCCCGCATCCCGGG
>NZ_JTHF01000421.1 GCF_001043895.1 Methylobacterium indicum
CGTAGGCCGTCTCGCCCCAGCACCCATCGTCTTCTCACATAGGATCGTAGGCTGGTTTACCCGCCCGAAGCGAGGGCTCTAGCCTCGGAAGATCCCCGTCTCACCGTTCGCTGCATCTCTCCACTACTCGACCATCCGTCGAGCCGACTACTATAAAATTATCGCAATATTGAAATTAATACCATCCCTTATCTATTACAAACTCCCAAAGTCCAAGTTTTTTTATCTCTTCTATTGTAGGGTATGTCATATTATTGATATTAATATCGGATACCATGTTCGAGCATTCTCGACAATCCTGTGGTTTAGACCATATTGTTTGACATTCATCGCAAACAAAATATATATCATCTAATATTTTTGTTATTACTACTTGACCGATCCCGCAACATGGGCATTCTGTGATATGAAATTCAGGGTTTGACATTACCAATACCTCTTGGCAATCCGTTCCCACTTGGAAACCCTGTTACCAGCCTGTTTGTACCCGTTTCTGTTATGATTGTCATAAAATCATAATTTTGCCTTTGCCCGCCAGCACCACCAGCATATCCAGAGTTGTCTCTCGGTACAATATAATAATCGCGATTTCCGATGGTCGTCGGCTGAATTTGCTGCGCATCTGCTTTTGCCCAAGCGTCATCGATCGCATTCTTGGGATTACCATAAAATACACCCTGCTGCGGCTTACTTAAGCGTAAATCACCATGTGATTTATTGACATGATCAACCGCCGTTCCATCCTTGTTGGTTCTACTCCAATCGAGTGGAGAAGCGGTGCAGCATGGGGCTAATCCGAGAGGATCTATAATCGATGTCGAATTTGAAGTGTATGCATTTGGTCTAATTCCACCATATAATCTTATTGGATCAGGGCTAACATACTGCCCCGCCAGCGGATCGTAGTACCGGAAC
>NZ_JTHF01000422.1 GCF_001043895.1 Methylobacterium indicum
GAGCCAGGCCTGGCTCGGCCGCGTGATCGACGCGCTGGGGCGCCCGATCGACGGCAAGGGGCCGCTGCCGCCCGGGCCGATGCCCTACGGCCTCCAGGCCGACCCGCCGCCCGCCCATGCCCGCCGCCGCGTCGGCCCGCCCCTCGATCTCGGGGTGCGCTGCCTCAACACCTTCCTGACGATGTGCGAAGGGCAGCGCATGGGCATCTTCGCGGGCTCCGGCGTCGGCAAGTCGGTGCTGCTCTCGATGCTGGCACGCTACACCGCCGCCGACGTCGCGGTGATCGGCCTCGTCGGCGAGCGCGGCCGCGAGGTGCAGGAATTCCTCCAGGACGACCTCGGGGAGGAGGGCCTGTCCCGCTCGGTCGTGGTCGTCGCCACCTCCGACGAGCCGGCGCTCATGCGCCGCAACGCCGCCTACGTCACTTTCGCGCTGGCCGAGCATTTTCGCGACGAGGGCGCGCAGGTGCTCTGCATGGTCGATTCGATCACCCGCTTCGCCATGGCCCAGCGCGACATCGGGCTCGCCGCCGGCGAGCCGCCGACCGCCAAGGGCTACACGCCGACCGTCTTCTCCGAGCTGCCCCGCCTGCTGGAGCGGGCCGGGCCCGGGACCGGGGACGGGGCGATCACCGGTCTGTTCACCGTGCTGGTCGAGGGCGACGACCACAACGAGCCGGTGGCGGACGCGGTGCGGGGCATCCTCGACGGGCACATCGTGATGGAGCGGGCCATCGCGGAGCGCGGGCGCTACCCGGCGATCAACGTGCTGCGCTCGGTCTCCCGCACCATGCCGCGTTCCTGCGACCCGGACTATCTCGAGGTGGTGCGCCGCGCTCGCCGGGTGCTCTCGACCTACGCCGACATGGAGGAGCTGATCCGGCTCGGCGCCTACCGCCCCGGCAGCTCGCCGGAGGTCGACGAGGCGATCGCCTTGATGCCCGATCTGGAGGCTTTTCTGGGGCAGGGTAAGGAAGAAGCAACCTCCATCCGCGAGGGTTATGAGCGCCTCGCCGCGATCGTCGGCGGGCCGTGAGGGTGGGCCGAGCCGCCCGCCCCGCGGCCGCGTGAAGGCGCGCGACGGGCGAGGCTCGGTCGCATGCCGCTGGCGGGAGTGGAGTAACAATGAAATCGCGGGACACGCTCATCCGGCTGCGCCGCTTCCAGGCCGACGAGAAGCGCCGCAAAGTCGCGCAAATCGAGGCGATGATCGCCGATTTCGCCCGCATGGCCGCCGACCTCGACCGCGAGATCGGCCAGGAAGAGCAGCGGGCCGGGATCTCCGATCCGGCCCATTTCGCCTATCCGACCTATGCCCGGGCCGCCGCGCAGCGCCGCGACAACATCCGCCGCTCGGCCGAGGACCTCGACGTGCAGCTCGCGGCGGCCAAGGCCGCCCTCGCCGAGGCGTTCGAGGAGCTGAAGAAGGTCGAGATCCTCGACGACCGCGAGCGCTCGGGCGAGCGCGCCGCCGAGAATGCCCGCGACCAGGCCAGCATGGACGCGATCGGGCTCGGCCGCGCCCGGGCCTGACGCGGGCGAGCCGAAGGCCGGCTCGCCCGCGACGCAACGGGGCATCCGGCGAAATTTTTTCGACCTCCAGATGTGGGATCGTCTCTCCCGGATTGCGGAGGCGATCCCGCGTTTCGGCTCTCCGCCGCCCGCCCCATGAGACCACCTGCCCCATGAGGCAGGCTCCCGCCGTGGAGACGCGTCAGCCGACCCGCTCCAGGATCGCCTCGCGCGCGGGAGCCGCGTCCCCGCCGATGCGATAGGCCGCGACCACCGCCGCCTCGGCCCGCGCGGCGTCCGCCTCGCTCCGGGCATGCACGATCGCCAGCGGCCGCTCCGGCCCGACCTCGTCTCCGAGGGCGGCCAGATCGGTGAGGCCGACCGCGTGGTCGATCGCGTCCTGCGGCCGGGTGCGGCCGCCGCCGAGGCCGATCACCGCGACGCCGAGGTCTCGCGTCGCGACGGCCGAGACCCGGCCGGCCCGCGGTGCGGAAATCGCCCGCACCACGGCGGCGCGGGGCAGGTGGCGCTCCGGCGCCGCGATCAGGTCGGCGGGTCCGCCGAGCGCCGTCACCATCCCGGAAAACACCTCCGCGGCGCGGCCCGAGGTCAGGCTGTCCTCCAGCCGGGCGGTCGCCTCGGCGAGGCTGGGGCTCAGGCCCCCGAGCATCAGCATCTCGGCGCCGAGCGCCACCGTGACGGCGTGGAAGCGCGGCTCGCGCCGGCGCCCGGCGAGGTAGTCGAGGGCATAAGTCACCTCGACGGCGTTGCCGGCGGACGAGGCGAGCGGCTGGTCCATGTCGGTGAGGAGCGCCCGGGTCGGTAGGCCGGCGCCGTTCGCCACGGTCACCAGGCTCTCGGCGAGGCCCCGTGCCTCCTCGGTCCGGGCCATGAACGCGCCCGAGCCCGCCTTCACGTCCATGACGAGGCCCTGCAACCCGGCCGCGAGCTTCTTCGACAGGATCGAGGCGGTGATCAGGTCGAGGGATTCGACCGTGCCGGTCACGTCCCGGATGGCGTAGAGCCGCCGGTCGGCGGGGGCGAGGTCCGGGGTCTGGCCGATCACCGCGCAGCCGACCTCCCGGGTGACGCGCCGGAACAGGTCGACGTCCGGGGCGGTGGTGTAGCCCGGGATGCTGTCGAGCTTGTCGAGGGTGCCGCCGGTATGGCCGAGGCCGCGGCCCGAGATCATCGGCACGTAGCCGCCGCAGGCCGCGACCATCGCGGCGAGCGGCAGGCTCACCGTGTCGCCGACGCCGCCGGTCGAGTGCTTGTCGAGGACCGGGCCCGGCAGGTCCCAGGTGAGCACGGTGCCGGAGCGGGTCATCGCCCGGGTGAGCGCGACGCGCTCGGGCAGCGACAGGCCGCGGAAGAAGACCGCCATGGCGAAGGCCGCCGCCTGGCCCTCGGTGACCCTCCCGTCGGTGAGCCCGGCGATGAAGGCCTCGAGGGCGTCGTCCGGCAGCGCCTGCCCGTCGCGCTTGAGGCGGATCAGTTCCTGCGGCAGCAGCGTCATGGGTTCGTCCCGGAAGAGGATGTCAGAGGTCGCCGGACAGCAGCGCCGCCACGAGGCGGCCGACATCGTCGGCGGCCTCTTGGGCGACGCGCTTGGTCTCGGCATGGTGGGGGGCGCCGATTCCGGTCCCGGCCTCGAACCCCGCGGCGTAGTTGGTCACCAGCGACAGAGCCGCGACCCTGAGGCCGAAGAACCGGGCGAGGATCACCTCCGGCACCGTCGACATGCCGACGAGATCGGCGCCGAGCGCCTTGGCCATCCGGATCTCCGCCGGGGTCTCGAAGCTCGGGCCGGAGAACCAGGCGTAGACGCCCTCCGCCAGCGGCACGCCGCAGGCCCGCGCGGCCCGCTTCAGCGCCGCGCGCAAGGCCGGATCGTAGGCGTCGACCATCGGCACGAAGCGGGCGTCGGACGGCTCGCCGTAGAGCGGGTTCATCCCCGAGAGGTTGACGTGGTCGGTGACGAGGGCGAGGCGGCCGGGGCCGGCCTCGGGCAGGAGCGAGCCGGCGGCGTTGGTGAGGAGGAGCGGCGGCGCGCCGAGGGCCGCCACCAGGCCGACCGGCACCCGCATCGCGGCGGCGTCGCCGTGCTCGTAGGCATGGGCGCGGCCCTGGAACAGCAGCACCCGGCGCCCGGCGAGGCGCCCCGCCACCAGCCGCCCGGCATGGCCCGAGACGCCCGAGACCGGGAAATGCGGGATCTCGCCGTAGGGCAGGGCGACCGCCTCGGTGAGCCGCTCGGCCAGGGGCCCGAGCCCGGTGCCGGCGACGAGGGCGAGCGCGAAGGGCTCGGATCCCAGGCGGGCCCGAACGACACCGGCGGCCGCGGCGATGCGGGGATCGTGCACGGGATCGCTCACGCGAGGTTGTCCGGCCCGAACGAGGCGGGCAGCAATTCGTCGAGGGTGAAGGTCCGGCGTACCCCCTCCGGCCCGGCGACATGGATCGGCGTGTCGGGGGCGGCGAATTCGCGGATGCGCTGGCGGCAGGCGCCGCAGGGGGTGACCAGCGCCGTGCCGTCGCCCAGCACCAGGATCGCCGCGATGCGCCGGCCGCCGGCCGCCACCATGGCGGCGATCGCCCCGGCCTCGGCGCAGGTGCCGACCGGGTAGGCGGCGTTCTCGACGTTGCAGCCGGCATGGACCGCCCCGGTCTCGTCCAGGACGGCGGAGCCGACGCGGAAGCGCGAATAGGGGGCGTGGGCGCGGCCCTGGACCGCGCGGGCGGCGGAAAACAGGGTGTCGATCGGGTCCATCCCGGCTCCGGCTGCGTGGCGGCGAGCCGCGATCATGGCGATCCGGGCGCCCGCCGTCGAGCCCGTCGACAAGCCGGCGCCGGGGTCGTAAACCCGTCATCCTTCCATGAATCGAGGAATCCGGGGCGATGCTGGGACGGTTCGAGCGCAACGGGTCCGGCGAGGCCACCGTCGAGTACGGCGACAGCAACCTGCGGGTGGTGCGGCCCGGCCGGTTCGTGCGCTGCGGCGTGACCGGGGTCGAGATCCCGCTCGACGCCCTGCGCTACTGGAGCGTCGCGCGCCAGGAGGCCTATGCCGATCCCGACGCCGTGATGGTGCGCCTGCGCCAGGACTCACGGGCCGGGTAGCCCTCGAAGCCTCCTCAGCAGGGCGGCGAGCGCCTCCGGCGCGTCGAGCGCCAGCACCACCGGCAGCGTCGCCACCGCCAGATCGCCCGGCAGGCGCATCCGGTCCTTCTCGGTCGTGACCAGGAGGAGGTTCGTGCGCGCCGCCTCCGCCACGAGGGCGTCGATCTGCGCCGCCGTGAAGGCGTGGTGGTCTGGGAAGGCCCGGGTCTCGCGCAGGTCCGCCCCGAGGTCGCGCAGGCTCGCGAAGAACTTCTGCGGCCGCCCGATCCCCGCGAAGGCCAGGACCGGGCGCCCCGCCAAAGCCGCCGCAGCCGCCGGATCGGGCACCAGCCGGCCACGCAGGGCCGGCAATCCGCGTGCCCGCGCCTCCGCCAGGAGCCGTTCGCCCGGCGCGCCCCCGCCGATCACCAGGGCGGCGTCGATGCGGGGCCATTGCGCGGCGGCCGGCGCCCGCAGCGGGCCCGCCGGAAACACCCGGCCGTTGCCGAGCCCGACCGCCCCGTCGAACACCGCGATGGACAGATCCTTGGCGAGGCCCGGGTTCTGCAGCCCGTCATCCATCACCACCACGTCGGCGCCTTCCGTCAGGCACGCCCGCGCCCCCGCGACC
>NZ_JTHF01000423.1 GCF_001043895.1 Methylobacterium indicum
CGCGGGCGGGGAGAGGGGGAGCCCGCCCTTCAATCGAGAATCGTCTGCATCCGTAACGACGTTCGAGAGCGAAACGCCCTGCCTCACGCTCCCACGATCGGCTTGATCACCTTCTCCATGCCCTCGATCGTCATCTCGCCCTGGTACTTCTGGCCGTTGATGAAGAAGGTCGGCGTGGCGTTGACCTTGAAGGTCGTCATCGCCTTCTCCTTCACGGCATTCACCGCGTCGTACAGGGTCTGGTCCTTCAGGGTGGCCTCGAACTTCTCCTTCGAGAATCCGGCCTGGCGCATCATCTGCTCGAGGGCGTCGAGGGGCTTGGGGACGAAGGCCCAGTTCGCCTGCTGGTCGAACAGCATGTCGGTGATCGGGTAGTAGCGTGCGCCGTTGTCGGCCCGGGCCAGCATGAAGGCCGCGGTGGCGAGCGGATCGAGGGGGAACTCGCGCAGGGTGAAGCGGACCTTGCCGGTATCGACCCAGCGCTCCTTCAGCGCCGGCCAGGTGGTCTTGTGGAAGGCGGCACAGTGCGAGCAGGTCATCGAGGCGTACTCGATGATCGTGCAGCGGGCATTGTCGGGCCCGAGCCAGAGGTCGCCGAGGGGGCCGGGCTGCATCAGGCCGTCCACCACCGGGCCCTGGGCGAGAGCGCGGAACGGCAGGGCCGGCGCGAGCAGCGCCGCGCCGAGGGCCGAGCCGGTGAGTGTCAGGGCCTCGCGACGGGTGAGCATGGCAGGCGTCCTCGTAGGGCGGATGCGGAAGGGTCCGCGGTCGTCAGTGCGGTAGAATCCCGGCCGCCTCGTGGCAAGCAGCCGCCGCATCAACTTCCTTTGTGCCGTCGCGTGCCTCGGCGGCGTCCGGTCGGGCTTGCGGCGGACCGGACGCCCGCGGAACACGCAGGAGGCGGTCTGGTCAGCGCGGGCGCTGCGCGCCCAGTACCGCGAGGCCGAGGCGGTCGAGGGCGTCGCGCAAGGCGGCCTCGCTCACGCTCGACACCGCGAGCGCGACCTCGCCGCGGCGCACCGGGTCGAGGGGCGGGGGAGCGGCCTTGCGGCGCTGGGCCTGGGCGACCCGGTCCTGGCGCATCCGGATCTTGCCGACGCAGGCCCAGCCGTAATGGCGGTTGATGCGCTCGATCACCAGGGGCACGAGGTGCTGCAATTCGAGGGCGAAGGCGCCCTCGACCCGCACCGTCAGGGTGCCGGGCTCCGGCCTTTGCTCGCGCGACGCCCCGCGCCGGCGCGACCATTCGAGCTTCTCCGGCTGGCAGGCCCGGGCCAGCCGCTCGCCGACGATCTCGCTCCAGGACGCCAGGATGTCGGTCGAG
Source organism: Methylobacterium indicum (assembly GCF_001043895.1). Classification (GTDB taxonomy): domain Bacteria; phylum Pseudomonadota; class Alphaproteobacteria; order Rhizobiales; family Beijerinckiaceae; genus Methylobacterium; species Methylobacterium indicum. Next base: position 1,325 of record NZ_JTHF01000423.1, read on the forward strand.
GCGAAGCCCTGGGCCGCGAAGACGGGGCCGAGGGACCGCTCGATCAGCTCGCTCAAGGGTTTGGGCCGTGCCATCGCCCGTCCGTCCTGGTGGATCGCCGTCTCCGGCGCGAAGCCCCGACCGATAGGGTTTTCGTGTGAGGGAACTCTTAACCCTCGGGCCCTCGGCCGCCCGGGCGGTCGTTCGGCGATTGCTCCCGAAATCCCGCTCCCGCCGCGGCCGAAAACCCGCTAAGGCGGGCCGCATGGTAGCGCCCGCCGCGTCGCACTCAAGGCCGGAAGCCGCCGACCTCCTGGTCTGGTACGACCGCCATCGCCGCGTGTTGCCCTGGCGCGCGCTGCCCGGCGTCGCGCCCGATCCGTACCGGGTCTGGCTGTCCGAGATCATGCTGCAGCAGACCACCGTCGCTGCGGTGAAGCCGTATTTCGCCCGCTTCCTGGAGCGCTTCCCGACCGTGGCGGCGCTCGCGGCGGCCCCGGAGGAGGCGGTGATGGGGGCCTGGGCGGGCCTCGGCTACTATTCCCGCGCCCGCAACCTGCATGCCTGCGCGAAGGCGGTGGCGGAGGCGGGCCGCTTTCCCGACACGGTGGAGGGCCTGCGCAAGCTCCCCGGCATCGGCGCCTACACGGCCGGCGCCATCGCGGCGATCGCCTTCGACCGGCCGGCGGCGGCGGTGGACGGCAACGTCGAGCGGGTGGTCTCGCGGCTCTACGCGATCGAGACCCCGATCCCGGCGGCGCGCCCCGAGATCCGCCGCCTCGCGGAAAACCTGGTGCCCCGGACGCGGCCCGGCGACTTCGCCCAGGCCGTGATGGATCTCGGCGCGACGCTCTGCACCCCGAAGCGGCCGGCCTGCGCGCTCTGCCCCTGGATGCAGCCCTGCCGCGCCCGGGCCGAGGGCCTGCAGGAGACCTTTCCGCGCAAGGTGAAGAAGGTGGCGGGCGCGCTGCGGCGCGGCGCCGCCTTCGTGGTGCTGCGGGCCGGCGACGAGGCGGTGCTGCTGCGCACCCGGCCGCCGGAAGGGCTCCTCGGTTCCATGGCCGAGCCGCCGACGAGCGAGTGGCGGGCCGATTACGACCCGGCCCAGGCTCTCCTCGACGCGCCCCTCGATGCGCGCTGGAAGCGCCTGCCGGGGATCGTGCGCCACGTCTTCACGCATTTCCCGCTCGAACTGACGGTCTTCCTCGCCCGGGTCGGCGCCGGGACCCCGGCGCCGACCCGGGCGAG
>NZ_JTHF01000424.1 GCF_001043895.1 Methylobacterium indicum
CAGGATGGGGTCGCCGACCTCGCTGCACTCGACCACCAGCACGCCGTCCGTCCACGCCACGCTCGGATCCACTAAAACGAGAAGCGTCCCGGCGAGCCGGCGGGCCTCGTCGCGCGCGGCGGCGGGGTCCGCGAGGACGAGCCAGTCTCCGCCGTCGATGAGGCACTCGCAGAGGCTCAGCTTGAAGCGATAACGCGGCCTGGATCGAAGACGCCCCGGGCCTTCAGGGGCAGGTCCGTACGTGCGTCGAGATCGAGTCGTGCAACGGGGTCTGGATTGCGGAAGCCGGCGACCTGATCTTCGGGACGGCCAGTCCAGTTCGTGAGACGTCGAGGCAAGCCGCGGCTCTCCTTAGGGTCTCTCACAGGGCACGAAGATCTCGACGGCCCTCCCCGGTGCCCGCCATCCGGTGCCGGCGCCCGCCCGGCAGCGCCTGGGTGTCGGGGTGGCTTGCGCCCGGCGGAAGTCCCCGCCCGCATTCCCGCAAGGTTCGCCAGCCTCGGACAAGGTTGCGCTCCTAAACCCGCCGTTACGCGGCAGGGCCCGGGCGTCGGGTCGTTTCGGGACGGGATGGAGTGACGGGCATGGAGGGGTTCGCGTGACGGGGATCTACCTGTTCGATCTCGCCTCGCTGCACACCCGCTACCTGTCGGTGCGCCAGGCGGCGATCGCCGGCAACGTGGCGAACGCCAACACGCAGGGCTACCTCGCGAAGGATACCGTGCCCTTCGCGC
>NZ_JTHF01000425.1 GCF_001043895.1 Methylobacterium indicum
TGACGGACCATCTCGGGACGCCGCGTGAGCTGTACGATGGTCAGGGGCGTCGGGCGTGGTCGCGGTCGCATCGGCTGTGGGGCGGGACGCGGGGTGTCCGGCGGGGTGAGGCGGCGAATGACGAGGCTGTGTCGCTGGCGGGGGTGCGGGCGGCGCGGGATGAGGCGGATGGGGACGAGGCCGATCTGTGTCCGATTGGCTTTCCTGGCCAGTGGGCGGACAACGAGAATGGGCTGAGCTACAACCGGTTTCGGTACTACGACGCGGAGGCGGGGCAGTATGCCAGTCCAGATCCGATAGGATTGGCGGGTGGAGAGAGGCCGCAAGCTTATGTTGATGGAGCAGTTGTTTGGATCGATCCATATGGATTGGCCAGCGCGTGCCCTAGTCCACGAAATCAAACTGGAATTGCTAGCGGCACAGGATCTGACGTTGGCAACAAATGGCTAAGAGGAACAAGTGGCAACGCCGGAAAAACTCCAAAGCAAGTTGCTGATCAGCTAAGGGGAAAAAGCTTTAAAAATTTTGATGAATACAGATCCGCCTATTGGAAAGCCGTTGCGGCCACGCCAGAACTCGCTAACCAATTTAGTGCTCGAAACGTATTGAGAATGAGTCAGGGCAATGCTCCGTTTGTAACTGGGGATCAGGCGGTTGGAAAGGCAAAAACATATGTATTACATCACCGCCAGCCAATATGGGACAATGGAGCAGTGTACGATTCCGATAATATAGCAGTAGTAACTCCAAGATATCATCAGGAAATACTAAATCCTGATTATCATTATAACAGATAGGACGGAAAATGACCGAAAAAGAACTCGCAGATCTGGTAAACAATATTAGCGCATGCAATGGGACTGAAGAGGAGATAGACGAGATGATGGATTTGTTTCTTTCTTGCGTTCCGGATCCAGATGCTCTCCGATTTTTCTCTGATAAAAAATATGATAAATATAGCGCCGAGGATATTGTAAAGGAGGCGCTATCATACAGGCCAATCATTATCAATCCATAGCAACAGACAACCGCACCTTCATATGCAACGCGCTGGGGCGGGAGACCGGGCGGGCGAGCGGCTCGTTCCGGCTGGCGCAGGCCTTCGATCCGCTGGGCCAGATCCTGCGCCAGCGCGCCGGGACGGGGAGCCACGCGCTGGAGCGGCGCTGGTCGTGGAACCGGGCCTTCGAGCCGGTGTCGATCGCCGACGGTCTGTGGGGCGGCACGGCCTACGCCACCGACGCCAACGGCCAGGTGACAGAGGCGCGCCACGGCGAGGGCCTGCCGCCGCCCCGGGCCGACCTCGCCGCCGGCCTGCTCGGGATGCCGGGCGAGCAGGTCGAGCGCGTCAGAAAAATGCCGTTGGGAGAGCCAAGCCTTGCCGCTATGATCCTACCGTCCGGTACGCGAACGCGGGCCCATGACGCGGACAGGATGGGGTTAGCGTGCACGATCGTCCCACCTCTCCGCCCCCACGGGCTACGGCACCCGCATCCTCCCGCCCCAGCCTCGACCCGACCGATCCCCCGCCGCGGCCCCAGCGCCGGGG
>NZ_JTHF01000426.1 GCF_001043895.1 Methylobacterium indicum
CGGCACGGGCCCGGAAAGGGGTCGGTCCATCACGGAACGCCGGCCTTTCGGCATGCGCATCCGTCAGTGTCGTGGACCGTGGGACACACGTCGCCGGTCGTGCCGCGTCACTGGCGCGGCGGGTCGAACGAGCCGTCGACGTCAGGCCACGCCGGGCGTCGCCCCGCCGACCCCGTGAGCATCCGGCGGCACCGCGCGCGGGCGGCGGTTCTCGTCGATCGCCACGAAGGTGAAGAGGGCCTGCGTGACCTTGATGGTCTCCTCGCTCTCGCGGGCGCGGCGCCAGGCCTCGATCTGGATGCGGATCGAGGAGCGGCCGACCGCCACGATATGGGCGTAGAGGCTGACCTCGTCGCCGACCACGACCGGCTGCAGGAAGGTCATGCCCTCGACCGCGATGGTGGCGCAGCGCCCCCGGGCGCGGCGGGCCGCGACGTTGCCGGCGGCGAGGTCCATCTGCGCCATGAGCCAGCCGCCGAAGATGTCGCCGGCCGGGTTGGTGTCGGCCGGCATGGCGATGGTGCGGATCACCGGGGGGCCCCAGGCGGCGAGCGGTGCGGACGGGTCGTCGGTCATCGGGAGGGCCAGCAGCGGTTCGGGGAGGACGCGCGCACCCTAAGCAGACTTGCGTTGGCAGGCCAACGCTTCGCACGCTTAGGTTCTTGTTTTATCGCAGATTTTCGGCGCCGAACCGGTAACCACTTCGGCGAAATCTGCTGAGACCGTTCCTCGCGCTGCGTAAGCCCGCACCCCGGGATTCGTCACGCCGCGGCGAACAGGGCCCGCGCCCGCTCCACCAGCTGCGCCGCCGCGTGCGCCGGATACGGCTCGCGGGTGCCGTGGCCCCAGACCGGGCCGGGCCAGGCCGGATCGGAGCGGAAGCGCCCGACGACGTGGACGTGGAGCTGGGCCACCACGTTGCCGAGCGCGCCGACATTCACCTTGTCGGGCTGGGCGAGCGTCTGCATCACGCCGACCGTCAGGCGGGTCTCCTCCATCAGCCGGGCGGCATCCTCCGGCGAGAGGTCGGTCAGCTCGGAGGCGCCGGGGAGCCGCGGCACGAGGACGAACCAGGGGAAGCGCTTGTCGTTCAGGAGCAGCACGCTCGACAGGGCGAGGTCGCCGAGCGCGATGGTGTCGGCGGAGAGCCGCGGATCGAGGGTGAAATCGGTCATCGGAATCCGTCAATGCGCCATCAGCACCGGCATGGTGGCGTGGGCGAGGATGTGGCTGGTGGCGCCGCCAAAAATCATCTGGCGCAGGCGGCTCTGGGTGTAGGCGCCCTTGACCAGGAGGTCGCAGCCGATCGCCTCCGCCTCGGTCAGGAAGACCTCGCCGACGGCGCGGCGGCCGGCCGCGAGGGTGCGCCCCTGCGCCGACAGCCCCTCGCGGTTGAGGGCGGCGGCCATCTCCTCGGCGCTCGGGCCCGGCACCATGCCGGCATCGACCCCCAGCACCTCGATCCGCGAGGCGGCGCGCAGGAACGGCGCCGCGAAGGCGACCGTGCGGGCGGTCTCGGTCGAGCCGTTCCAGGCGATCATCACGGTCTCGCCGATGCTCGCGGGCGTCGTCGGCGGGGCGATGATCAGCGGGCGCCCGCTCTCGAACAGCACCGCCTCCAGGGTGGTCATCCGGGGCGTGCCCTCCCCGCTCCCGGGCCGGCCGACCACCGTCGCGTTGAACAGCCGGGCGTGCTGGGCGAGGAAGCCGTCGCCGGGAGGCGCGTCGGGGCGCCAGCGGTAGCGCGGACCGCCGCGGCCGGCATCGGCGCTGTCGCGGGCGACGCCGTGGCGGTCCATCGCGGCGGTGAACAGCCCGCCGCAATCGCGGGCCTCGACGAGGTCGACCTCCTCGTCGCGCACCCAGGTCATGCCGCCGACCATGTCGACGGGGACGTATTCGGCGAGTGCCGGGCGCAGGCCGAACCCCTCGATGCTGGCGTCGAACCGGCGAGCGGCGAGCACGGCGGTGTCGAGCACCGAATCGAGCAGGGTATGGCGGGCGACCGGAACGAGAAGCGTCTTCATGGCGGCGCACTCACCTCAGGAGCCTCAGGACGCCGCGATAGCATCACGGCGGCCTCCGCCCTGTCCAGGGGGGCAGGGCGGCTCCTCCACGGCGGAGCGTCAGGATCCTGCCGGCGCCCCCACCGCGCCGCGCCGGCGCGGTTCGGCCTCTTCGGCCGCCTCCGGCGGGTCGTCGCCCTGCGGCGGCTCGTCGTCGCCCTCCGGGGGGTTGGACTGGCTGCAGGCGGCGCCCGCCCCGTCCTGGCCGCCGGGCGCGCAGGTCTCCTCCAGCCACAGGGCCATCATCAGGGCGAGGCCGGCCGGCACGGCGAGCGCCAGGAAGGCCCAGGTCCAGCCGAGATGGAGGGCGAGCAGCCCCCCGACCCAGCCCGAGAGGGCGCCGCCTGCAGCCAGTCCAAGCCCCCGGAGGGCGACGACGAGCCGCCGCAGGGCGACGA
>NZ_JTHF01000427.1 GCF_001043895.1 Methylobacterium indicum
TCGTGCGCGAGAGCCTGGCCGGGCGCGGCAGCCTTCTCAAGTCCTACACCATCGCAACCGACGCGCTCGGCCGCTCCACCAGCTTCGATCCGGCGACGGACGCCATCGTCCGGGTCGAGGCCCGGCGCCTACGGCAGGTGCTGCAGCAGATCTACGCCGACCCCACCTGCCCGATCGGCGTGCGCATCGACCTGCCCCTCGGCCGCTACGAGCCGAGTTTCCGCCACATCGCGCCGCCGCCTTCGGGATCCGTGCCGGTGCGAGCCGAGGACGAGCCCGACGGCGTGCGGGAGAGCGAGCAGCGCTACCGCGCCCTGGTGGAGGCCAGCGCGGCGGTGGAATGGCGTACCGGGCCCGATGGCGGCCTCCTCCAGACCTTCGGCCTCAGCGCCCGGACGGGCCTGACCGATGCCGAACTCCGGGGCTTCGGCTGGCTCGATGCGCTTCACCCGCATGATCGCGGTGGTGTCGAGGTCCTGTGGCGGGCCTGCTGCCAGAGCGGGACGCCGCTCGATACGACCTATCGGGTGCGCCACCGGGACGGGCAGTATCGCTGGATGCTCGGCCGCGCGGTCCCGATCGAGAGCGCCGACGGCGCGATC
>NZ_JTHF01000428.1 GCF_001043895.1 Methylobacterium indicum
CTGCTGGGCCAGGTCCCGGTCGCGATGCGGCGTGGCGGCGGGGGTGCCGGTGGGCTTCGGCTTGGCGACCTTGGGCGCGGCGACCTTGGGCTTGTGGCCGGCCTCGGGCGGCAGCGCCTCGTTCGAGAGGCCGAGCGCAACCTTCACCCGGGCGTTGACGCCGTACAGGTCGGGCAGGCTGCGCAAGGTCCCGTTCGCGTCGGCCTCCAGAGTGAAGTAGGCGAGGTGGACCGGCAGCTTCTCGGGCAGCATCACGGTGCGCTCGCCCTTGCCGATCAGCTTCTGCAGCCGCTCCTGCGGCCAGTGCGATCCGAGCACCACCTGGGCGAAGCGGAACGGGTCGTCGACGCGCACGCAGCCGTGGCTCAGCGCCCGCTCGGAGCGGGAGAACAGGGTGCGGTTCGGCGTGTCGTGCAGGTAGACCGCGTGGTCGTTGGGGAACATGAACTTGATGAAGCCGAGCGCATTGCGCTCGCCCGGCGGCTGCCGGATGGCGATGCCGTTGCCGCGCTTCACCACCTGGTAGCCGAGGCGCGCCGCGTAGTTCGGATCGCGGGCGAGGCCGGGCAGGAACTGGCTCTTGAGGATCGAGGGCGGCACCGTCCAGGACGGGTTGACCACCGCGTAGGTCATCTCGCCCGAAAAGATCGGGGTCGGGGAATCCGGCTTGCCGACGATCACCCGGGCCTCGTCGAGGACGCGGCCGTCGCGGATCACCCGGACCTTGTATTCGGGGATGTTGACGAAGACGTGGGTGCGGCCGAGATCCGCCGGCAGCCAGCGCCAGCGCTCCATGTTGGCGAGGAGGTCGGCCTCCTGCCGGTCCGGGCTCGGGCCGGCGAGGGCCGCCACGGTGGCAGGATCGAGAACGCCGCTCGCCTTCATTCCGCGCTGGCGCTGGAAGCTGGCCACCGCCGTCGCCACGCCCTCGTCGTAGGCGGTGGCGTCCTGCGCGCCGGTCAGGCCGAAGCGGGCGCGGATCAGCGGCACCCGCGCGTCGCGCATGCCGGCCTTCAGCGCCGGGCCCTTGGGCAGGCGCACCATCGGCACGGCGCGGTTCGGCTGCTGGGCCCGCAGGCTCGCGAGCTTGGCCTTGAGGGCGAGGTAGCCGGGCTGCCCCGGATTGTAGGCCTGGAGGAGGGCGCCGGCATTCGTCCCGGCCGGGGTGAGGCGGGTCAGCACCGCGTCGGCACCGGGCAGGTCGAGCTTCGGGGTGATGAAGCGCGACAGGCGCGAGGGTTCGAGGCGCCCGCCGCGGGCGTCGCGGGCATAGAGCACGGCCGCCGCCGAGAGCTTGAGGTCGGCCTCGGCCCGGTCGGCCGCCGTGGCGTGGGGCGGGTCGAGGAGCGGGATCGGGTAGGCGAGGGGGTCGAGACCGTCCTCGCCCGCGGCCTGCAGCCGGACGATCACCGCCTTGGCGGCGTCGGACCAGCCGCTCTCCGTGAGCCAGACCGACTTGAAGGCGCCGAGCGCGTAGAAGGCCTGCATCGCCTCCCGCTGCTTCGTGTTCAGGCGGCGGATCAGCGTGACGCTCGGATCGGCGAGGCGCGCCGCCACCGCCTCGGCCACCG
>NZ_JTHF01000429.1 GCF_001043895.1 Methylobacterium indicum
CGGGTGGCGCGGGTTGAGCTCCAGCACCGGCTGGCCCCCCATTCCCGCTCCCATGCCGCCACCGGCCCCGCGGCCGGCCCGGCGCAGCAGGCGCTGCATCTGCAGGTCGGGCCCGAAGGCCGGGGCCGAGAGCAGCACCGCGCTGTCGACCAGGCGCTGGCTCGCCTTCACGTCGGAGACGTCGTCCTTGAGCGCCTCCTTCAGCTTCGGCAGCAGGTCGGCGAGGTCGGCCGGAGCGTCGCCCTCCGCGACCTCGGGCTCGAAGGCCGAGAGGTCGTCGCTGCCCTGCGTGATGCTGCGGATCGGCTTGCCGTCGTGGCTGTCGTAGCGCTCGGGCCAGAACGCGTCGACATGGTCGGAGAGCAGCAGCACCTCGATCCCGCGGGCGGAGAAGCCCTCGATCTGGGCCGAGCGCTTGAGCGCATCGACGTCGTCGCCGACCAGGATGTAGATCGCCTCCTGGTTCGGCTTCATCCGCGACACGTAGTCGGCCAGCGACACCCAGCCCTCGGTCGTG
>NZ_JTHF01000043.1 GCF_001043895.1 Methylobacterium indicum
GGTCGGCGTGTCCCGCCGCGCTTGCGCCCCGCGCCCGAGGGGCTATCGTCGCCCGCCATCTCAGCGAGAGGATCACATGCGCGGCGTCACGGCGGAGCACGAGCCCAACCCCTTCTCCGAGCCGGTCTGGACCACGCCCCACGGGCTGCCGCCCTTCGAGCGCATCGCCCCCGCGCATTACGAGCCGGCCTTCGAGCGGGCGCTTGCCCAGCACGTCGCCGAGATCGAGGCGATCGCCGGCAATCCCGAGCCGCCGGCCTTCGCCAACACGATCGGGGCGCTGGAGCGCTCCGGCGAGGCGCTGCGGCGGGTCTCGGCCACCTTCTTCAACCTGGCCGGCAGCCACACCAACCCGGACCTCCAGGCGGTCGAGCGGGCGGTGGCGCCGCGGCTCGCGCGCCACGGCAGCGCGATCTACCTCAACCCGGACCTGTGGGCGCGGGTCTCGACGGTCGGTGAGGACGGCCTGACGGACGAGGAGAAGCGGGTGCGCGAGCGCTACCGCCTGCGCTTCCGCCGCGCCGGCGCGGAACTCGGCGCCGAGGCCAAGGAGCGGATGGCCGCCATCGCCTCGCGGCTCGCCGAGCTCGGCACGCAGTTCAGCCAGAACCTGCTCGCCGACGAGAGCGGGTTCATGCTGGAACTCGCGGGCGAGGACGATCTGGCCGGCCTGCCGCCCTTCCTGCGCGCCGCGGCCAGCCGGGCCGCCGAGGAGCGCGGGCTTGCCGGCTCGCACGTCGTCACCCTGTCGCGCTCGCTGATCGAGCCGTTCCTGGTCTTCTCGACCCGGCGCGACTTGCGCGAGCGCGCCTACGGCGCCTGGATCCGCCGCGGCGAGAACGGCGGCGAGACCGACAACCGGGCGATCATCACCGAGACCCTGCGCCTGCGGGCCGAGCGGGCGCGCCTGCTGGGCTACCCGAGCTACGCCGCCTTCCGCCTCGACGACACCATGGCGGGCAGCGCCGAGGCGGCGGTCGGGCTCCTGGAGGAGGTCTGGGCCCCGGCCCGCCGCCGGGCCGAGGCCGAGCGCGACCGGCTCCAGGCCCTCGCGCACGAGGACGGCCAGACGGCCGCCCTGGCGCCCTGGGACTGGCGTCACTACGCCGAGCGCCTGCGCCGGCGCGAACACGCCCTCGACGAGGGCGAGATCAAGCCGTACCTGCCCCTCGAGGGCATGATCCAGGCCGCCTTCGACACCGCGCACCGGCTGTTCGGCCTCTCCTTCACCGAACTCGCGGAGGTGCCGCGCTACCATCCGGAGGTGCGGGCCTGGGAGGTTGCCGACCGGGACGGCACGGTGATCGGCCTCTTCCTCGGCGATTACTTCGCGCGGGCCAGCAAGCGCTCGGGCGCCTGGATGAGCGGCTTCCGCTCGCAGGAGCGTCTGACCGGGCCGGTCACGCCGATCATCGTCAACGTCATGAACTTCGCCAAGGGCGGCGAGGGCGAGCCGGCGCTCCTGTCCTTCGACGACGCCCGCACGCTGTTCCACGAGTTCGGCCACGCCCTGCACGGGCTCCTGTCGAACGTGACCTATCCGATCCTCGCCGGCACCGCGGTGGCGGGCGACTTCGTCGAGCTGCCCTCGCAGCTCTACGAGCACTGGCTGGAGCAGCCCGAGGTGCTGCGGACCCATGCCCGCCACTACCGCACGGGCGAGCCGATGCCCGAGGACCTGCTGGCCCGGCTGCTCGCCGCCCGCACCTTCAACCAGGGCTTCGCCACGGTGGAGTACACGGCGTCCGCCATCGTCGACCTCGACCTGCACCTCTCCCCGGAGGCCGAGGGCGGCATCGACCCGCTCGCCTTCGAGGCGCAGTCCCTGCGCCGCATCGGCATGCCGGCCGAGATCGCGATGCGCCACCGCACGCCGCATTTCCAGCACGTCTTCGCCGGCGAGGGCTACGCGTCCGGCTACTACAGCTACCTGTGGTCCGAGGTGCTGGACGCCGACGCCTTCGACGCCTTCCGGGAGGCGGGCGACATCTTCGACCCTGCCACCGCCGAGCGCCTGCGCACCTACGTGTACGGCGCCGGCAACCTGCGCGACGCCCGCAGCGCCTACACGGCCTTCCGCGGCCGGCTGCCGAGCACCGGGCCGCTGCTGCGCAAGCGCGGCCTAGCGGCGTAGCCGCCGGCCGAGGCCCGACGCGGCGGCGAGCCAGGCCGCGTCGGCCAGGAAGGCGAGCGAGGCCGCCGCCGCCGCGCCCTGGACCAGCGCCAGGGTGTTCTGGGTCTGGAGGCCGACGACGATCGGGGTGCCGAGGGTCTGGGCGCCGGCGAGCGCGCCTACCGCCGCGGTGGCGACCGCCAGGACCAGCACCACCCGCAGGGCCTCGAGGATCGGCCCGGCGGCGAGGGGCAGCTCGACCCGCAGGAGGGTCTGCGTCGGGGTGAGCCCCATCGCGGTCGCGGCCGCGCGCACGTCCTCCGGCACGGTGGCGAGCGCCCCGGCGGTGCCGCGCATCACCGGCATCAGCCCGTAGGCGGTGAGCGCCAGCAGGATCGGCGGCGCGCCGAAGCCGAGGACCGGCAGGGCGAGGGCCACCACCACCACCGGCGGCGCGGCCTGGGCGGCCGCCGCCAGGGTGTCGAGGGCACCCCGCACGGACGCGCCCGCCGCCCGCGTCGCCAGGATGCCGAGGACGAGACCGGCCCCGCCCGCGAGCAGGAAGCCGCCGAGCGCCAGGGCGAGGTGGTGGCGCGCGAGCCAGGCGAGGCGCCCAGCCGGCACCGGCGTGCCGGTTTGCATCCCGAGCAGGCGCACGAGGGGACCGGCGACCTCGGGCAGGCTCAACCCCGCCAGGACGAGGCCGAGCGCCAGCGGCGCGGCGCACCGGGGCAGGCGTTTCATCGCGCGGTTCATGCGGCCTCCCGATTCGTCAGGAGCGCGAGCCCGGCATCGACCGCGAGCGCCAGCCCGATCACCGGCAGCGCGCCGAGCAGGATCAGGTCCTGGGCGAACTGCGCCATGCCCTCGAACACCACCGCCCCGAGCCCGCCGGCTCCGACGAGGCCGCCGAGGGTGGCGAGCCCCACGCTCTGCACCGCCGCGACCCGCAGGGCCCCGGCGATCACGGGTGCGCCGAGCGGCAGCCGCACCCGCAGCAGGGTCGCGCTGGGGGTGAGGCCCATCGCCCGGGCGGCGTGGAGCACCGCCGGGTCCGCCGCGGCGAGGCCGGCGGCGAGGCCCCGCACCAGCGGCAGGCAGAGATAGGCGGCGGTGCCGATCACCGCCGGCACCGGCCCGATGGCCGCCAGGCCGAGTCCCCGCAGGGCCGGCACGAGGGCGAGCAGCCCGGACAGGCCCGCCACCAGGGCGGCGAAGAGTGCGAGCGCCGGCACGACCTGCACGCCGTTGAGGAGACCGTCGACGAGGCGCGAGGCCGGTCCGTCGCGCAGGCGCAGGATCGCGAGCGGCACCGAGACCGCGAGCGCGAGGAGGAGCGCGGCCCCGGCGAGCCCGAGATGCTGGAGGAAAGCCGCGTTCACCGCGCCCGCCCGCGCCCGATACTCGACCGTGAGCGAGAGCGAATCGAGGAGGCCGCCCCCCGCGGCGAGCGCCAGGAATCCGAGGAGGAGCGAGGCGGCGACGAGGCCGCCCCAGCGTGGGAAGACGGCCCGGGCCGCCGCGGCCGTGAGCCCGGCCAGGGCGAGGCCGCCGAGCCAGGCGCCCGAGCCGAGGACCGCGCGGGCCGCCGCCGGCTTGCCGGCGAGGAGCCCGGCGGCGCCCTGGCCGGTGGCGAGCACCAGCCCGCACCAGGCCGCGAGCGCCGCCGCGAGGGCGAGGCGGCTCGTCCGGGCGGAGGCGGGAGCGGCAAGGAGAAGGGCCGCGACGAGCGCCAGGAGCCCGAGGCCGAGACCGGGCAACCCGATGCCGACGGGCGCGCCGGGCACGAGGCGATTCGGCGCGAGCGTGAGGACGGGCAGGGCGACGAGCGCCGCGACGGCGAGGCCGGCGGCCGCGAGGGGCAGCGCCCGAGACGCCGTGAGCGAAGACATCGGACGTGGAGGCATCAGACGCGTCATGGCGCGACGGAGCCGAGGTAGCGGCGGGCGACGGCTTCCGGCGTGTCGCCGTCCACCGCCACCTGCGCGTTGAGCCGGCGCAGCGTCGCGAGGTCGAGGCCGGAAAAGAGCCGGTCGAGGGCGGGCGCCATCGCGGGGTGGCGCGCCAGCACCTCCGTGCGGACGAGGGGCGCCGGCTCGTAGACGATCTGCGCCCCCAGGGGATCGCTCATCACCACCACGTCGAGGGCCGCGATCACCCCGTCGGTGCCGTAGACCATGCCGGCATTGACCCCGCTGATCCCTTGCGCGGCGGCCCGCAGGGTGACGGCGGTGTCGCCACCCGGCAGCATCACGATCCGCTCCCGCGGCAGGGCGAAATCGTAGGCGCGCTCGAAGGAGGGCAGGGCGGCCGGGCTCTCGACGAACTCCGCCGAGGCGCAGAGGTCGATCAGGCCGCGGCGGACCGCACCGGCGAAATCGGCCATCGTGCGCAGGTTCTCGGCCCGGGCGAGCTTGCCCGACACGGCGATCTGCCAGGTGTTGTTGGCGCGGGCGGGCGTGAGCCAGGTCAGGCCGTTCGGTTCGTCGAAGCGCCGCGCCGCGGCGAGCGCGGTCTCGGCCCGGCGCCAGACCGGGTCCGCGTCGGTGCCGGAGAAGAAGGCGGCGTTGCCGGTATACTCGGGATAGGCATCGATCTCGCCCGCGGCGAGGGCGGTGCGCACGATACGGGTCGGGCCGAGCTGGAGCCGAGGGGTCACCGGCACGCCGAGGCGCCGAAGACTCATCACGATCATCTGTCCGAGGAGCGCTCCCTCGCCGTCGATCTTCGAGGCGACGACGACCGGCCGCCCCGTCGAGCCGAGGGCCGGAGCGGCCGCCCCCGAGACGAGACCCGCCACCGCACCCGCCAGAACCCGGCGTCGATTCAAGGGGCGCGGCGGGCCGGATTGCCGCTGCATCGCGCCCCAGGCGGCTACGCTTGACATGACTGCCTTTCCGGGCGACGGCTCACCGGCGCAGGTGACGTCTGCCGGCGCGGACTCGCACGGGCTGCGGGCGATGGGAACCCCCGACGGCTTGGCGGCTACCGCCGCCGCGGGAACGGGTCGATCGGGCCTCGATACGGGGCGATGAGGGAAAGACATCCGGCGTGGGCACGGAAACAAGCGAAGACCTCCTGAACGGTGCCCGCGTCCTCGTCGTCGAGGACGAAGCGGCGATCTCGATGCTCCTGGAGGACATGCTGCTCGATTTCGGCTGCGAGGTCGTGGGTCCGGCGGCCCGGCTGAGCAAGGCACTCGAGATGGCCGAGAGCGAGAGCTTCGTGGTCGCGATCCTCGACGTCAACGTCGCCGGCGAGCCGATCTATCCCGTCGCCGAGGCGATCGTGCGCCGCGGCCTGCCGCTGATCTTCTCCACGGGCTATGGCGGGGCGGGCATCCGCGAACCGTTCCGGGACCGTCCCGTGGTGCAGAAGCCGTTCAGCCAGCAGGATCTCAAGCGCACCCTGATCGCCGCGATCGCGGCGGCGAACTGAAGGATACGCGCCCGGAGACCGGGCGCGACCGTCTGGTTTCGGACAGTAAAGGCGCGTTGATCGACGATCGGCGCAAGTTTAATCATCGGGCACGACAGTCGCGACATCTGGCCGCGCCGGGTCGGGCAGCACTCATTGCGGCGCCGTTCGCGTCCTCGCTACCGCGAACCGTCCGGGAACGGCACGAGCCTCGTCCCTGCGCGCGCCCCTTTCGGCAGCGCGCGCAAGCACCGGTCCCTCATGCACCGACCTCGATGTCAGCGAATGCCGCCGCTGGCGGTGATTACCTCGCCGGTGAGCCAGCGGGCGTCGTCGGATGCGAGGAACGCCACCACACCGGCGATGTCGTCCGGCTGACCGGCGCGGCCGAGAGGCGTCTGCGCGACGAGACCGGCTTCCATGTCCGACCCGACGACCCCGGCCGTGTGCGTGCCCTCGGTCACGACGAAGCCCGGGCTGACCACGTTCACCCGGATCTTGCGGGGGGCCAGCTCGTTGGCGAGCACGCCCGAGATCGCGTTCACCGCCCCCTTGGTCCCCGCATAGACCGCCGCCATCGGCGTGTGCACGTGGGTGATGGCCGAGGAGATGTTCACGATGCTGCCGCCCTCGCCGAGGTGCCTCGCGGCGGCCTGCGTGGTCAGCAGAAGCCCCAGCACGTTGACGTCGAACTGGCGCCGGTAATGGTCCTCGCTCAGGTCGTCGATCGCGGCGAATTCGTAGACGCCCGAATTGTTCACCAGCACGTCGAGCCGGCCGAACTCCGTGACGGCGGCGTCGATCAAGGCCCGGGCCTCCGACGCCCTGGTCACGTCGCCCCGAACCGCGACGGCCCTGCCACCGGCCGACACGATCGCCGCGACGACGGCGTCGGCTCCCGCGCGGCTCGACGCGTAGTTCACCACCACGGCCGCACCCTCCCTCGCCAGGGCCTTGGCGATGCCGGCACCGATGCCCTTCGACGCGCCGGTCACGACGGCGACCTTGCCCTCGAGCTTCGACATGTGCGTGTTTCCCCGAACCGGGCACGCTCCGGGAGCGGAGCGCTTGTCCCATAGTTCGGAATTTCGGAACTATTGGACCGGAGTTCAAGGCCCCATCGGGATCCTGTATGGGGGAGCGATGCGACCCCTGTTCCACCCCACCATCGAGGACGTGCGGCCCGAGGCGATCCTGCACGCGCTGGCCGATCCCGACAGAGCGGCGATCTTCGCCGGGATCATGCGGAGCGGCTGCGTGGAAGCCTGTTCGGCCCTCTCGGCGATCGGGGATCGGGTGATCCCGAAATCGTCCCTGTCCAACCACGTCAAGGTGCTGCGCGAGGCCGGGTTGATCCGCAGCGAGCGCCACGGCGTCGAGATGCGCAACCAGGCCCGCTGGGCCGAGGTGGAGGCCCGGTTCCCCGGTCTGCTGGTCGGGATCATCAACGCCTATGCGTCCGACCTCGGCGGGAGGCCGCAAGCCCGCGAGCCGATCGAGCCGGGCTCGCGGGACTGACGGAATCGAACCGGCTAGGAGAGCCTGCTCTCGAGCCGCATATGCACCCAGTGTCTTATCCCTTCCCGCCTGTGCATCGCTACGTCGAGGCAAAGGCGTCCGGTGCATCGGTGCCGACGCCCGTTCGGGCTTGCCTTGCGCCTCCGAACGGATCCGTTCGAAGGCGCGGCGGTATGATCAGGCGCTGCGCGCGTCGTGGGGCGTCCCGCTCGCGCGCCGCTCCGCGGGTCGGCGCAGGTCGGCGGTCTCCTGCGCCTCGACCCGGCGCTTGAATGCCCCCCAGGCCATCAGCGTGCAGCCGCAGCGGTCGCATTGGATCATCGCGTCGTCCGTGAGGGCAGCCGGCAGACGGACCGCCGGCGAACCGCACGACTCGCATCCGAACCCGCTGCGCATCTCGCTCACCCCGTTCCCATTCAGGTCGCACCGACAAGCTTAGGCATGCTGCGCTGCACGCAAGATGAACGGGATGCGTCTAACCGCTACGAATCCAGCTCGAAGGCGGAGACGACGTGGCGGGGCCAGCGCCCGGGTGCGACGAAGACCGCGTCGGCCCGGAGCGTCAGGCCCGCGCTCCAGGGCGCGCGGGCGATCCAGGCCCGGGCGGCGCGGGACACGAGGCGGCGCTTGCGCGCGTCGATCGCGACCTGGGCCGCCGCCAGGGTCGGCCGGGCCTTGACCTCGACGAAGGCGACGACGCTGCCGCGGCGCACGATCAGGTCGATCTCGCCGCCGCCGAGCGACACGCGCCAGGCGAGCGGCCGGTAGCCTTTGAGGAGGAGGGCGAGCGCCGCGAGAAGCTCGGCCCGCCGACCCCGGGCGAGGTGGAGCCGGCGCCGGGCCGCCGCGTCAGGCCTCGCCGGCATCGTCGCCGCGGCGGGCCAGCACCAGGGCGCGGGCATAGACCTCGCGCCGCTTCAGGCCGGTCTCGTCGGCGACGAGGCTGGCGGCGTCCTTGATCGAGTGACGGGCGAGCGCCGCCTCGATCCGGGCATCGAGGTCGGCGTCGTGCTCGGGCCCGGGCGCGTCCTCGGGCGCGGTGCCGATCACCACCACCACCTCGCCCTTCGGCGGGCCGGCGGCGGCGTATTCGTCGGCGAGCGCGGACAGCGCGCCCCGGCGCACGGTCTCGAACAGCTTGGTCAACTCGCGCGCCACCGCCGCCGGGCGGGTGCCGCCCAGCACCTCGGCGGCGTCCGTCAGCATCTCGGGCAGGCGGTGGGGCGCCTCGAACAGCACCAGCGTGCCGGGGATGGCGGCGAGCGCCGCGAGGCGGTTGCGCCGGGCGCCGCTCTTCTGCGGCAAAAACCCCTCGAAGAAGAACCGGTCGGTCGGCAGGCCCGCGGCGACCAGCGCCGTGATGGCGGCCGAGGGCCCGGGGATCGGGGTCACGGCGAGCCCCGCCGCGATCGCCGCCTGAACCAGCTTGAAGCCGGGATCGGAGACCAGCGGCGTGCCGGCATCCGAGACCAGCGCCAGGGCCTCGCCGCCCTGCATCCGGGCGATCATCCGGTCGCGCACGCCCTCGCCCGAATGCTCGTGATAGGCGACGAGCGGCGTGGTGATGCCGTAATGGGCGAGCAGCGTGCGGGTGACGCGGGTATCCTCGGCCAGCACCGCGTCGGCGGCGGCGAGCGTCGCGAGGGCCCGGAAGCTCACATCCTTCAGGTTGCCGATCGGCGTCGCCACGACGTGCAGGCCGGGGGGCAGGGGCTCGGCCTCTGCCGCGAGGCCGAAGGCGGTGTAGACGGCCGGGCCCCGGCCGGTGGCGGACCGGTCCGGAGACCGGCGGCGGGAATCGTCGCTGCGCTGGGTCATCGCGCGCGACACTGCCACGGCTTCCCGTCCTCGCGCCATGGCGGCGTGGACGGGAGCGGTCGTTTACTTTTCGTCGGCAGACTTTATGCACCGGGCACATCTGTTGCCGAATCGTTGCGCGCGGGGCGCGGCGTGGCGGCCGGACCGGGGAGAGCGGGCGATGGGGGGCATCGGCCTCGACACTCTGAGGCGTTTCGGATGCAGCGGCGTTCTGCTCGCCGGCCTGCTCGCGCTCGGAGCCTGCGGCGGGGTCGACAGCCCGGTCGTCGCCACCCGCACGGCCCCGCCGGAGGCCCCGGCGGCGCCTCCCGGCGAGCCGGCGACGCTCGGTACCGGCAGCGTCAAGGTGGCGCTGATCCTGCCGCTGTCGGGGCCCGGGGCCGCGGTCGGCGCGAGCCTGCGCAACGCCGCCGATCTGGCGCTCCAGGAATCCCAGAGCCCGGATCTCAAGCTCCTGGTGAAGGACGACCGCGGCACGCCGGACGGCGCCCGCGAGGCGGCGGCCGCAGCCCTCGCCGAGGGCGCGGAGCTCGTCATCGGACCGCTCTTCGCCGCGACCGTGCAATCCGCCGCCACCACGGCGCGGCCCGCCGGCAAGCCGGTCATCGCCTTCTCGACCGATGCCAGCGTGGCGGCGCGCGGCGTCTACCTGCTCAGCTTCCTGCCCCAGCCCGAGGTCGACCGGATCATCGACGAGACCACGCAAGGCGGCCGGCGCTCCTTCGTGGCCCTGATCCCGGAGACGACCTATGGCAACGCCGTCGAGGCGCAGTTCCGCGAGGCGGTGGCGCGCCGCGGCGGCCGCGTCGTCGCGATCGAGCGCTACCCCGCCGGCAACCCGGCGGCGGCGATCGGGCGGCTCGCGCCTCTGATGACCGGGCCGGCGCCGCAGGCCGACGCGCTGTTCCTGCCCGACACGCCGGACGGCCTGTCCGCCGCCGGGGCGGCGCTCACCCGTGCCGGCTTCAACCCGGCCCGGGTCAGGCCGGTCGGCACCGCGGTGTGGAACGACCCGCGGGTCTTCGCCTTGCCGGCCTTCCAGGGCGGGTGGTTCGCCGCTGCCGACCCGGCGGGCTTCACCGGGTTCAGCCAGCGCTACCGGGCCCGGTTCGGCGCCGACCCGGTGCGGGTCGCGACGCTCGCCTACGATGCGGTGTCGCTCGCCGCGGCGCTCAACCGGCAATACGGATCGCAGCGCTTCGCCGACACGACGCTCACCAATCCCTCGGGCTTCGCCGGGATCGACGGCACCTTCCGGTTCCGCCCGGAGGGCACCAGCGACCGGACCCTCGCGGTGTTCGAGATCCGGGGCGGCGGCACCACGGTCGTCAGCCCGGCTCCCCGGGCCCTCGGACCCTCCGGGATGTAGATCCCCGGATCGGCGGTTCTCGCGGACGTCAGGCCGCCAGCTCGGCCACCACGGCGTTGAGCACCGGCGCGCCTTTCGGCGTCGCGGCGAGCCGGCCCTCGCCGGTGCGCGCGACGAGTCCGGCCCCGACCAGCCCGGCGACGCGCTCCGGATCGAGGGGCCGGCCGGCGAGCGCGGCGTAGCGGGCGGGGTCGATTCCCTCGCGCAGGCGCAGGCCCATCATCAGGAACTCGTCGGCCTGGTCGCCGGGGCTCAGCGCCTCGGTCTCGAGGAGGCCGTGGCCCTCGCCCTCGGCCCGGGCGAGCCAGGCCTCCGGGTTGCGCTCGGTCGAGGTGCCGATGCGGCCCCCGGGCAGGACGAGGCGGCCATGGGCGCCAGGGCCGATGCCGGCATACTCGCCGTAGCGCCAGTAGAGCAGGTTGTGGCGCGATTCGGCGCCGGGGCGGGCGTGGTTCGAGATCTCGTAGGCCGGCAGGCCGGCGCTCGCGCAGACCTCCTGGGTCACGTCGTAGAGGATCCGCGCCGTGTCGTCGTCCGGCACGGTGAGCTTGCCGGCGGCGGCGAGCCCGTAGAACGGCGTCCCCTCCTCGATGGTCAGCTGGTAGAGCGAGAGGTGCTCGGCCGCCCGGGCGATCGCCTCGCGCAGCTCGGCGGCCCAGGCCTGCGGCGTCTGGCCCGGCCGGGCGTAGATCAGGTCGAAGGAATAGCGCTCGAAATGCGCGGCGGCGGTCTCGACCGCCCGCATCGCCTCGGCGGTGCTGTGCAGGCGCCCGAGCGTCTTCAGGGAGGCGTCGTCGAGGGCCTGGACGCCGAGCGACACCCGGTTGACCCCCGCCGCCCGGTAGCCGCGGAAGCGCTCCGCCTCGACGCTGGTGGGATTGGCCTCGAGCGTCACCTCGACGTCGGGCGCTACGCGCCAGGCGCCCGCGACCGCGTCGAGGAGTGCCCCCACCGTCTCGGGCTCCATCAGCGAGGGAGTGCCGCCGCCGAGGAAGATGCTGGTGACGGTGCGGCCCGGCACGAGGGCGGCCGCATGGGCGATCTCGCGCGCGAAGGCGGCGCGCCACCGCGCCTGGTCGAGGCGCGTGTGGCGGACATGGCTGTTGAAGTCGCAATACGGGCACTTCGCGGCGCAGAAGGGCCAGTGCAGGTAGACCCCGAAGCCGACGTCCCGGGTCGGATGTTCGATCATCCGGCGGATGTGCCGACCTTGGGGCCGCGGCGCAAGGGGCGGAATGCTCGCAGAAGTCCCCTCGTTACACCGGCAGGCCGTGATGCCGCCGGGCGATCAGGCATTCCGGGTCGCCGGGCTCGCAGGTGCGGCAGACCTCGGGCCGCACCGCGTAGACCTTGCAGGCCACCGCCTCGCCGATCCGGCCCTCCAGCGCGCTGCACCGGTCGCCCTCGCAGCGCATCCGCCCCGCCGGGTCGTCGACGTAGACCTCCGGGATGCGCGCGAGATCGGCATCGTCCTCGGTGCTGAAGCGCGGCCACTCCGCCGAATAGGCGCAGCAGGCGCCGCAGGACTGGCAGGCAAAGCCGGCCGGATCGGCCGG
The DNA here is from genome assembly GCF_001043895.1 of Methylobacterium indicum. Taxonomy (GTDB): domain Bacteria; phylum Pseudomonadota; class Alphaproteobacteria; order Rhizobiales; family Beijerinckiaceae; genus Methylobacterium; species Methylobacterium indicum. The sequence continues at coordinate 11,792 of NZ_JTHF01000043.1, forward strand.
ATCGGCAACGAGGCTCACGGGGACAGGCCCGGGGCGGCCGGCGGGATCGGGCGCGGGCGGCCCTCGTCGTCGATCGCCACGAAGGTGAACACGCCGACCGTGACCTTCTCGCGAACCTGGGTGCGGAAGCGCCGGGCCCAGGCCTCGATCTGGATCCGCATCGAGGTGCGGCCGGTGCCGACGACCTGGGTGTAGACGCAGAGCACGTCGCCGACCCGGACCGGGCGCAGGAAGGTCATGCCGTCGACCGCCACCGTGACGACGCGGCCCTGCGCCCGCTCCACCCCGGCGATGCCGCCGGCCTGGTCCATCTGCGACATCACCCAGCCGCCGAAGATGTCGCCGTTGGCGTTGGTGTCGGCCGGCATCGCGATGGTCCGCACGGTGAGGTCGCCCTGCGGCCGCGCCGCCGCCGGGTCCGCGGTGTCGTCGCCCGTCTTCACCTCGTCCATCTTGGCCATGCTGCCCCCCTGGTGTCCGGGGCGAGCATAGGGCATCGAGGCGCCGGAGCGCGAGCGCCGCGAATCGCCGACGAGCCCCGCGGTTTCATCCCCGGGCGAACGGACCTAGATTCCTGCGCCACGCCATCGATCAGCCGGAGGACGCATCATGATCCAGGGCCACCCCACCAGCGGTGCCGAAGCCGACCGCGACTGCCCGGTCCCGCTCGCGACCCTCGGGGAGATCTACCGGGCCGAACCGGAGGACCTGCCGGACCTCCTCGACGCCCTGCCGGTAGAGACCCGCGCCAAGCTCGCGGGCTACCTCTACGCCAAGAGCCACACCCACAAGCTCGGCCTCGTGGTCGCCCGCACCTGCGGCAAGGACGATCTGACGAAGGCGCTGGGCGAGATCGGCGCCGTGGTCCACGGCCAGGCCCACCTGCCGCCGCCCAAGCCCGTCCAGGCCGCCCCGGCGGCGCCCCAGGCGCGCAAGATCAGCCTCGGCGGCTCGGGCTCGAAGCGCAGCTTCGACTGAGGGTCCGACCGGCCCGCGGCGTCGGCGGTCATCGACCGTCGGCGCCCGGGGGCATGGTGGCCTCACCGCAGCTCCAGCATCAGGCTCCTGAAGCGCTTCCCGTCCTTCGACTCCTCGCAGGGCTTGCCGTCGGAGCCCAGCGCCTCGCCGTCGTCGCTCAGCACCTGCACCCGGTCGCCGGCCGGGCTGACCAGCAGGCCCTCGGGCTGGAAATCCGGGATCGCCGCGAAGGCCGCGGCGGCGCCCTCGACCCGGACCGGCCGGTCCCCGGGCGCGCCCGACCAGCGGTAGAGGTCGAACGGCTCGCCGCCGCCGCCGGCCCCGCCGGCCAGCACGAGATAGGCCTTGGCTTGCGGCGCGTAGGCGATGTCGCGGATGCCGCGTCCCTTCAGGTCGAGGGCGATCGGGGTGCCGAGCCGCGGGGCGGCGCCGGCGATCGCCTCGGCCGGGTTCTCCAGCGGCACCAGGAGGGCGTTCGCGTCGGTGTCGAGGGGGTTGCGCAGGCCGAGCCAGAGCGACTTTTCATCCGGTCGCGGCGCCATCCCCTCGATGTTGAAGCCCTTGCGCTTGGGGTCGAGGTCGTCGCGCGCCGGCACGTCGAGGCCGATCCGCGCCGCTAGCAGCGGCGACAGGGCGGCGAGGGCCTGCGGCAAGGCGCGGATGGCGGCGCCCGTCGGGGCGAGCGCGGGCGGACCGGCCCCGTCCGTCACCGTCACGGCGGCGAGGCGCCCGCGGCCGGGGCTCTGCTTGCCGCCGTGCCGGCGGCTGTGCGAGCCGAGCACGTAGAGGTCCGGGCCGAGCCAGGTCGCGGATTCGAGGTCGGCCTTGCCGTCCTTCTCGCCGAGGCCGAGATGTCCCGCCAGATCGGCGCCGCCGAGGGGCAGGGCCTCGCCGCTTGCACCGGACCGGTAGAGCCGCAACACGGTCGATTCGTCGTCGACCACCAGGAACCGGTCGCCGAAGCTGCCGCGCGGATAGGGCGCCGCGCCCGATGCCTCGCACAGCCCGCGATGCTCCAGCAGCGGACCGACCGTCACCGGCTCGGCCGCGGCGGCGGTGAGCGACGAGACCAGGATCGCGAGGAGCGGCAGGGGGCGGATCATCACGGGTCTCTCGAATCCTCTTGAATGCCGCGGCCGGATCAGCGCTCCGATCGACAATTTTCAGAGTCATCCCGGGGCCGCGTAGCGGAGCCCGGGATCCAGAACCGCAGGCCTGTCGGACGGATGCGGGACGCGATTCGCCTCGTCCTGCAGGCTCCGCGGCCCCGGGTTGACCCGGAGGATCGGAGGATCGTCGCGCGCGGTGAACAACGTCCCGCGGAGCGGATCCGCCTCACCCCCCGGTCATCGGCGGGAAGAACGCCACCTCGGCGGCCCCGACGAGCGGCGTCTCGGGCTTGGCGTGGACCCGGTCGACGGCGGCGCGCACCACGCCCTCGGTCTCGAAGGCGTAGGCGTATTCCTCGCCGCGGCCCTTCAGGAAGGCGACGAGGTCGGCGACGGTCGCGACCTCGGCCGGCAGGTCGAGGGTTTCCTCGGGGCGGCCGATCCGCTCGCGGACCCAGGCGAAGTAGACGACCTTCATGGGGTATCGCTCATCTCTCGTCGTCGATGACGTGGCGGATGCCGGAGCGCATGTAGTCGTAGCCGGTATAGAGCGTCAGCGCGGCGGCGAGCCACAGCAGCACGAGGCCGAGCGTGCCGTTGCCCGGCAGCACCCGCTCGCCGGCCGGGCCGGCGATCAGCACGCCGAGCGCCACGAGCTGCACGGCGGTCTTCCACTTGGCGACCCGGCTCACCGGCACGCCGACCTTCAGCTCGGCGAGGTACTCGCGCAGGCCCGAGACCAGGATCTCCCGGCACAGGATCACGATGGCGGCCCAGAGCGACCAGCCGCGGATCGTGCCGTCGGCGCAGAGCATCAGCAGGCTCGCGGCGACGAGGAGCTTGTCGGCGATCGGGTCGAGCATCCGCCCGAGCGCCGAGCTCTGGGAATAGGTGCGGGCGACGTAGCCGTCGAGATAGTCGGTGATCGCGGCCGCCACGAAGACCGCGACGGCGATCCACCGGGCGGTGTCGTCCTGGGGCCAGAACAGCAGCGCCACCACCACCGGAACCGCGACCAGACGGCCGTAGGTCAGCATGTTGGCGAGGTTCAGGGCCGTCGAGCGGCGCCGGGGCAGGACCACGTTCATCGCCTTCGGTGAAACCACGCGGGGGGAGGGGGCGTCAACACGGCTGAACCCGGACAGGGCGTCACGGATCCCTCCGCCTCACGCATCGGCGTGGAAAAAGTCGTAGACCGCCCGGGCGGTCGCGGCGTTGACGCCCGGCGTCTTGGCAAGGTCCTCCAGCGCGGCCCGCTCGATCGCCTTCACGGTCCCGAAATGGTGCAGGAGCGCGCGCTTGCGGGTCGGGCCTATCCCTGGGATCTCGTCGAGGGGGTTCTTCACCATCTCGCGCTTGCGCTTGGCCCGGTGTGCCCCGATGGCGAAGCGGTGGGCCTCGTCGCGCAGGCGCTGGACGAAGTAGAGCGTCGGGTCCCGCGGCGGCAGGCGGAACGGTGCCTGGCCGGGCACGAAGAAGGTCTCGCGGCCCGCATCCCGGTCGCGCCCCTTGGCGATGCCGACGAGCGGCACGTCGGTGACCCCGACCTCGACGAGGGCCTTGCGGGCCGCCTCGAGCTGGCCGCGGCCGCCGTCGATCAGCACGAGGTCGGGCCAGGCCGGGAAGGCGTCGGCGTCGGTCGGGTCCGGCGCGGGCTCCGGCTCCGACGGCCCCCCCGCGGCGGCCGCCACGCTCGCCTCGGCCCTGGTGCGCGGGTGCTCCTTGACGAGGCGCGCGAAGCGGCGCTGCAGCACCTCGCGCATCATCCCGTAATCGTCGCCGGGCTTCACCTCCTCGGACTTGATGGTGAAGGTCCGGTAGTGGGTCTTCATGAAGCCGGTGGGGCCTGCGACGATCATCGCGCCGACGGCGTTCGTGCCCATGATGTGCGAGTTGTCGTAGACCTCGATGCGGCGGGGCGCCGCCGCGAGGTTGAACGAGGTGCCGAGCGCCGCGAGAAGCTTGCCCTGCGAGGCGGTGTCGGCGAGGCGCCGGGCCAGCGCCTCGCGGGCGTTGCGGGCGGCGTAGTCGACGAGGTTCTTGCGCTCGGCCCGTTTCGGGCAGTGGATCTCGACCCGGTTCTCGCCCTTGGTCGAGAGCGCGGCGGCCAGAAGCTCCGCATCCTCGATCTCGTGCGAGGTCAGCACCAGCCGCGGTGCCGGCTTGTCGTCGTAGAACTGGGCCAGGAACGAGGCCAGCACCTCGGCCGGGCTCATGCTGCGGTCGGCCTTCGGGAAGTAGGCCCGGTTGCCCCAGTTCTGCCAGTTGCGGAAGAAGAACACCTCGATGCAGAACTGCCCGGCCTGCTCGTCGAGGGCGAAGACGTCGGCCTCCTCGATGCCTTGGGTGTTCACGCCCTGCACGCCCTGGATGGCGGCGAGCGCGGCGATGCGGTCGCGGTAGCGCGCCGCCTTCTCGAATTCCCAGGCATCGGAGGCCGCCTGCATCTCGGCGGCCATCCGCTCCTTGATGGCGTTGGACTTGCCCGAGAGAAAACCCCGCGCCTCCGCGGCGAGACCGGCGTAATCCTCGACCGAGATCTCGTTCGTGCAGGGCCCCGAGCAGCGCTTGATCTGGTAGAGCAGGCAGGGCCGCGAGCGGTTCTCGAAGTAGCTGTCGGAGCAGGAGCGCAGGAGGAAGGCGCGCTGGAGCGCGTTCACCGTGCGGTTGACCGCCCAGACGCTGGCGAAGGGGCCGTAATAATGGCCGGCCCGGCGCCGCGCCCCGCGGTGCTTGACGAGTTGCGGCGCGTCGGAATCCGCCGTGAGCAGGATGTAGGGCAGGGACTTGTCGTCCCGCATCAGCACGTTGAAGCGGGGCTTCAGCTGCTTGATGAGGTTGGCTTCCAGCAGCAGCGCCTCGGTCTCGGTCGCCGTGGTGACGAACTCCATCGAGGCCGTCTCGGCGATCATCCGGGCGATGCGGTTGGTATGCGCCTGGCCCCGCGCGTAGGAACCGACCCGGTTCTTCAGGTTCTTGGCCTTGCCGACGTAGAGCACGTCGCCCTTGGCGTCGAACATCCGGTAGACGCCCGGCGAGGTCGGCAGCGTGGTCCAGAACCGCCGGATCACCGCGGTGCCGGCCTGGATCGCCCCGGCCCCGGCATCGAGGTCGAAGTCGATCTCCGGCGAGGTGTCGAGGGCGTCCACCGCCTCCTCGTCGTCCTCGATCGCGTCGAGGGCGTCGGGCGGCACGTCGTTCCCAGGCTGTCGGCTCATCCTCGCGATGTAGGCGCCGCCGCCGCCGCTGGAAAGAGCGCGCCCGGGCGCTAAAAGGCCACCGGCGCCCGATGTCGCCCCGACGACGCCTCAGAGGAGCCCCCTCCCGCATGAAACCGCCCGCATGAGCTTGCCTGCATGAGCTTGCCTGCATGAGTCTGCGCGACTGCCGGACGCCCCGCATCCCGCCGATCCGGCGCGACCTGCCGGCGGTGCGCATGGTCGAGAACGCCCTCTACCTGCCGCACAGCGAGGCGCGGGGCCGGCCCTCGGCCCTGTTCGACGATGCACGCCGCTTCGTGCCCGAGAGCGTCGATTACCGCGGCATCGTCCCGTCCTGGCAGCGTACCGACTGGCCCCGGGACTGGGCGGGGGGCCTGCCGGCGGACGTGCCCGAGGCGCCGGAGGAGGCCTATCTCTTCCTCGGCGGCGCCCACCTGCATTACGGGCACTTCCTCGTCACCACCCTGCCGCGGTTCTGGCCGCTCCTGTACGGGCGGCCGGCGGCGCCGATCCTCTGCTACGCGCCGACCGACCCGGCGCTGTGGCAGCCCTACCGCTTCGCCGTCGACATCCTGTCCCGCCTCGGCCTCGACGTGCGCGACATCCATGCCTTCGAGGGGCCGCGGCGCCTGCGCCGCGCGATCGTGCCGGCCCCGGCCTTCCAGGAGGAGGCGTTCGGGCACGCGGTCTTCCGCGACCTGTGCCTCGCGATCGGGGCCGGCTGCTACGCGCCCGACGAGGTCGATGCCGACGACCGGCCCGCCTACCTCGCCAAGACCCGGCTCGCCGGCGGCGTGCGGCGCTTCGCCAACGAGGACGAGGTGACGGAGATCCTGGCCCGCGAGGGCGTCGAGATCCTGCACCCGGAGGCGATGAGCTTCGCCGAGCAGGTCCGGCTCTTCGCCCGGCGCCGGGTGGTGGCGGGCTCCCTCGGCTCGGCCCTGCACACGACGCTGTTCGCACCGCCCGGCCGCCGGGTGGCGGCGCTGAGCCCGGGGCGCACGATCAACCCGACCTTCCGGCTCGTCGACGTCCTGTGCGGCAACGCCGTCTCCTACCTCCACCAGCCCGGTACGGCGGAGGCCGCACCCGGCGCCTTCGGCAGCCAGCAGCACCTCGCCGACCCGCGGGCGGCGGCCGAGGATCTGCTGCGGCGGATGGAGCGGATGGCGGCGGCGCCGGTGCCGGGCGGCGGCGCGGGGGCAGGTTCCCGCCTCGCGGGGGCAGGTTCTCGCCTCGCGGGGGCGTGGTCGCGCCTCTTCGGGCGGGCGCCGCTCTGAGCAGACTTGCGTTGGCAGGCCAACGCAAGTCTGCTTAGGTTCTTGTTTTGTCGCAGATTTTTGCCGCCGAACCGGTGTCCACTTCGGCGAAATCTGCTGAGAGCATTTTCCGACGAAGCGGATACCGGTTCGTCGGAAAAAACGCGGCAAAATCAAAGGCCTGGAGCGGCGTCCGGTTGCAGCGTGAACGGGCGCCGCTCTCGCGTCGTCCGGTCCGGCCGGTGTCCGACCAGTGCACGCCGGACACGGCGAAACCCGCCGGGACGGTCCGCGGCTCCCCGGGGACCGGGATGGCGGGCGACACGGCGGGTTTTCGAGATCCCTGGCACGGCGCCCGCACCGGGGCCGCGCGGGTTCTCAGTCGAACAGGGCGTCGATGTCGTTCTGGTCGACGTGGCCCGGATCCTCGTCGAGCTTCGGCCCGTTGAGGAGGCTGCTCTCGTCGTCGATGCTGACCCCGGCGCTCTCGCCGATCAGATCCTTGAACGCGTCCAGGCCGCCCCAGGCGTCGATCATCCGGTCGATATGGTCCTCGACGAACTTCAGGACGTTGACGATCTTGCTGATCCGCTGGCCGGTCAGGTCCTGGAAGTTGCAAGCCTCATAGAGCACGACGGTGCGGTCGAGGATGGCGTCGACGCTGGAGCTGTCCTTGAGCCCGCCGGTCGAGCGCAGCACCGAGGCGTGGGTCTCGATCTCCTCGACCGCGGCCAGGATGGTGGTGGTGGCGCGCTCGGTCGCGTCGACCACCGCGTCGAGTTCGCCGGCCGCCCGGCGCACGCCCTTGCCGTCGAAGTCCTGCCGGTGCAGCACCGCGATCTCGTGCTTGGTCCGGCCGATCGCGGCCTTCATCACGTCGAGCTCGGTGCGCATCCCGTAGACTTCGGCCATCTCGCGCCGGCAGGCGTCGATCACGTCGCCGGTCGTGGTCTGGGTCAGCCGCTTCAGCTCGTTGACCGTCGCCAGGATCTCGGAGATCCGGTCGTCGTTGGCCGGATTTGGCTGAGGCGACGCCTCGACCTGAGCATGGGAAACGCCGAGACTTTCCTCGATGCGGAAGCGCTTGTTCTTCATGGATCCGAGAGAGCCTGCAACCGCGGCCGCATCGTACGGCCCACGCGGTGCAGTGTCGCCAGGATTGATTGCGAATTGCTGAATGCCCGGCGCCGCAGGGGCAGGCAGTGACGAAGGATTCACGATGCCGGCGGATTAACGGTTCGGCGCAAGGGTTTAGGGAAACGCTCACCACGTTCCTTCACGGCCCGGTCCCCGCCGATCCGCTCTCCTGTCGCCGGAGACGGCGATCGGTCGGACGGATCTTCGAGGCTGGGGTGCGATGGTGATGCGCGGGATGGTGCGGGCCGGGACGGTCGCGGCGGGGCTGGGCATGATGGCGCTCGGCATCGGTCCGGCCCTGGCGCAGGGAACGACCGGCTATGGCGGCGGCTTCATCGAGTACCTGATGACCGGGCAGGACCCGGGAGCGGTCGCCCGTCCCCTGCGCGCGGCGCCGGTCGCGCCCGACGGGACGATCCTGGACGGCCGCGGCTACGGCCAAGCCCGCTATGGCCAAGCAGGCTACGGCCAAGCCGCCTACGGCCAAGCCGGCTACGCGACCCGGCCGGGCGCCTATGCCGGCGAGGCCTACGGGCAGCGGCCGGCCTATGCCCGCACGGCGGGCTATGCCGCCGGCACGTCGGGGGCGCAGGTCGGCTACGCGCCGGCCGGTTACGCGCCGGTCGAGCCCGGGGCCGTCCTGCATTCGGGCGACCCGGTGCCGGTCCGGGCCTACGCGCCACCGCCGGCCTATGCGCCGCAGCAGGCCTACGCCCCGCAAGCCCCGGCGTCCCGGCCGGCGATGCAGCATGCCTACGCGCCCGATCCGTTCGAGGCGCCCGGCACCCGCCGGGCGGCGCTGCCGGAGGCCCGGGAGGAGGAGGGGATCGGCCGGGCGATGGATCCGCGCTTCCAGCGCCAGGAGGTCGCCTATGACGGCGGGCAGCGGCCCGGCACGATCGTGATCGATACGCCCTCGCGCTTCCTCTACCTGGTCCAGCCCGGCGGACGGGCCCTGCGCTACGGCATCGGCGTCGGGCGGCCGGGCTTCGCCTGGTCTGGCATGAAGACCGTGAGCGCCAAGCGCGAATGGCCGGACTGGACGCCGCCGGCCGAGATGCTGCGCCGCCGCCCCGACCTGCCGCGCCACATGGCCGGCGGTCCCGCCAATCCCCTCGGCGCCCGGGCCCTCTATCTCGGCTCCTCGCTCTACCGCATCCACGGCACCAACGAGCCGCATACGATCGGCCAGTCGGTCTCCTCGGGCTGCATCCGGATGATGAACGAGGACGTGATGGACCTCTACGAGCGCGTGCCGGTCGGGGCCCGCGTGCAGGTGATCTGACGAGGGGCGTGATCCGACGACGAAAAAGGGCCCCGCCGCGTCGCCGCGGCGGGGCCCCTTCATGAGGAACAGACGGGCCGGTCAGACCCAGTCGTCGCTGCCGCCGTCGCCCATGTCGCCGTCGAACGAGGCGTCCTGGAAGCCGGCATCGTCACCGCCGAGCGGCGCGCCGAAATCCTCGCTTCCGCCCTGGTTGCCGAAGTAGTTATTTTCGATCACGGTCTCGCCGCCGCCCGCCGCACCGGCGCCGCCGAGGCCCGCCATGCTGCCGAGCGACGAATGGCCGCCCGCGAAGGCGTTGCTGAGCGCGCTGCCGAGCAGCATGCCGCCCGCCGCACCCGCCGCCATCGGCAGCGCCGTGGCGAGGAAACCGCCGCCGGCCCGCTGCGGCGCGGCCTGCTGGCCGCCCCAGGGACCGCCCTGCTGCGGCTGGGCGTAGCCGGGCGGGGGACCGCCGTAGCCGGGCTGCTGCTGACCATAGCCGGGCTGCGGCTGGCCGTAGCCGCCGCCCTGGTTGCCCCAGGCGCCGCCGCGCGGCGGTTGCTGCTGCGGCTCCGGCCGCGAGCCGCCGCCGAAGATGCTGGAGAAGAAGCCGCCGCCCCCGCCCTGGCTCGCGGCCTGGCCGCCGCGCTGCGCCTCGGCCCGGGCCTGCTCGAGCTGCTGGTTGAGGCTCTTGATCGCCTCCTCCTGCACGTAGACGAGCTGCGCCATCGCGTAGGGGGCATAGGGCTGGGCGCGGATCTTGTCGGCGATGAAGCGCTCCGCGTCGGCATCGCGGGGCTGCTGCGCGGCCTGCTCCAGTCGCTGGAATATGCCGTTGATGACGTCGCGTTCTTCGCTGTTCATGGAGCCGTACTCCTTCGGTTGCCGGTGGGCGGACCCGGCCCGGCGCCCACGAGATGGGAGGGGGACGGGCGTTTGTCACGGGGAGGCAACGCCCGAGCGGAGCGTTTTCGCTCACCACATGCATTACGTTTTCGTCACGGCGTCTCATCCCGCCGCGACCCGCCCCGCTCCGATTCGCCGCTCCCCCGGCGGGGCTTGTCGGCGGAACCCCGACTTTCTGGCACCTCCGTCGCCTGTTAAGGGGACCGGGACGCGGCACGTGCGGTTGCCCGCGGGAGGAACATGATGGATCGCAAGACGATCGGTGGCCTGTCGGTGGCCCGGGTGCTGCACGACTTCGTGGTCGAGGAGGCCCTGCCGGGCACGGGGGTCGCCCCCGAGGCGTTCTGGAACGGGCTCGCGGGTCTCGTGCGCGACCTCGCGCCCCGCAACCGCGCCCTGCTGGAGACTCGCGACGCCCTGCAGGCCAAAATCGACGCGTATCACCGCGAGCGGGTCGGCAAGCCGGTGGACGAGGCGGCCTACAAGGCCTTCCTCACCGAGATCGGCTACCTCCTGCCCGATCCCGGCCCGGTCCAGGTGCGCACCGACAACGTCGACGACGAGATCGCCACCATCGCCGGCCCGCAGCTCGTGGTGCCGACCTCGAACGCCCGCTACGCGCTGAACGCCGCCAATGCCCGCTGGGGCTCGCTCTACGACGCTTTCTACGGCACCGACGCGGTGTCGGAGGAGGGCGGTGCGACCCGCGGCGGCGGCTACAACCGCACCCGCGGCGCCCGGGTGGTGGCCCGCGCCCGTGCCTTCCTCGACCGCACCGTGCCGCTCGCCGGCGGCCGCCACGCCGACGTGGTGACCTACGCGGTCGAGGGCGGCCAGCTCGTCGGCAACATGAACACCGGCGACACGATCCCGCTCGCCCGGCCGGAGGCCTTCGCGGGCTACCGCGGCAAGGCCAGCTCGCCCAACGCCCTGCTCCTGCGCCACAACGGCCTGCACGTCGAGATCGTCCTCGACCGCACCCACCGGATCGGCCGCTTCGACGCGTCGGGCGTCGCCGACATCCTGGTCGAATCCGCGGTCTCGACGATCATGGACCTTGAGGATTCGGTCGCGGCGGTCGATGCCGACGACAAGGTCGTGGTCTACCGCAACTGGCTCGGCCTGATGAACGGCACCCTCGCGGCGCCGGTCGAGAAGGACGGTAAGCGCTTCGAGCGCAAGCTCAACCCCGACCGGACCTACACCGCGCCCGACGGCGCGGGCGAGGTCACGGTGCCGGGCCGCTCGCTGATGCTGGTGCGCAATGTCGGCCACCACATGTTCACCGACGCGGTGCTGGACGAGTCCGGCGCCGAGGTGCCGGAGGGGATGCTCGACGCCGCCGTGACGGCCCTGATCGCGATCCACGACCTCAAGAGCACGGGCTTGCGCAACAGCCGCCGCGGCTCGGTCTACATCGTCAAGCCGAAGATGCACGGGCCCGACGAGGTCGCCTTCGCGGTCGAGCTGTTCACCCGCGTCGAGGCGATGCTGGGCTTGGCGCCCAACACGCTCAAGATGGGCATCATGGACGAGGAGCGCCGCACCACGGTCAACCTCGCCGCCTGCATCAAGGCCGCGGCCGAGCGGGTGGTGTTCATCAATACCGGCTTCCTCGACCGCACCGGCGACGAGATCCACACCTCGATGGAGGCCGGCCCGGTCATCCGCAAGAACGACATGAAGGGCACGCCCTGGATCAAGGGCTACGAGGAGAACAACGTCGACGTGGGTCTCGCCTGCGGCCTGCTCGGCAGGGCGCAGATCGGCAAGGGCATGTGGGCGGCCCCCGATGCCATGGCCGACATGCTGATGCAGAAGGGCGCCCACCCCAAGGCCGGCGCCTCGACCGCCTGGGTGCCCTCGCCGACCGCCGCGACGCTCCACGCGTTGCACTACCACGAGACCGACGTGAAGGCCCGCCAGCAGGAGCTGGCGCGCCGCCCGCGCTCGGCCCTCGACGAGATCCTGCAGGTTCCGCTCGCCCGCTCGAACTTCGCCCCCGACGACGTGCAGCAGGAGATCGACAACAACGTCCAGAGCATCCTGGGCTACGTCGTGCGCTGGATCGACCAGGGCGTCGGCTGCTCCAAGGTGCCGGACATCCACGACGTGGCCCTCATGGAGGACCGGGCCACCCTGCGGATCTCGTCCCAGCACATCGCCAACTGGCTGCACCACGGCGTGGTGTCGCACGAGCAGGTGATGGAGACGATGAAGCGCATGGCGAAGGTGGTCGACCGCCAGAATGCCGGCGACCCGCTCTACCGCCCGATGGCGCCGGGCTTCGACGGTCCCGCCTTCCAGGCCGCCTGCGATCTGGTCTTCAAGGGCCGCGTCCAGCCCAACGGCTACACCGAGTACGTGCTGCACGCCCGGCGCCGCGAGGCCAAGGCGGCGGGCGCACCGGCCTGACGGACGGAGAGGGCAGGGCGCCGCGCGAGGCGGCGCCCTGCCTCGAAGCCCTGGCCGGCGCCACCGCGTGCCGGCCCGGGTTCAGCAGATCGCGTTCGCGTTCGTCATCACGTCGATCGCGTACCCGCGATAGGACACGCCCGACGGGCTGATGTAGGTCTTCACGAATCTCGGCAGCACGGAGGTGTAGGTGCTGCTGACGATGACCGCGGCCCCGATGTCGCCGTCGCGCATGATGTTGCCGGCGGAGGCGATCACGTCGGCATCGGTCAGGGTCGTCCGCGTGCCGGAGCAGACCTTCACCGTCCCGCCGCTCCTCTGGATCATGTACATGTCGATCGTCGCACCGGGATAGCGCACGAACGTATTGGCCCGGCGCTTGATGTACGCGTCGATCAGATCCGACATGCAGCTCGAGCTTGAGCAGGTGGACATCGCCCGCGCGATCACCACCGAGGCCCGGTTCACGTCCCGCTTCGTGTTGACCATGAAGACGATGTCGTGCGTTCCCATGAACATCAGCAGCGCGAGGCTGCTGATCACGGCGAATTCCACCGATGCCGTGCCCCGGACGGAGCGCAGGAACGTGTCGAGGCGGGCCGGCATCCGGTGGATTCACACCCCTATCGACGGAAGACGACCGAGTCCTGGGCGACCAGCTCCGGAACCATCGGCACGAGGCGCGGCGCCGGCATCTTCGCCCGCAGCAGGATGACGTCCTGGCTCGCGCCGGTGTCGAAGACGGTGCCGGTGATCGCGAGCGATGCCGTCGGCACGTTCGGGAGCCTCATGGCCTCGACCGTGATGCCGCCGGCCTGACCGAGGCAGCTCTGCCGGAAGGCGACCTTGGCGCAGATCCTGGCGACGTAGCCCGGCTTGTCCTGCGCCAGGATCTCCGGCTCGGGATTCGAGGCCGTCTGGTAGAGCGCGTCGCTGATCGTCTGCTGGAGGTAGCAGTAGACCACGAATTGCAGCAGCCCGAGCACGAGCATCAGCAGGGGAAAGGCGATCAGGGCGAACTCGACCGCCGTCGCCCCCGACCGGCACGTCAGCATCCTGGCCGCCGAGGTCACCGTGCGTGCTCGGCGAGAGGGGCGGTGGAACCATGGCATGCGCTCACGCAGGTCGATTCACGGACAGGAATTCTGGCAGAAGCGCAGGTAGTCGATCAGTCCGCCGAAGCTGTCGTCGAGCCCGGCCGCCCGCCACGAGATCCGGTATTCCTGCTGCTTCGTCACCTTGAATTTGTAGCTGCGCTCGATCCAGGTTTTCGACCAGACGCACACGTCCGCCATGTATTGCTTCATGTATTGCGGGTCTGTCGTGGCGGTCAGGGATTGGCTGTCGGACTTGTATCCGCTCGTCTTCGGCTCGACCCAGAGCTCGATCCGCCGCGTCTGGCCGTCGAGGGACACCGTGCTCATGTTCGCCCCGTTCCTCGCCACGTCGCCGTCGCGTGTCAGGCCGTCGGTGTCGTTCGGGTTCGAGCAGATGACGGTGTCGTTCGGGTACTGGTACGCGCCGACGTTCTTGCGGGCCGTGTAGACGTAGCGGATCTCGTAGGCCCCGACCGGCAGGTTGAAGATCATGTTGATCGACGAATTCGTCGTGTCGGTGTTCCTGTTGGCGTTCCTCGGGCAGGCGGCCGTCTGGGCCTGTGTCCGGGTGCCGACCTGATTGGCGCAGTCGCTGTCCAGCTCGGCGAAGGACTGGCCGTATTGCACGCCGTCGCCCGTCGCGATGGCCGAGAGCTGGTCGACCTCGACGCCGGCATTGGTCGTGCCCCAGGACTTTCCCTGGCAGAGCGCGCTGGGGCAGTTCGCCTGCGACATGGTGCCGAACACGGCCCAGCCGCCGACCAGCTGCGAGGCGTAGCCCTCGAACGACTCGGACATCAGGGTCGTCGGCGGGCCGGACGAGGAGGCGGCCTCGACGGTGCAGTCGCGCACGACCGCGAAATCGACGCTGCCCTTGTTGAGGAAGCGCTCGAAGAACAAGGCGACCGCGCCGTTCGCCACGACGTGGATGTTGCCGGGGCGGACCGTCAGCGGCGGCACGGTCAGGACCGTGGCGGAGACCGTGGGCGTGGCGGTGACCTGCGCGGTCGCGGCAAGGGCTCGCTCCGACCGGTTCTTGTCGGCGTAGGATTGTACCGTCGCGACGTAGCCGTTCGGCATGCTGAGGCCGCTCAGGCTATCGACGTAGACCTTGGCTTGGCGGCAGCTCAGGTCGGCCGCCGAGATCAGCCGCTGCTTGTACTCGACGGCGCGCGCGATTTCGATGCTGCCGCCGATGCCCACCATGATGATCGGCAGCAGGATGCCGAACAGCACCGTCGTGAGACCCGCCCGATCGTCGCGAAACCTGGAACGCCTTCCGGGAGCGAAACGCATTCTCGTCCCTACGAACAGCTCGAACCAAGTCTCTCCCCACTCTCAGCGGGAGGCGTTTAACAAGTATGAATTGATCATTGGAAGTTGTGCCGGTATCGCGACGAATTCCCGTTAAAGTGTTTCGATCGGTGTCCGGCAGCCTGCGTGAGACGGCACCCCCCGCCCCCGTCGGGCACCCGCGAAACGAGGCGGCGCCCGGCCATGTCGTGGCCGGGCGCCGCTCGCGACCCTCATCCGATGCAGGCACGTCGCGACGGACCGGATCGCGGTCCGCCGCGATGGGCGCGGCCTAGAACGGGATGTCGTCGTCCAGGTCGTCGTAGCGCTTCTGGTTGCCGCCGCCGCTCGACGACGGGGCCGGGCGCCGCTCGCCGCCGGACGAAGAAGACCGTCCGCCGGAGCTGCGGCCACCGCCGCCGCCGCCGCCGTAATCGCCGCCGCGGCTGATCTGGCCGCCGCCCATCTCGTCGCCGCCGCCCATCTCGGACATGCCGCCCTCGCCGCCGCCGCCGCGGCCGTCGAGGATCGTCAGCTCGCCGCGGAAGCGCTGCAGCACGATCTCGGTCGTGTACTTCTCCTGGCCGGACTGGTCCTGCCACTTGCGGGTCTGGAGCTGTCCCTCGACGTAGACCTTCGAGCCCTTGCGCAGGTACTGCTCGGCGACGCGGGCCAGGTTCTCGTTGTAGATCACGACCGAGTGCCACTCGGTCTTCTCCTTGCGCTCGCCCGACGCCTTGTCCTTCCAGGACTCGGACGTGGCCAGGCGCAGGTTCACCACCGGATCGCCGGAGGCCAGCCGGCGGGTCTCGGGGTCGCGCCCGAGATTGCCCACCAGGATCACCTTGTTCACGCTGCCCGCCATCGCGCTCTCCTCTCGTTCCATCTCACTTGGGCGCTCGTTTCGGCGCACGCCCACCCGACGCCGCGGACCACCGCTTCGGTCGCGCGAGTTGGGCCGAACCGGCCGGGTCCGGCAAGGGGAGGGGGAACCTTGTGCCCGAAACACACATTGCCGAGACCTGAGCGTGTTCTACATTTGTTCGATCGACAAGGCAAGCGGCATCGCACGCCGGACACCGGCGACAGACAACCCTCCGCGGCACGCGATACAATCGAGAGTCGCTAATTCAGGCGGCCTGGGGTCCGGACGGTGGGCAGGTGAACCATTCCATGCTGGACCGTCAGCGGCGACCGATTCTCCGTTACGTTCGCAGGGCTCCGGAGTTAGGCAGAACCGTTCAGTCGCGAACGTTCACTCGGACGTCGTCGGATAATCCACCCCGGTCAACGTCAGCCCGCCCGAGGGCGCCAGCGGCCCGCAGCGGGTGCGGTCGCGGGAATCGAGCACGTCGCGCACGCCCTGTGGCGTCAGCCGCCCGCCGCCGGCGAGCATCAGGGTGCCGACCATGCCGCGGACCTGGTGGTGCAGGAACGAGCGCGCCGCGGTGACCACGACGATCTCCTCGCCCTCGCGCGTCACGTCGAGCCGATCGAGGGTGCGGACCGGGCTGTTGGCCTGGCACTCCGCCGCCCGGAAGGCGGAGAAATCGTGCCGGCCGAGCATCAGCTGCGCCGCTTCGTGCATCAGGGCGGCGTCCAGCGCCCAGGGCACGTGCCAGACGAAGCCGCGGGTGAGGGCGGGCGGGGAGCGGCGATTGAGGATCCGGTAGCGGTAGTGGCGCTTGACCGCCGAGTGGCGGGCGTCGAAATCCGGCCCGACCTCGTCCGCCGCGATCACCGCCACCGGCTCGGGGCGCAGATGGGCGTTGGCGGCATCGCGCACGGTGTCGGTGCGCCACGGCTTGTCGAGGTCGAGATGGACGACCTGATGCGTGGCATGCACCCCGGCATCGGTGCGCCCGGCACAATGCACCCGCACCGGCCCGCCGACGAAGCGGGCGATGGCCTCCTCCAGCGCCTGCTGCACCGAGCGGTCGGCGGCCTGGCGCTGCCAGCCGGCGAAGGCGGTGCCGTCATACTCGACGACGAGCTTGTAGCGGGGCATCAGGCGAGGCGGCTGCCCGGTGCGAGCTGCCGCCCGCGGGAAAAATCCTCGAACGGCATCGCGCCCTTGCCGGCGGGCTGGACGGTGACGAGGCGTAAACAGCCCTCACCGCACGCGACCGTGCCGGCGGCATCCAGCAGTGTCCCGGGCTCGCCCGAGCCGTCCGCCCGGCGCGCCCGCAGCACCTTCACCCGCTCCGGCCCGCGACCGAGATCGGCCATCAGGTAGGCGCCCGGGAAGGGCGACAGGCCGCGGATGCGATCGTAGACGGCACGCGCCGGCTGCGAGAGATCGAGCCGCGCCTCCTCGTTGGTGATCTTGTGGGCGTAGGCGATGCCCTCCGGGCTCTGCGCCCGGAAGTGCAGGTTGCCGCGCTCCAGCGCGCCGAGCGCCCGCGCCATCAGGTCGGCGCCGAGCGGCATCAGCCGGTCGTGCAGCTCGCCGGCCGTCATGTCGGGGGTGATGGCCACCCGCTCCAGCATCCCGACCGGGCCGGTATCGAGGCCCGGCTCCATCTTCATTACCGCGACGCCCGTCTCCTCGTCCCCCGCCATCACGGCGCGCTGGATCGGCGCCGCGCCGCGCCAGCGCGGCAGCAG
>NZ_JTHF01000430.1 GCF_001043895.1 Methylobacterium indicum
GGCGACGCCCTCCACCGCGCCGCGGGATGACGGCACCACGATCGAGCGCGAGCGCTTGCCGTGGAAGTAGGAGCGCAGCCAGGGATGGTCGGAGGCGAGCATCGCGTCGATCGGCCCCTCCGCGATGATCTGGCCGTCGCCGAGCGCCGCGATGCGGTCGCAGGCGGTGTAGAGGCTGTCGAGGTCGTGGGTCACCATGAACACGGTGAGCCCGAGCGTGCGCTGGAGCGTCGCGACCAGCTCGTCGAACTCGCCGGCGCCGATCGGGTCGAGGCCGGAGGTCGGCTCGTCGAGGAAGAGCACCTCGGGGTCGAGGGCGAGCGCCCGGGCCAGCGCCGCGCGCTTGATCATGCCGCCCGAGAGCTCGGAGGGCAGCTTGTCGGCGGCGTCGGGCTTCAGGCCCACCATCTCGATCTTGAGCCGGGCGAACTCGTCGAGCAGGCGCTCGGACAGCTTCAGGTGCTCGCGCATCGGCACCTGGATGTTCTGCTTGACGGTGAGCGCCGAGAACAGGGCGCCCTGCTGGAAGAGCACGCCCCAGCGCCGCTCGATCACCCGGCGCTGGGCGAGGGTCAGGCGGTCGACATCCTCGCCGAAGACCTCGATCGTGCCCGACCGCTTCGGCACCAGGCCGAGCAGGGTGCGGGTCAGCACCGACTTGCCCTGGCCGGAGGGCCCGACGAAGCCGAGGATCTCGCCCCGGCGGATGTCGAGGTTGAGCCCCTTGAGCACGGTGCGCTCGCCGAACGCGACCACGAGGTCGCGCACGCGGATGATCGGATCCTGCGCGCCGGGCAGGCGGTCGGGCAGGCAGCCGGGAATGGCCGACGGGGCAAGGGAGGGAGGGTGCAAGGGAAGGGCTCGCCTCGCTCAGAAATCGATGGCCGCGAAGAACACGGCGAAGAGTCCATCGAGGACGATGACCATGAAGATAGACTTGACGACTGAGGCGGTGACGTGGCGGCCGAGCGATTCGGCCGATCCCTCGACCAGGAAACCCTCCACCGAGGCGATGATGCCGATGATCAGGGCCATGAACGGCGCCTTGATCAGGCCGATCAGGACGTGGCGCAGGCCGATCGCGTTCTGGAGCCGGAACGCGAAGGCCTCGAGGGAGAGCCCGCCATAGAGCCAGGAGGTGAGCGCGCCGCCGGCAAGCGCCGCGAGATCGGCCAGGAAGGCGAGCAGCGGCAGGGCCAGCATCAGGGCGATGATCCGCGGGACGATCAGGATCTCGATCGGGTCGAGACCCATGACCCGCAGGGCGTCGACCTCCTCGCGCATCCGCATCGAGCCGATCTCCGCCGTGAAGGCCGAGCCGGAGCGCCCCGCCACCATGATCGAGGTGAGGAGCACCCCGAGCTCGCGCAGCGCCAGGATGCCGATCATGTTGACGACGTAGCTCTGGGCGCCGAAGCGCTGGAGCTGGATGATGCCCTGCTGGGTGACGATGCAGCCGACCAGGAAGGCGATCAGCATGATGATCGGCGCGCCGCGCAGCGCGATCTGCTCGATCTGGTTGACGAGCGCCGGCCCGCGGAAGCTCCGCGGGCGGGCGAGCACCCGCAGGCAGCCCGCCACCACCTCGCCCAGGAAGGCGAGGCCGGCGAGCCCCTGGTGGCCGAGGCTGCGCACGCCGGAGCCCAGGTTCGCCACCGGATCGAGGGGGTGGAAGCGCCGGGCGCGCGCGGCCGGCGCGGCTTCCCGGTAGGCGACCTCGCGCAAGAGGATCAGGTGCTCGGGCGAGGCCCCCGCATAGGCGGTGCCGGCGGGCAGCGCCGCCCGGGTGCGCTCGAGGACCCAGGCGCCCAGGGTGTCGAGGCGCGACAGGCTCGACAGGTCGATGACCAGGGGCGCGCCGCCGGCACCCGCCAGCATCGCGGCGGCGGCGCCCTCGACGGCGGGCGCCTGGTCGGCGGTCCAGCGGCCGGTGAGGCGCGCGGCGAGACCGTCGCGGACGCGTTCGACCGCGGCGTGGGCCGGATCGCCCCCCCGCGTGATCGGTTCGGTCGGCACGGGCCGGCCTCCCTCGTTCGCCACAGATCCCCTCGGGCCGGTCCTATACCCCGTCATGCTAACAATTCGCAAACCATCGGGTCGACGGGTGTCATTGCCTGGCGCTGCGGGCCGCCCGCGCCGCCGCGAGGGTGAAGGCGAGGCCGAGGCCCGCCACCGGCAGCATCAGCCCGAAGGCGAGGGACCCGCCGCCGGCCCGGTAGGCCGCGCCGCTCGCCAGGGTGGCGGAGGCCGAGGCGAGGGCGGCGCAGGCCGCGTAGGTGCCTTGCGCGGCGCCGCGGCCGCCCTCGGGGGCGAGGCGCGACAGGGCCGCCATGACGCCGAGCTGCGTCGCCCCGAAGGTGAGGGCGTGCAGGGCCTGGAGCGGCAGGACCAGGGTCGGCAGGCCGGCGGCGGCGAGAAGCCCGCCCCAGCGCAGGAGCGCGGCGACGGCCCCGAGGCCGAGCAGGCGGAACGGCGCATCGCGCAAGAACGGGATGCGCCCGGCCACCGCGAAGAAGCCGACCTCGGCGACGACCCCGACGCCCCAGGCGATCCCGGTCTCGGCCGGCGACAGGCCGAGACCGACCCAGTGGATCGAGCCGAAGGCATAGACGGCGGCGTGGCTCGCCTGGATCGCCGCGCCGGCCGCGATGGCGAGCCACAGGGCGGCGGGCAGGCGTACCCGACCGGAGGCGCGGCGGGCCGGGGCGGTCGCGCTCTCCCGGCGCAGCAGCAGGGCGGCGCCGCAGGCCGAGGCGAGTTCGAGCCCGGCGAGAAAGTTCGGGATGCCGCCGGTGCCGACGACGCCGAGGAGCCACCCGCCGAGCAGCGTCGCGGCCAGGAAGCCGAGGGAACCGCCGAGCCGGATCCGGGCATAGTCGAGATCCGGCCTGCGGCGCACCGCGGCGAGACTCTGGTAATCGAGGCAGGGCACGAGCGATGCGCCGGCGACGGCGTTGACGACGATCACCCCCGCGAGCAGCGGCCAGGACAGGGAGGCCGCCGGGGGCATCAGGGCCCAGGTCGCGGCAAGGCCGAGGCTGCCGGCGACCATCAGCGTGCGGGGCGCAACACCCCGGTCGATCAGGCCCACGAGCGGCGCGGTCGCGACGATCCGGACCAGGATCGGCAGGGCGACGAGCGCCCCGATCAATTCGGGTCCGAGGCCGAGCCCGGCGAGCCAGAGCGGCAGGAACGGCATCGCCACGCCGATTCCGGCGAAGACCGCCGCATAGAGGAGGGCGAGGCGCAGGCCGTCGCGGGAGGAGGGCGGAGGGACCGTCACGAGAACCTTGGGGGCGAGACCGAATCAGCCGCCCCGGGGCGGGCCTGGCGTAAGCCGCCGTTAACGCCGGGATGTCAAGCCTTAACGACGACACGCCTGATCGGGCGACGCCGCGCCGGCCGATCCGGTGGGCGATTGACAGGGCAGGTGAGATGGCCGGGACCCCTTCGCTCCCCATGCCGCGGGAGGAGTACGACGTCATCGAGGGCGCGATGCTGGAGACCGCGCGGGGACGCTGGTTCCTCGGCGAGTTCGCCCGGCGCAACCGCCACGCCGATACCGACGTGCTGCTCCAGGCGATCGGCCGGATCGAGACCGTCGTCACGGCCGAGCGCGGCCCGCCCGGGATGGAGCGCCTGCGCTTCGACCTGATCGAGATGGCGAAGGCGATCAGCCGCACCAAGTCCGAGATCGCAGCGATCCACACGCCCGAACAGGACCAGAGCCAGCTCGGCGCCGCCTCGGAGGCCCTCGACGGCATCGTGAGGACCACCGAGCGCGCGACCTCCGACATCCTTCAGGCCGCCGAGGAGGTCCAGGAGGTCGCCTGGACCCTGCGCGAGACCGGCGCCGAGAGCAGCGTCTGCGACCGCCTCGACCACAACGCGACCCAGATCTACACCGCCTGCTCGTTCCAGGACCTGACGGCCCAGCGCACCAGCCGCATCGTCAACACCCTGCGCTACCTCGAGCAGCGCCTGACCGCGATGATCGAGATCTGGGCCAGCGAGGACGATCCGCCGGCGCAGGCCGGGCAGCGCGCCGAGATGCCGGGAACCGCCCTCGACCAGGACGACGTCGACGAGATCGTCGCGACGGGCCGGGGGAGGGGGGATGACGGCGACAGGCCCGAGGCGGCGCCGCGGCTGCGTCTCGTCGAGACCGCTCTGGCCGACGACGACATCGCCTTCGTGCCGGTGCGCGAGGAGGCGCCGCCGATCGACGACGCGGTCACCCTCGAGGACGCCTTCGCGGAGATCGACGACCTCGCGGTCAACGAGAAGCTCGCCCGCTTCACCTGAGCGGCCCTGCGTCGCTGCGTGAGTGCTTCGCCCTCGCGGCGAGGCCTCTGTCCTCGCGGCGAGGCCTCTGCCCTCGCGGCGCCATGATCGCCGCACAGGGACCGCGCAGCCCACAGCCTCGAACCCGGTCCCGATGTCCCTGAACCTCCTCAAGCTCTGCGTCGGCTGCGAGTCCATCGCCGATCTCGAGGAGTGGATCGCCGCGCGCCGGGCCGAGGCCGTGCGCCAGGGCCGCCCGCCCGAGCAGGCCCATATCACCCGGATGGTCCCGAAGCGCGGCGACGAGATCGTCGGCGCGGGTTCGCTCTACTGGGTGATTCGCGGCCTGATCGCCTGCCGCCAGCCCGTCCTGGCGATCCGCCCCTTCGTCGATGGTGAGGGCGTCGGCCGCTGCCGTCTCGTCCTCGATCCGGCCGTGACGCCGGTCGAGCCGCGGCCCTGCCGGCCGTTCCAGGGCTGGCGCTACCTCACCCCCGCCGATGCCCCGCGCGACATCTCCCGCCACGCGGCCGGCGACCTCGCGGCGATGCCCGAGGCGATGCGGCGGGAACTGGCGTCGCTCGGGCTGCTCTGAGGGAACGGGCGACCGGTCGACCCCGGAAACCCGCCCTTCGGTCTCAGCCCTGGCGGCCGCCGGCCCCCGCCTCCAAGGTCCGCAGGATCCAGGTGTCGCGCGGTAGCTTCGCCTTGGCGGCAGCCGCGTCGATCTGGTCGGACAGGGCGGTCGGGACCGGCACCGTCACCAGGATCTGCGTCGCGTCCTGGGACGGATCGTAGGCGAGCGTCGTGACCTGCGCGGCGAAGCTGCGCAGGGCCGATCGCTTCTGGGGCGGCGTCAGGCTGGTGTCGCGGTCGATCACCGGGCAGTAGGACGCCACCGCGTGGTCGATGATCGCCCCATTCGACAGGCCCTCGGCCCTCAGGCGCTTCACGGCATCGCCCAGGGCGCGATTCGAGCCCGCGGCGGCGCCCGGCTTCATGATCGCCTCGAACAGAGGCCCGTCCGGCGCGGCCTTGCCGCCGGCCGGACAATCGAGGCCGGCGGCGAGGGCCGGGCCGGCCCCGAGGAGCAGGAGCCCCGCGAGGGCGAGAGCGGGGAGGCGGGACGCGACGGGCATGACATTTCCTCGGCTCGGTGGGACCGATCGGGGCCGGGCCATCCCAGC
>NZ_JTHF01000431.1 GCF_001043895.1 Methylobacterium indicum
TCTTCGTCGCGGCCGGTTCCTTCGTGCGGCCGATCAACCGGGCGACGCGGCGCATGACCGGGCTGGCGAACGGCGACGTCCGGGCCGAGATCCCCGACCTGACCCGCCGCGACGAGATCGGCGACATGGCCCGCGCCGTCGCGGTGTTCCGCGACAACGCCATCGCCCGCCTCGACCTCGAAGCCGCCCAGGCCACCGAGCAATCCGCCCGCCAGCGCCGCGCCGACCGGGTCGACGCCCTGGTCCGCGCCTTCCAGCAGAAGGTCGCCCGCTCCCTCGAGATCGTCACCTCCGCGGCCACCGAGCTCGACGCCACCGCCCGCTCGATGACCCAGGTCGCCGACACCACCAACCGCCAGGCCGTCGCCTCCAGCGCCGCCGCCGAGGAGACCTCGGTCAACGTGCAGACCGTCGCCTCGGCCGCCGAGGAGATGGTCTCCTCGCTCCACGAGATCCAACGCCAGGTGCTGCGCTCCAACGAGGTGGCGTCGCACGCCGCCCGCGAGGCCGAGGCTTCCGGCTCGGCGATGGCCGAACTCGGCACCGCCTCCGAGCAGATCGGCGCCGCCGTGACGACGATCTCGTCGATCGCCGCGCAGACCAAC
>NZ_JTHF01000432.1 GCF_001043895.1 Methylobacterium indicum
GGTCGGCGACCTCGCGGGCAAAGCCGATCTCGTGGGTGACGATCACCAGGGTGGTACCGGAGAGGCTGAGCTCCTTGATCACGTCGAGCACCTCGCCGACGAGTTCGGGGTCGAGGGCGGAGGTCGGCTCGTCGAACAGCAGCACCTTGGGCCGCAAAGCCAGCGCCCGGGCGATGGCGACGCGCTGCTGCTGGCCGCCGGAGAGCTGGCGCGGATAGGCGTCGGCCTTGTCGGCGAGGCCGACCCTGGCCAGCAGCTCGCGCGCCTCTGCGAGCGCCTGGGCCCGGGGCAGGCCGCGGACGGTGACCGGCGCCTCGACGATGTTCTCGATCACCGTGAGGTGCGGGAACAGGTTGAAGCTCTGAAAAACCATGCCGACATCGACGCGGCGGGCCAGGATGTCCTTCTCCTTGAGCTCGTAGAGCGTGTCGCCGTCCTGGCGGTAGCCGATCAGCTCGCCGTCGATGGCGATGAAGCCGGCATCGACCCGCTCGAGATGGTTGATCGCCCGCAGGAGCGTAGACTTGCCGGAACCGGACTGGCCGATGATCGCCGTCACGCTGCCCGGCCGCAGGGCGAGGCTGACATCGTCGAGCACCTTGAGGGGGCCGAAGCTCTTCGAGACGCTCGTGATGCGGATCTCGCCGCCCTGGCGGGCGGGCAGAACCGACGGGGGGGAGACGGCCGGAACCGTGGATCGCGCGGGAGCGCCGGCCCGGCGCAGGCGCTTAAGTGTTGTGCCGATCAGCGAGGGCGGCGGATTCCGCAATGCGCCGCGGGCGTAGTAGCGCTCGACGTGGCGCTGGACGAAGGACAGGACGCTGAGGATCACCAGGTACCAGATGGTTGCCACCATCAGGAGCGGGATGACCTCGAGGTTGCGCCGGTAGATGACCTGGATCGTGTAGAACAGCTCGGGCAGGGCCAGGATGTAGACCTGCGAGGTGCCTTTCGCGATGTAAATGATTTCGCTGAAGGCGGTCGGCAGGATGGTCCGCATCGCCTGGGGCAGGACGATGCGCGCGAACTGTCGGTGGCGCGGCAGTCCGAGCGCCGCGGCGGCCTCGTGCTGGCCCTGGTCCACCGCCAGGATGCCGCCGCGCACGATCTCGCTGGAGAAGGCGGAGGCGTGCAGCGTCAGCCCGAGCACTGCGGCGAGGAACGGCGTGATCAGTTGCGTCGTCTGCCAGGAAGCGAGCGTGATCCCGGTGAACGGCACGCCGAGCCAGATCGTGTCGTAGAGATAGCCGAGATTGTTGAGGATCAGGAGCAGCACGATCAACGGGATCGAGCGAAACAACCAGACATAGCCCCAGGCGAGCCCCGAGAGCAGCGGCGAGCCGGAGACCCGGGCGAGCGCGAGCAGTGTTCCGACCAGGAAGCCGAGGACCGTGCCGAGCGCCGTCAGCAGCAGGGTGCGCCCGAGCCCGACCAGCACCGGCTCGGCGAAGAACCACTCGGCGAACACGTCCCAGCCCCAGCGCGGGTTGGTGAGGACCGAGTACAGCACGCCCGCGATGACGAGACCGGCGAAGATCGTGCCGACGGTGCGGGCCGGGTAGCGGGCCGGGACGACGCGAAAGCCGCTGAAGTTGCGACCGAGGGAGGCGGCGCGGGCCTGCGCGGGCAGGTCCGCCACGTTGGCAGCGAGGGGCATGGGGGATCGGGCTCGGAGGCTGTGAGGGATCGTTCGATCAAGCGGCTGTGCGCTGCGGGCCGGTCTGCGTCAGCGCGGCGCCCGGCAGCGCCTTCTCGAAGGGCAGGATGCCGTAGGTCTCGGGATCGACGTCGAGGTCGAACAGGGGCGTGTAGCCGAGGCCGAGATAGAGCCCCTTGGCCTCGGGCTGGCGAAAGCCCGTGGTGAGGTAGGCCCGCCCATAGCCCTGCCGCACGGCCTGCACCTCCAGTTCCGCGACGACCCGGCGCGCCAGGCCCTGGCGGCGAAAGGCGGTGTCGGTCCAGACCCGCTTCAACTCGGCGGTCCGCGCGTCGAGGCGCTTGAACGCGCCTCCGGCGATCGCGACGCCGTCGCGCAGGAGGAGCAGGAAGTGGCCGTCCGGGGCCGCGAAGACCTCGGGCGGGTAGCGGGTCATCTCCGCGCCCGGCGGATCGCCGAAGTAGCTGCCGTAGCGGGTAACGTATTCCTGCGTCAGCTGGTCGACGAGGGGCCTGGCCCGCGGGTCGAGGGGTGTGGTCGAGACGAACTGGTCGGGCATGGGCCGCTCCGGTCGCGGGGTCAGGCGAGGAAGGTTTCGGCGAGGCGGACCCAGTAGGTCGCGGCGGGCGCGATCAGGGCGTCGTCAAAGTCGTAGTCCGGGCTGTGCAGCGGCGGCCCGTCGCCGTTACCGACGAAGAGGAAGCTGCCCGGACGCGCCGCCACCAGGTGGGCGAAATCCTCGCTCGCCATCCGCGGGCGGAACTCGTCCGCCACGCGCTCCGGCCCGAAGGTCGCGAGCGCGACGTCGCGGGCGAAGGCGGTCTCCGCCGAGTGGTTGCGCAGGGGTGGCAGGCCGCGGCGGTAGTCGACCTCTGCCTGGGCGCCGTAGCTCTCGGCCTGGGCCCGTGCGATCGCGGTGACCCGCTCTTCCAGCCGGTCGCGGACCGACGGCTCGAAGCTGCGGATGGTGAGCGTGAGGTCGACGCTGTCGGGGATCACGTTCGAGGCCTCCCCGCCGTGGATGGCGCCGACGCTGACCACCGCCGCCTCGCGCGGATCGACGTTGCGCGACACCACGCTCTGCAGCGCGAGCACGAGGGAGGACGCCGCCACCACCGGATCGACGGTCTCGTGGGGCGAGGCGCCGTGACCACCGCGGCCGACGATCCGGATCGTCGCCTTGTCCACCGCCGCCATCGCCGGTCCGGCGACGAAGCCGAACTGGCCGCGCGGGACGCCCGGCCAGTTGTGCAGGCCGAACACCGCGTCGACCGGGAAGCGCTCGAACAGGCCCTCGCCGAGCAACGTGCGCGCGCCGGCGCCGATCTCCTCGGCCGGCTGGAAGATCAGCGTCAGCGTGCCGGAGAACTCGGCCTCGGCGAGGCGCCGGGCGGCGGCCAGCAGGATGGTGGTGTGGCCGTCATGGCCGCAGGCATGCATCGCGCCGTCCGTGGCGCTGGCATGGGGCAGGCCGGTCCGCTCGCGGATGGGAAGCGCGTCCATGTCCGCCCGCAGGCCGAGCCGGCGCACGCCCTCACCCTTCCGCAGCACCCCGACCACCCCGGTGCCGCCGAGCCCGGTCGTCACGGCGTAGCCCCAGGCGGTCAACCGCTCCGCCACGAGACCGCTCGTGCGGGTCTCCCGGAAGGCGAGTTCCGGATGCCGGTGCAGGTCGCGGCGCAAGGCCGTGAACTCGGGGAGCGTCGCGAGGATGCCGGGGTCGGTTCCCCGCTCAAGGACACCCGTCCGGATCGTCATCGCCCGCCCGCCCGGCGCGCGGGCGCCGCGTCCTCGGCGGCGTAGCGGCTGTCGCGGCGGGGCAGACCGAGATGGTCGCGCAGGGTTTGTCCGGGAAGCGTGCGGTCGTAGACCCCGCGCGCCTCCAGCACCGGAATCACGAGGTCGACGAAATCGTCGAGGCCCTGGCCGATCACGGGAAAGCCCAGCACGAAGCCGTCCGCCGCCCCCTGCTCGACGCGGGCGATCAGTTCGCCGGCGACCTCCTCGGCCGAGCCGATCAGGTCGGTGCGCGGGGTCGCGGCCTCGAGCGCCGCCTCGCGCAGGGTCTGGCCCTTCTCGGCGGCGTTGCGCTTGATGCGGTCGGTGGTCGAGCGGAAGCTGTTGCGGCCGATCTCGCCGAGGTCGGGGAAGGGCGCGTCGAGCGGGTAGGCGGAAAAATCGTGGTGGTCGAAGAAGCGGCCGAGATAGGCGAGCGCATCGTCGATCGAGATCAGGTCGCGGATCGCCCGGTACTTCTCTTCCGCCTCGGCCCTGGTCCGCCCGACGATCGGGCCGGCGCCGGGAAAGACCTTGAGGTCGTCGGCCCGGCGGCCATGGGCGACCGCGCTCGCCTTGAGGCTGCGGTACAGGCTCTGCGCCTCGGGGAGCGGCACGTGGTTGGCAAAGACCGCGTCGGCGTGGCGCCCGGCGAGCCCGATGCCGGCCTCCGACGAGCCGGCCTGGAACACCACCGGCTGGCCTTGGGCCGAGCGCTGGATGTTGAGCGGGCCCTCGACCTGGAAGAAGCGCCCCTTGTGGTCGAGGCGGTGCAGCTTGTCGGGATCGAAGAACCGGCCGGTCTCGCGGTCGCGCGGGAAGGCGTCGTCGTCCCAGGAATCCCACAGGCCCTTCACGACGTCGAGGTGCTCCCCCGCGATCTCGTAGCGGAGGGCGTGCTCGGGATGCGGCCGGCTGTAGTTCCGCCCCGAGCCTTCGAGCGGCGAGGTCACGGCGTTCCACCCGGCCCGGCCGCCGCTGATCAGGTCGAGCGAGGCGAATTGCCGGGCGATGGTGAAGGGGTCGCTGTAGGAGGTCGAGACCGTGCCGACGAGGCCGAGCTTGTCGGTGCTCGCCGCCAGCGCCGACAGGATGGTCAGCGGCTCGAAGCGGTTGAGGAAGTGCGGGATCGACTTCTCGTTGATGTAGAGCCCGTCGGCTACGAACGCGAAGGCGATGCCGTTCGCTTCCGCCTTGCGGGCGTTGCGGACGAAGAAGTCGAGGTTGACGCTGGCATCGACCGGGTTGCTCGGGTGGCGCCACGCATTCATGTGGCTGCCGCCGCCCTGGAGCATCAGGCCGAAGGTGAGACGGGTCTGGGTCATCGTGGGGCTCTCGAAGGTCAGGCCGCCAGCGCCGGGGCGCCGCTCGCGAGCAGGGTCACGGAGGCGAGGCGTCGGCCGGTCGCGGAAGGCGGCGTGTCGATGACGAATTCCTCGATGCCGAAGCGGGCATGGAGCTGGTCGAGTTCGGCCCGGACTTGCCCGGCGGTGCCCGACAGCACATGCGGCCGGCGGACCTCGGTCCGGTAGGAGGCGGCACCGCCTTGCCGGGCAAATTCCGCGGCTTGCGCCTCGCTGCCGAGGTTGACGCTCTGGCCGTCGGGCAGCGTCACGCGCACCACCTGGAGCGGGTCGGTCAGCGCCCGGGCCTCCTCGGTGGTCGCGGCGGCGAGCGCGGTGACGGCGAGGAGGGGCGGGGCCGGGGCGCCGGCCTGCGCGTAGGCCTCTAGGCTCGCCTCGGTCGCCCGCGGATCGCCGTTGAGCTGGCCGGCATAGACGAAGCGCCAGCCAAGCGCCGCGGCCGTGCGCGCGCTGTCGGGGCTGGCGCCCAGCAGGAATCGCTCCGGAGGCGCGGGCGGCGTCGGCAGGGCGCGCAAGGAGCCCGTCTCGGGAGGGGCGAGGTAGCGGTCGAGTTCGGCGAGGAGGTCGTCGAAGGCGACGCTCTCACCCGGAGCGTGCCGCCGCCGCAGGGCGCGGGTCGCGTCGGGCAGGCCGCCCGGGGCCTTGCCGATGCCGAGGTCGATCCGGTTCGGTACCAGGGCGGCGAGCAGGTTGAAGGTCTCGGCGACCTTGTAGGGGCTGTAATGCGGCAGGAGCACGCCGCCGGAGCCGAGCCGGATGCGCTGCGTGCGCGCGGCGAGATGCGCGATCAGGATCTCGGGCGCGGTGCCGGCGAGGCCCGGATTGGCGTGGTGCTCCGCCACCCAGAAGCGTGCGTAGCCGAGGCGTTCGGCGGCTTGCGCCAGCACGATCGTGCGCTGCAAGGCGGCGGTGGCCGGCTCGCCCGGCAGCAGCGGGCTCTTGTCGAGGAGGCTCAGGCGGTAGGTCATCGGGAACTCGGACGGTCGGGACGGCGCGGTGCCGGGAGGGTCCCGCACGGGCTGCTGCGGTCGGGTGCGGCGGCCCCGGGCTCGGTCGGGGGAGGCCTTTGCGCGTCCGGCCCGGGCGCCGACGCCTTGGCGCGTCCGCGCGGCGGCCCGGCGATCGCGGTGAGGAGCGCGATGAGGATCATGGCGGGTTGTTCCGGTCTCCCGCGCCACGGTTGGGGCGTCGCGCTTCAAGCATTCGTCGCAATCTGCGAAGCAGTTTGAAAAATCGAGACGCGCGATTACGAAGCATCTGTCGTGGATTGATACGATTATCTTCCTTGTCGTCGCCTGCCGTCAACGAAATGCATTTTCAAAGATCGGCAACGACAGGGCAGGGCGCTCCGCCGGCCGGAGCGAAACCGGGAGTATCTTCTCCTAGGCCGCGCTGACGCGATCCGCGCCGGCAAGCGGCGGCAATTCGAGGTTGGAGCGGAAATCCTCGCCGAGATAGTCGGTATCGATCAGGCCGCGGCGCCGCAGCTCGGGCAGGAGACCGTTGATCAGGAGATCTTCCTGATCCGGGTTGCCGAGACCGTGCAGGGTGACGACGTCGAGGATCCCGGCGCGGTAGCGCTCTTCGAGGGCGTCGGCCAGTTGCTCGGGAGTGCCGGCGACCGACCAGTGGCCGGTCTCCTGCGCCTCGATGATGAGCCGGCGCAGCGGCAATCCCTGCTCGGCATAGCGGCGGAAGATCTCGACCCGGCCGCGTCGGCGGTTGATGCGGGTCACCTCCGGCAGCAGCGAAGCGGGCAGGGGCGCGTCGAGGGGAAGACCCGACAGGTCGATCTCCCCGCCCAGCATGTCGGCGAGCTTGAGCCGGCCCTGGTCGTAGTCGATCCGGGCGTGCTTCTCGGCGAGGCGCCGGCCGATATCGGCCTCGGACTCGCCGATGAGGCAGTGGAAGGAATTCATCACGAAGGGCAGGCCGGGCCCACGCCCGAAGGCGACGGCGCGCCGGCGCAGCTCGGCCGCGAAGGCGACGGCGCCCTCGAAGCTCGGCTGCGAGGTGTAGACGACCTCGGCAAGGGCGGCGCCGACGGACACGCCCGCCTCCGACTGCCCGGCCTGGAACTGGACCGGGCGGCCTTGCGGCAACGGCGCCACGTTGAGCGGACCGGCGACCGTGAAGTGCCGGCCGCGATGGTCGATGCGGTGAAACTTCGCTGGATCGACCGAGATCGCGCCCGACGCCTTCCGGGCGACCGCGTCGGGCGCGTTGGCGTCG
>NZ_JTHF01000433.1 GCF_001043895.1 Methylobacterium indicum
GCTCGGCCTGCGCCTTGGCCTGCTCCTTGCCGCCCCAGCGGAAGGCGCGTTCGATGCCCATCACGACGAGCGGCGCGAGGCCGGCGATGTACATGTTGTCGATGCCGTAGGGGTTGCCGAGCGCGTACCACACCGTGGTGGCGAGCGCCGCGCCGAGGAGCCCCAGCGTCGCGCCGCGGTTCGAGCTGAACCAGGGCAGGTAGAAGCCGACCATCGCGACGATCGAGATCGACAGGCGCAAGGCCCGCGTGAAGAACGACAGCTTCAGGATCTCCGGGATGAAGAACACGAAGACCAGCGGCACCACGGCGATGACGAGCGAGAACACCCGCGTCATGCGCAGCTCCTGGGCCGGCTCCGGCTTCCAGTACGGCACGTAGAAGTCGCGCACGACGAGCGACGCGATGGCGAGCGCCACGGTGCTGACGCTGACGAAGATCGAGGCGACGAGCGAGGTGGTGACGACGCCGGCGAGCAGCGGGTGCATGTTCTTCAGGAAGATCGGCAGCGCGTAGAGGCTGTTCATGCTCGGATAGAGCGTCTTGGCGGCCAAGCCGATCAGCGCCAGGACGAGGCCGAGCGGCAGACAGAACGCCGCCGCGTAGAGCGCC
>NZ_JTHF01000434.1 GCF_001043895.1 Methylobacterium indicum
GGGCCTCGAGGCCCAGTCCCTGCGCATGCGCGTGGTGTCGGAGAACCTCGCCAACGCCCAGTCCACCGGCGACGCGCCGGGCGCCGACCCCTATTCGCGCAAGACCGTGACCTTCAAGGCCGAACTCGACCGGGCCATCGGCGCCGCGTCGGTGCGGGTGCGCGACATCGACACCGACAAGACCCCGTTCCGGGTCGAGCACGACCCGAGCAACCCGGCGGCGGACCAGAACGGCAACGTCAAGCTGCCGAACGTCAACGCCCTGATCGAGATGGCCGACATGCGCGAGGCCAACCGCTCCTACGAAGCCAATCTGCAGGTGATCAAGCAGGCCCGCGCCATGGTGGCCAGCGTGATCGACCTCCTGAGGACATGAGCATCCGATGATCGAGGCCCTCACCCTCTCGGCCTTCGACCGGGCCGCCGCCTCCGCCCGGCCCGAGGCCGCCGCCTCCGTCCAGCGGGCGATGCTGCCCCCGGTGACCGGCGCCGTCCCGGGCGCCGACGCCGCCGCCCCGGCGGATTTCGGGCAGATCATGGCGAGCTTCGCCTCCGGTGTGCGCAACGACCTGCGCGCCGGCGAGGCCGCCTCGATCGCCGGCATCCAGGGCAAGGCCTCGGCCCAGCAGGTCGTCGAGGCGGTGATGTCCGCCGAGCAGAGCCTGCAGACCGCCGTCGCCATCCGCGACAAGGTCGTGTCCGCCTACCTCGAACTGAGCCGCATGGCGATCTGAGGACGTTACGCAGATGAGAGCGCTCGCCGTCGCCGCCACGGGCATGTCCGCCCAGCAGCTCAACCTCGAAGTCATCGCCAACAACATCGCCAACCTGAACACGACCGGGTTCAAGGGGGCGCGGGCCGAGTTCACCGACCTGCTCTACCAGGCCGAGCGCCAGCAGGGCGTGCCGAACCAGTCCGGCCAGGAGGCGATCCCCGAGGGCGCGATGCTCGGCCTCGGCGTGCGCGCCGCCGCCATCCGCAACCTGCACCGCCAGGGCCAGCTGACGAACACCGCCAACCAGCTCGATCTCGCCATCAACGGCCGCGGCTACTTCCAGATCCAGAGCCCGAGCGGCGAGATCAACTACACCCGCGCCGGCGCCTTCAACAAGAACGCCACCGGCCAGCTCGTCACGCTCGAGGGCTACACCGTCGACCCGGCGATCCTGATCCCGAACAACGCCACCGAGATCACCATCAACCAGTCGGGCCAGGTCTTCGCCAAGATCGAGGGCCAGGTCGCGCAGCAGAACATCGGCCAGCTCACCATCGCCAACTTCGCCAACGAGTCGGGCCTCGAGCCTCTCGGCAACGGCCTCTACCGCGAGACGCCGGCCTCGGGCGCGGCGGTGATCGGCAATCCCGGCGACGTCAGCTACGGCAAGCTGCAGCAGGGCTACCTCGAAGGCTCGAACGTCGATCCGGTCAAGGAGATCACCAGCCTGATCACCGCCCAGCGCTCGTTCGAGATGAACTCCAAGGTGATCCAGGCCGTCGACGAGATGGCCGGCACGATCTCCAAGGGTATCCGCTGAGCCGGGATCCCGGGCGTCCCAGCCTCGCGGACCCCCTCCACGGTGAGACTGCCTCGCCGCCGGCTCCGGCGGTGCCCCTCCTCCCGGCGCGACACCCCATGGTCACCTCTCTCTGGCATCTCCGCCTCCGGCGCTCGCGCCTCCTCCTGGCGCTGGTCGGCCTCTGCCTGCCGGCGGCCCTCGGCGTGGCCGCCCCGGTCCCGTCCTCGCCCGCCGACATGTCCCCCGCCCTCACGGCGGGCGAGATGATGCTGCCGGTGCCGACCGTGACGATCTATCCGGGCGACACGATCAAGGAGTCGATGCTGCGGCTCCAATCCTACCCGACGACCTACCGGGCCCGGGCCGCGGTGATCGACGCGCCGATGGCCATCGTCGGGCGCGTCGCCCGCCGGATGCTGCTGCCGGGCGAGCCGGTGCCGGTCAACGCCGTCGACGACCCGCGCCTCGTCAGCCGCGGCACGCCGACCCAGATGATCTTCGAGGAGAACGGCCTCGTCATCACGGCGGTCGGCTCGCCGCTGCAGAATGGCGGCCTCGGCGAGACGATCCGGGTGCGCAACACCGACACCAACCGGATCGTGCTCGGTACCGTGATGGCCGACGGCCGCATCAAGATCGGCGGGTTCTGATGCGGGCCTCCCTGCGCGTCGCGCGCGTCGTCCTCGGCCTCCTCGCGCTCGGCTCCGGCCTCGCGGCCCCGTCCGTCCCGGCCTTCGCGGTCGCCCCGGTGATCGCCAGCGGCGGGTATGCCCGCATCAAGGACGTCGCCAGCCTCAAGGGCGTGCGCGACAACCAGATCGTCGGCTACGGCCTCGTCACCGGCCTCCAGGGCACCGGCGACACCCTGCGCAACGCCCAGTTCACCGAGCAGTCGCTGCAATCGATGCTCGACCGGATGGGCATCAACGTGCGCGACGCGCGCCTGCGCACCCGCAACGTCGCCGCCGTGATGGTGACGGCGGACCTGCCGCCCTATGTCGGCGCCGGCTCGCGCATCGACGTGACGGTGACCTCGCTCGGCGACGCGACCTCGCTGCGCGGCGGCACGCTGCTGATGACGCCTTTGTCGGGCGGCGACGGCAACGTCTACGCCGCCGCGCAAGGACCGCTCGCGGTCTCGGGATTCTCCGCGCAGGGCCAGGCCGAGCAGCTGACGCAGGGCGTACCGACCGCCGGCCGCATCCCCAACGGCGCGCTCATCGAGCGCGAGGTGCCGGGCGCGTTCCGCGACCTGCCCGAACTCGTCTTCGAACTGAAGAACCCCGACTTCAAGACCGCCACGATGGTGGCCGATGCCATCAACGCCTACGCGATGGGCCGCTTCCACCGCCGCATCGCCAGCCCGCGCGACCAGCGCTCGGTGGTGCTCCAGCGCCCCCGCGACATGATCCTGCCGCGCCTCGTGGCCGAGATCGGCGACCTGACGATCCAGCCCGACGTGCCGGCCCGGGTCGTGGTCGACCAGCGCACCGGCACGGTGGTGATCGGCCGCAACGTCCAGATCTCCACGGTGGCGGTCACCCACGGCAACCTCACGGTGCGGGTCACCGAAACGCCGGAGGTGTCCCAGCCCGCGCCGTTCTCGAACGGCCAGACCACGGTGGTGCCGCGCACCGAGGTGGCGGCGCGCGAGGAGCAGGGCCGGCTCGCGGTGCTGGGCGGCTCCGACCTCCAGACGCTGGTGCGCGGCCTCAACCAGGTCGGCCTGAAGCCCACCGACATCATCGCGATCCTCCAGGCGGTGAAGACCGCCGGCGCCCTCCAGGCGGAGCTCGTCGTCCAATGACCCGGATCCTTCTGGCCGCCCTCCTCCTGGCGCTCGCCGGCCCGGCGCTGGCCGCCGGCGACGGCCATGGCGGGCCGGCGCCCGACCCGGCCAAGGACGCGGCGATGCGGGCCATCGCGGCCCGCGACGCCCCCAAGGAGCCGACCGCCCAGGACTTCGCCGCCGGGGGCGCCGCCAAGGACCCGTCCAGGACCGGCTACTGCGCCACCATCGCGGATGCGGCGGCCGATGCCCGCTTCGCCTGGCAGAAGGAGCAGCTCGCCGCGCTCGAGAAGCAGGTCGAGGAGCGCATCCGCCGCCTGGAGGAGAAGCGCGCCGAGTACGAGGCGGTGGTCCAGCGCCGCAAGGAATTTTTGGCCAAGGCCGACGAGAGCGTGGTGGCGGTCTACGCCAAGATGCGGGCCGACGCGGCCGCGCTCCAGCTCACCAACATGCCCGAGGACAACGCCGCGGCGATCCTGGTGAAGCTCAATGCCCGCACGGCGAGCGCGGTGCTCGCTGAGATGGAGGCGTCCCGCGCCGCGTCGCTGGCCCGCAAGATGGCCGAGGCCGGCCGCCGCAAGGACAACGAGAGATCGTGATGACCCGCAGAGCTCCGGCTTCCCGCCTTCTTGCCCTCGCCGTGGCGGGTCTCTCCCTCGCCGGCTGCCAGAGCAAGCTCGACGAGTTCGGCCGCCCGCCGGTCCTGACCCCGATCGGCACCGGGCTCGCCGCCCCGCGCGAGGCCCTGCCGTCGAGCTTCGGCACGCTCCAGAGCCGGCACGGCTACCACTCGACCTGGTCGCCGGCGAGCGCCGACCTGTTTCAGGATCCCCGCGCCCGCAATATCGGCGACGTGCTGACGGTCAGCATCCTGATCAACGACAAGGCGCAGTTCGACAACGCCAGCGACCGCTCGCGCAGCCAGAAGTCGAGCCTCGGCTTCGATTTCGGCTACGGCGTCTCGGGCCTGAAGGATTCGGCCACGGCCGATACCGGCATCCGCTCGGGCACCGAGACGAAGGGCCAGGGCACCATCGACCGCAAGGAGAATCTCAGCCTGTCGGTCGCCGCGGTGATCACCGAAGTGCTGCCGAACGGCAATCTCCTCATCAGCGGCTCGCAGGAGATCCGGGTCAACAACGAGGTCCGCGTCCTCAACGTCGCCGGCATCGTCCGGCCGCGCGACATCTCACGCAAGAACACCATCGACTACGACAAGATCGCGGAGGCCCGCGTCTCGTATGGCGGCCGCGGCCGCCTGACCGACGTGCAGGGCCCGACCCTCGGCCAGCAGATCTTCGAGACCGTCGCGCCGTTCTGACGGCCCTGAACCGGAAGGACGCGCGATGGCGGACAAGGACGAGAAGAAGGGCGGCGGCAAGGCCTGGATCGGGGCCCTCGCCCTCTGCACCCTGGTGGCGGTCGGCACCGGCGCTGGCCTCGGCATGTACCTGATGACCAGCGTCGAGAAGGCGGTCGACCAGAAGACCCGCGAGGCGCAGGAGCACGAGAAGGCCGCCAAGGTGCTGAACTACTCGGGCGAGCTCACCCTGCGCAGCGTCGGCTCGGTGGTGACGAACCTCGCCGAGCCGGCCGATTCCTGGGTCCGCATCGAATCCTCGGTGGTGTTCAAGACCGGCAGCCTGCCGACCCCGGACGTCACGATCGCGGAGATCAAGGCCGACCTCGTGGCGTATCTGCGCACGCTCTCGACCGCCCAGATCGAGGGGGCGAGCGGCCTCCAGCACCTGCGCGAGGATCTCAACGAGCGCGTGGCCCTGCGCACCAAGGGCGCCGTGCGCGAGCTCATCGTCGAAGCTCTGGTGGTCCAGTGAGGCATCGCACCAAGGTCGCCCTCGGCGCGACGCTCCTGCTCCTCGTGTCGGCCGGTGCCGCCCTGGCGCAAGCCGCCGGCGGGGGAGCGGCCGGCGTCACCGGCATCCCGGGCCTCGACGCGCTCCTGCCCCCCGGCAACGGTGCCGCGAGCGGGCGCATCCTCCAGATCGTGGCGCTCCTCACGGTGCTGTCGCTGGCGCCCGGGCTCCTCGTGATGGTGACGAGCTTCACCCGCTTTGCCGTCGCGTTCTCGTTCCTGCGCTCCGGCCTCGGCCTCCAGAGCACGCCGGCCAACCTCTTCCTCGTCAGCCTGTCGCTGTTCATGACCTTCTACGTCATGGCGCCGACCTTCGACCGGGCCTGGAGCGAGGGCGTGCGCCCGCTCCAGGAGAACCGGATCACCGAGGAGGAGGCCTTCACCCGCATCACCGATCCGTTCCGGGAGTTCATGTCGGCCCAGGTGCGGCCAAAAGACCTCCAGACCTTCCAGGACCTCGCCAGCCGTACCTTCCCGAAGCCCCAGGAGGGCGAGAAGATCGACCTGCGCATCCTGATCCCGGCCTTCATGATCTCCGAGCTGCGCCGCGGCTTCGAGATCGGCTTCCTCATCGCCCTGCCCTTCCTCGTCATCGACATGATCGTCTCGACCATCGTGATGTCGATGGGCATGATGATGCTGCCGCCGACGGTGATCTCGCTGCCGTTCAAGGTGCTGTTCTTCATCCTGATCGACGGATGGAACTTGCTGGTGAGCGGGCTGGTGCGGTCGTTCTTCTGACGCCTCGTCGATTTGTCTGAAGCGGGTGCCGCGCTACGGCGCGTGGAGCGGACCGGACGGGCGCCGGAGGTCCGCAGGGCGCCCCCACCTCACCCCTCCGCCAGACCGCAGGCCCGCAACCCCTCCCGCATGTGCCCCGGCGCCGGGGCCTCGACGGCGATCGCCGGCTTCTTCGGGTAGAGCGGCAGCGCGAGGGTGCGGGCGTGGAGCTGCAGGCCCGGCCCGCCCTGGCGCGGGGCGCTGCCGTAGACGGAATCCCCCAGGATCGGCCAGCCCATCGCGGCGCAATGGACCCGGAGCTGATGGGTGCGCCCGGTCACCGGGGAGAGCGCCAGCCAGGTCCGCCCGGTGGCCGCGTCGCGCCCCATCACCCGCCAGCGGGTGAGCGAGGGGTCGCCGGCGGGATCGGTCTTCATCCACCAGCTGCGGGGATCGTCGGAGCGGCGCGCGAGCGGCAGGGCGATCTCGCCCGATTCCTCGGGAGGCCCGCCCTCGACCAGCGCCCAGTAGGTCTTGTCGGCCTTGCCTTGCGCGAACAGCGCGTTGAGCCGGGCCAGCGCCTTGGCGTGGCGGCCGAGCGCGAGGCAGCCGGAGGTGTCGCGGTCGAGGCGGTGGGCGGCCTCGGGCCGGCGCGGCAGGCCGAAGCGCAGGGCGTCGAGGTGCTGGGTCAGCGTCTCGCCGCCCTTCGGCCCCGGATGGACCGGCAAACCCGCCGGCTTGTCGATGACGAGCACGAGGGCATCGCGGTAGAGGAGCCGCGAGAGTATGTCGTCAACGATCATGAGGCTGTCGCAGGAGCGGCGGGTGCGGGCGAAGTTCGGGGCAGGCCGCCCTAGATCGTCTGCAGGGTCTGGAGCAAGTGCGGATGAGTGAGACGAAACAGCCGGGCTGGTTCGGCCGACTGTTCGGCCGGAAGGCCGAGACGTCGCCAGGGACCCCTGCCGAGACCCCTGCGGAGACCCCCGCCGACGCTCCGGCCACGCCCGCCGGGCCCGAGTCCGCCGAGCCCGATCCGGCCGCGACGATGCCGACGGAGCCGACCGGCACCCTCTCGGAGGGCGTGCCCGACTTCGCCACCGGCGCCGACGACGTGCTCCCGGCGCCCCCGACCGTGACCGAGGCCTCGCCCGAGACCGCCCCCGAGCACGACCTGCCCGACGAACTCGCCGGGGCCGACCTCGAACCCGTCGAGGGCGTCCAGCCCGAGGGCGTGGTGCCGGCCGCCCCCGAGCCCGAGCCCGAGCCGACCGAGGTCGCGCCCGCCGCCGCCGAGATACAGGAGCCGGAGGCGACCGAGACTCACGAGCAGCCCGAGGCGCCCACGAGCGAGGCGCCGGACGCTCCGGAAGCCGAAGAGGCTGCCCCGCTGGTGATCTACCAGCCCCCGGCCGAACCCGAGGCGCCGGCCGAGAAACGCGGCTGGTGGAGCCGGCTGACCGGCGGCCTCAAGCGCACCTCCTCGGCCCTGTCGGACCGGGTGACCGGGCTGTTCACCAAGCGCAAGCTCGATGCCGATACCCTGGAGGAGCTGGAGGACGCGCTGATCCAGGCCGATTTCGGTCTCGACACCGCGGCCCGGATCGCCGAGGCCGTCGGCAAGGGCCGCTACGAGAAGGGCATCGCCCCCGACGAGGTGCGGGCGATCCTGGCGGCGGAGGTCGAGCGCGCCCTCGATCCGGTCGCCCTGCCCCTCGTGATCGACACGACCAAGAAGCCGTTCGTGATCCTGATGATCGGGGTCAACGGCGCCGGCAAGACCACGACGATCGGCAAGCTCACGCAAAAGTTCCGGGCCCAGGGGCATAGCGTGATGCTGGCCGCCGGCGACACGTTCCGGGCCGCGGCGATCGAGCAGCTGCGGGTCTGGGGCGAGCGCACCGGCGCGCCGGTGGTGGCCCGACCCCAAGGATCGGACGCCGCCGGCCTCGCCTACGACGCGCTCCAGGCGGCGCGCGACGCCGGCACCGACATCCTGCTCATCGACACCGCCGGCCGGCTCCAGAACAAGGCCGGGCTGATGGCGGAGCTCGAGAAGGTGCTGCGCGTCATCCGCAAGCTCGACGCGGAGGCGCCCCACGCCGTGCTCCTCGTCCTCGACGCCACGGTGGGCCAGAACGCGCTGAGCCAGGTCGAGATCTTCCAGAAGGCCGCCGGGGTCACCGGCCTCGTCATGACCAAGCTCGACGGCACGGCGCGGGGCGGCATCCTGGTGGCGCTCGCCGCCAAGTTCGGCCTGCCGGTCCACTTCATCGGCGTCGGCGAGGGCGTGGACGACCTGGAGCCCTTCGCGGCGCGGGATTTCGCCCGGGCGATCGCCGGGCTCGACAAGAACTGACTGGAGGGGGCCGCCCGAGCCCCCTCCGCCACGACGCCCTCGCCGCGCCGCTCGGCCTCACTCCGCGCAATAGGCCGCCATCCCCTCGGCCAGGGCGTCGAAGGTGACCCGGCAGCGGCGCAGGAAGCGCAGGTCCTCGTGCATCGCCACGAAGGTCGGCAGCTCCCAGACGATCTCCGGCACAACACGGATCAGGTCCGGGTCGCGGGCGGCGAGCGCGGTGTGGCAGGCGCCGAGGCCGAACCCGGCCCGGACGGCCGCGAGCTGCGCCAGCGTGCTGTCGCTGCGCCAGGCGAAGCGCGCCGCCGCGAGGGCGGGCGCTTGCCGCATCATCCCCCGCAGGAACGGCGTCTCGGCGTCGAAGCCGATCACGCTGTGGCGGTCGAGATCCGCCGGGCGCTCCGGCAAACCGCGCACCGCGAGGTAGCGGCGGTGGCCGTAGAGACCGAGGCGGACGATCCCGACCCGGCGCGCCACCAGGGCTCCTTGCGTCGGCGGCGCCATCCGCACCGCGATGTCGGCGTCGCGGTGCAGCAGGTCCTGCATCCGGTCGGACAGCATCACATCGACGGCGAGGCCGGGATGGCGGGCGTGCAATCCGGCGAGGATCGTCGGCAGCACCTCGGCGCCGACCACCTCGGAGGCGGTGATCCGGACCCGGCCCGACAGGCCCTCGGCCTCGCTCGCCACCGCCCGGTGCAGCGCCGCCGCGGTCGCCTTCAGGGAGCGGGCGAAGGGCGCCAGGATCAGCGCCGCCTCGGTCGGCGCGAGGCCGGTGGGGGAGCGGGTGAACAGCGCGACGCCGAGCGCCCGTTCGAGTGCCGCGATCTGCCGGCCCAGCGTCGGCTGCGTCAGCCCGAGCGCCCGCGCAGCCCCGGAGAGCGAGCCCTCCTCCAGCACGGCGAGGGCGGCGCGATAATGGTCCCAGCTCGGCTCGGTCATGCGATATCGTATAGCCGATCACCGTCCTTCGGCAATTTTTGAGTAAGTCGACGTCTGGCACACCGCCCCGCATCGACGGAGAGGGACACGCGATGACGACGAGGACGGCGCTGGTTCTGGGGGCGACGGGCGGGGTGGGCGGCGCGGTGGCGCGC
>NZ_JTHF01000435.1 GCF_001043895.1 Methylobacterium indicum
GCTTCTCGGCCGCGATGGTGTCCGTGTCGAGCGCCTCCCAGGGAGCGATCTTCGTTGGCGCCATCTCGATGCCAGCTACACCTTCCCGGCGCAGCAGAGCGTAGATCCGCTCCCGCAATTCGGCCGGCCACGCAATGTTCGAGACTGAGGATGGAGGCGTCATTTGCCCGCCTTCAGGTAAGCCTCGATTCCACCCAGCACCTGCTCGCGCGTGTAGTGGTAGCGGGTCGTACCGCCGAGAAGCGGCGCATGACGGGTATGCATGTCGTAGCGCGGCGCAGCCTCCAAGGGGTCGAGCGGACGAAGCTTCCCGGGAAAGAAGCGATCACCGATCTCCGACATCCTGACGGGCTCGGCTGCGATGTTGATGAGCTTGACTTTACCTTCGGCAATTTTCTTGAGATCGCCGTGCAGGCAGCTCACGTCGTACCACTGAAAGCAGCCACCCGGATTGATCGCCTCGATCATGTTGTCGTGCTGCAGGTCGTAGATGGCGTTCTTCCGAAGGCCAG
>NZ_JTHF01000436.1 GCF_001043895.1 Methylobacterium indicum
ACGTCGTAGAGGGGTCCTTCGGTCTGCGGGTCGGCGGTCTGGCTCACGACGGCAATCCTCGATCGATGCGTGCGGGAGATCTGGGTCATGCGGGGCGGGTCCGCCATCGCGGCCATTGCCGCAGCCCGGCCGCCACCTATGATCCCGGCCGGAGACCAAGACCAGAACGGGAGCGAAACGATGCCGAAGGCGATCCGGATTCACGAATACGGCGGCCCCGAGGTGATGCGCTACGAGGACGTGACGGTCGGTGAGCCCGGCCCCGGCCAGATCCGGGTGCGCCAGAGCGCGATCGGCGTCAACTTCATCGACATCTACTTCCGCTCCGGCCTGTACAAGGCGCCCCAGCTGCCCTTCACCCCGGGCAACGAGGGCGCCGGCACCGTGGTGTCGGTGGGCGAGGGCGTCACCGGCTTCACACCCGGCGAGCGGGTCGCCTACGGCTCGGCCTCCGGCACCTACGCCGAGGAGGTGGTGATCGATGCGAAATCCGTCGTGCGCGTGCCCGAGGGCATCGACGACGACACCGCCGCCGCGATGATGCTGAAGGGCCTCACCACCCAGTACCTGCTGCGCCGCACCTACAAGGTCCAGCCCG
>NZ_JTHF01000437.1 GCF_001043895.1 Methylobacterium indicum
CCTGCGGGATACCCTTCATCGGCCGGCGGCACCAGCAGGGCGGCCTCGGCCCGCGCCAGGCGATGGAGCGGGATCTCGGCCCCGCCAGTTGGCTCGGCGACGGCAGCGCCGCGGCGCTGGTGCAGGCCGGGCGGCTCGATGCCCACGGCATCGCCCTGCGGCCCGGCGAGAGCACCGGCTTCGGCGAGGCGGCCGGGCGGCCGGTGCTGCTGCTGCCGGGCCGGCCGGATGCGGCGCTCGCGGCCTGGCTCGCCCTCGGCCGGCCGCTGCTCGCGGCCCTGGCCGGCGCCGCGCCCGAACCCGCCGCCATCCTGCCCCTGACCCGCAAGGTCTCGTCCGTCATCGGCCTCACCGACGTGGTGTTCCTGCGCCGCGTCGCGGCCGGCGCCGAGC
The DNA here is from genome assembly GCF_001043895.1 of Methylobacterium indicum. Classification (GTDB taxonomy): domain Bacteria; phylum Pseudomonadota; class Alphaproteobacteria; order Rhizobiales; family Beijerinckiaceae; genus Methylobacterium; species Methylobacterium indicum. The sequence goes on from NZ_JTHF01000437.1 coordinate 394, forward strand.
CAATTGGCGGGGCCGAGATCCCGCTCCATCGCCTGGCGCGGGCCGAGGCCGCCCTGCTGGTGCCGCCGGCCCATGAAGGGTATCCCGCAGGGACCCCCGTCGAGGTTCTGCCGCTGTGACCGTTTCTCCCGCCGACGATTTCTCCATCCGCCTCGCTGCGGCCTCGCGCCAGGAGCAGTTCCTGGCGGTGGTGAGCCGCGACGAGGCGATGGCGCGCTGGCGCGAGGCCGTGCCGCACACGGCCCTGCCGCCCGAGACCGTGCCGCTCGCCGAGGCCCTCGGCCGGGTCCTCGCCGACGACATCGCCTCGCCGATCGACGTGCCGCCCTTCGACCGCGCCCTCGTCGACGGCTTCGCGGTGCGCGCCGCCGACACCGAGGGGGCGAGCGAGGCCGCGCCCCGCCGCCTCGTCCTCAACCGCGAGATCCTGGCCTGCGGCGTCGCCCCGACCCTGACCGTCGGCCCGGGCACCGCCACGCCGATCGCCACCGGCGGCGTGCTGCCCCGCGGTGCCGACGCCGTGGTGATGGTCGAGGCGACGGAATTCGAGGACGGCCCCGCGCCGGCGATCGCGCTGGCTCAAGCGGCGGGGCCCGGCCGCTTCGTCGGCTATGCCGGCGCCGACATGGCGCGGGGCGAGACGGTCTTGCGCCGCGGCACCCTGGTCACGGCCCGCGAGATCGGGATGCTGGCCGCCTGCGGCCTCGCCACATTGCCCGTCATGCGCCGGCCCCGCGTCGCGGTGCTCTCCACCGGCGACGAGCTGGTGGCGCCGGGCTCGCCCCTGGCGCAAGGCCGGCTCTACGATTCGAACGGTGCCATCGTGGCGGCGAGCGTGACCGAGAATGGCGGCGTCGCAGTGCCGGGCGGCATCGTGCCGGACGACGAGGCGGCGCTGGAAGACGCCCTGGCTCGGGCCCTGGCCGCGGCCGACCTCGTGATCCTGTCCGGCGGCACCTCGAAGGGCGCGGGCGACGTCTCGCACCGCATCCTGTCGCGATTGGGCGAACCCGGCATCCTGGTACACGGCGTGGCGCTGAAGCCCGGCAAGCCGCTCTGCCTGGCCCTCGCCGGCACCGTGCCGGTGGTGGTGCTGCCGGGCTTCCCGACCTCGGCGATGTTCACCTTCCACGAATTCGTGGTGCCGTTGATCCGGGCGCTCGCCGGCCTGCCCGCCCGGGAGGAGGAGATCGTGGCGGCGCACCTGCCGCAGCGCCTCCCCTCCGAGCTCGGGCGCACCGAATACGTGATGGCGGCGCTCTCCCGCGGGACCGGCGGTCTCGTCGCGCTTCCGCTGGCCAAGGGCTCGGGGGCCGTGACGGCCTTCTCGCAGGCCGACGGGTTCTTCGCCGTGCCGGCGAACCGGCCCGGGCTCGAGGCCGGCGAGGCCGTGTCGGTCTCCCGGATCGGGCGGGCGGCCCGGCCGCCGGACCTGATGATCGTCGGCAGCCATTGCCTCGGCCTCGACCGGCTGGTCGGACATCTCCTGGCCCGCAATGTCACCGCCCGCACCCTCTGGGTCGGCTCGGCCGGCGGGCTCGGCGCCCTGCGCCGGGGCGAGTGCGACCTCGCCGCCATGCATCTCCTCGATCCCGAGACCGGTCGCTACAACGCCCCCTATCTCACGGCCGGCCTCGCCCTGGCGCCGGGCTGGCGCCGCCTGCAGGGCGTGGTCTTCCGCGCCGGCGATCCGCGCTTCTCCGACGCGCCGGCCGAGGAGGCGGTGACGCGGCTCCTCGCCGACGACGAGGCCGTGATGGTCAACCGCAACACCGGGGCCGGCACCCGGGCCTTGGTCGAGGGCCTGCTGAACGGCGCCCGGCCCGCCGGCTACTGGAACCAGCCGCGCTCGCACAACGCGGTCGCGGCCGCGGTCGCGCAGGGCCGGGCCGATTGGGGGGTCGCCATCGCGCCGGTGGCGGAGGCCTACGGCCTCGGCTTCCTGCCGCTGACCGAGGAGCATTACGACTTCGCCTACCGGGAGGAGCGGCGGGACGAACCGGCCCTCGCGGCCTTCCTTGCCCTCCTCGGCGATCCGGTGCTGGCCGCCGACCTCGCCGGTCTCGGCTTCACCCGGCCGGAGGCGTGACGATGCGAATCATCGGGCTCGCCGGCTGGAGCGGCGCCGGCAAGACCACGTTGCTGGTCCGGCTGATCCCGGTCCTGCGGGCCCGGGGCCTGCGGATCGCGACGGTCAAGCACGCCCACCACGCCTTCGACGTCGACCAGCCCGGCAAGGATTCCCACCGCCACCGCGAAGCCGGGGCCTGCGAGGTGATCGTCTCGTCGAGCCGCCGCACCGTTCAGATCCGAGAGGTCGAGGAGGAGGCGCGCCTGCCCGACCTGCTGCGCCGGCTCGGCCCCTGCGACCTCGCCGTGATCGAGGGCTTCAAGCGCGAGGCGCATCCCAAGCTCGAGGTCTACCGGCACGCCAACGGACGGCCGCCGCTCCACCCCGACGATCCCCGCATCGTCGCGGTGGCGAGCGACCATCCCTTTCCGGACGCAACCCCGCCGATCGTGCCCCTCGACGCGGTGGAGGCGGTCGCCGATATCGTCATGATGCGGGCCGAGCCCCTCGCGGCGGTGCTGGCGCGGCTGGAATCCCGGGAGGGCGGAGAAGCGGGAGTACGGAGTTCATGGCGCAGCTGACCGACGACTGCTTCGCCTTCGGCGGCCCGCTCCTCTCCGTCGAGGCCGCCGCGGCGTTGATCGCCGAGCGGGTGCCGGTTCTGGCCGGGACCGAGACGATCGCCCTCACGGACGCCGACGGGCGGATCGCGGCCGCGGACGTCGTCGCGGGGCTCGACCTGCCGCCCTTCGACAATTCCGCGGTCGACGGCTACGCCGTGCGCTTCACCGACCTGACCCCCGGCGCAGAGACGGCGCTCCCGGTGCGCGGACGCCTTCCCGCCGGGGCCGCGCCGGATGCGGGCCTCCCGGCGGGAGCGGCGATGCGGATCTTCACCGGCGCGCCGATGCCGCCGGGTGCCGACACGGTGTTCATGCAGGAGGACGTGCGGCGCGAGGGCGAGGCGGTCGCCCTGCCCTCCGGCCTCAAGGCCGGCGCCAACCGGCGCCTCGCCGGCGAGGATGTCGCCCGCGGCAGCGTCGTGATCCCGGCCGGCCGCCGTCTGACCCCGCCCGACCTCGCGCTCGCCGCCGCCACGGGCCACGCCGCCCTCTCGGTGCGCCGTCGGCTGCGGGTCGCGGTCTTCTCCACCGGCGACGAACTGGCGGAGCCCGGGGCCAAGCTGCGGCCGGGCGCGATCCACGATTCGAACCGGATCCTCCTGGTGGCGCTGCTGCGGCGCCTCGGCGTCGAGGTCGCCGATCTCGGCATCCTGCGCGACGACCCCGCCACCCTGCCCGACCGCCTGAAGGCGGCGGCCGCCGGCCACGACCTGATCGTGACCTCGGGCGGCGTCTCGACCGGCGAGGAGGATCACGTCAAGGCGGCCGTGGAGGCGGTGGGGCGGCTGGTGTTCTGGCGTCTCGCGATCAAGCCCGGCCGCCCGATCGCGATGGGCCTCATCGGCGAGACCGCCTTCGTCGGCCTGCCGGGCAACCCGGTGGCAGTCTACGTCACGCTGCTCTTCGTCGTCCGGCCGCTCCTCGCCCGCCTCGGCGGCGCCGTTCCGGAAGCCCCGCCGAGCGAGCCCGCCCGCGCCGCGTTCCGGTACGCCAAGAAGGCCGGGCGCCGGGAATACGTTCGCGTCTCGCTGCACCGCGGCCCCGACGGGACCGTGGAGGCGGTGAAGTTTCCCCGCGACGGCGCCGGACTGCTGTCGTCGCTGACCGGCAGCGACGGACTGGCCGAACTGCCGGAGGACGTCACGCGGGTCGAGGCAGGCGACATGGTGGAGGTGTACCGCCACCCGCTGCTGTGGTGAGGCTCCGCCTCTAAGCAGATTTCGCCGAACTGGGCACCGGTTCGGCGGCAAAAATCTGCAACACAACAAGAACCTCCGCGGACTTGCGTTGGCCTGCCC
>NZ_JTHF01000438.1 GCF_001043895.1 Methylobacterium indicum
CTCGCCGTGGTTGCCCTCGACGTAGCCGGCATCCGCGAGCAGGTCGCGGGTGTCGCGAATCATGTCGGGACTGCCGCAGAGCATGAAGCGGTCGGCCTCCTTCGTCATCATCGGCAGGCCGATATCGGCGAAGAGCTTGCCCGAGGTCATCAGGTCGGTGATCCGGCCGCGGTTGCGGAAGGGCTCGCGGGTCACGGTCGGATAGTAGATGAGCTGGTCGCGGACCATCTCGCCGATCAGCTCGTGCTGGGGCAGCGTCTCGGTGATCGTCTCGCCGTAGGCGAGCTCCTGGACCTGGCGGCAGCCATGGACCAGGATCACCTTCTCGAAGCGCTCGTAGGTCTCCGGATCCTTGATGATCGCCAGGAACGGCGCGAGGCCGGTGCCGGTGCCGAGCAGGTACAGGTTGCGGCCGGGCATCAGGTTGTCGAGCACCAGGGTGCCGGTGGCCTTCCGGCTGACCACGATCGGGTCGCCGACCTTGAGGTGCTGCAGCTTCGAGGTGAGCGGGCCGTTGGCCACCTTGATGGAGAAGAACTCCAGCTCGTCCTCGTAATTGGCGCTGACCACGCTGTAGGCGCGCAGGAGCGGCTTGGCGCCCTCGCCCTTGAGGCCGATCATCGTGAACTCGCCGTTGCGGAAGCGGAACGACGGGTCGCGGGTGGTGCGGAAGCTGAAGAGCGAGTCGGTCCAGTGATGGACGGACAGGACGCGCTCCTCGTTGAAGTTGCTCATCGTGCCAGGAATCCTGAAGGCGTTCGACGGGTCGACGGTTCTCGGTTTGGGAGCGGTCATCTCGCAGGTGCGGCATCGCCGTCAAGGCGTCGGCGCACAAGCGAGGTCTGCGTGGCCGTCAAGCCCCAGGAAAAATCGCCTCTTCTTCGGAATGCTTCCAGGCGGCGGGGTCTCACGCCATCCCGGTCGCGTCCGCCACGAGGTGCAGGGTAGCGCGCAAGCCGGTCATCAGCCCGGCCTCGTCGACGCGGAAGCGCGGCGAGTGGTTGGGCGCCGCCTTGGCGGGATCGGTGCCGGGGGCCGTGATGCCGACGAAGTAGAAGAAGCCGGGCGCCGCCTGCGCGAAGTAGGGGAAATCCTCGCTCGCCATGGCGGGGTCGACGAGGCGCGCGTGCTCGCCGAACAGGCGCGTCAGCGTCGG
>NZ_JTHF01000439.1 GCF_001043895.1 Methylobacterium indicum
CCGTACCAGACGGCGGTGACGTCGTCGAGGCAGCGCCGGCGGGTAGTGGCACCCTCGACGATCGTCGTCGCCGTCAGGCCGGTCGTGCGCAGGGCCGCCGTGACGGCGGTGGTCTTGTAGTGCCCGTACGGCATCGGTAGACGGCAGCGCTGACCGCGCAGTGCCCAGCCATAGCGACGGGCCATCCGGGTCGAGGCCGCCGTCTCGTCGATGAACACCAGACGATCCGGATCGAGGTCGAGCTGGGCCTCGAACCAGGCCTGGCGAGCCTGCGCTACGTCCGGGCGCTCCTGCTCCGCTGCGTGGAGAGCCCCATTTTACGAGTGATGCGATGGCGAGTCAGGAAGCGCGACCGGCTGCTGGTGCTGGTCGTGACGCCCTGCCCTCGCCCAACGCGTCCCGCAACTCCGCCAGCAAGATGTTGCCGCGCTTCTTGCACAGCCTCGGGATCTGTGGGGCGTGGGCCTCGATGAGGTACGAGCGCTGATCGCCGCCCATCGCTCGGGGCCGGACGTGGCCGTCCCGGAGATGACGGGCGTGCCAGCGGCTGACGCTGGTGGCGCTGACACCGAACCGCTCACCGGCTTGGCGGCAGGATGCGCCCGCCAGGACGGCGGATACCACACGCTCACGCCGATCGACCGACGAGGGTGAGGTATCGCTGGCTCCTCCACCCAGCCAACGCCCAAACCAACTCGGTCGTTGCAGGCCGATCGCACAGCGCTCTATGCTGTGGCCCGATTCAGTCGGGCCTTCCGACCAGCCGCGTCCGGGCGGTCCGGAAAGCACGCAAACCAACGCGAGCAGGAGGTATCCTGGGTAAGGTTTCCTACGGAAAGGTTGCGCCTTTAAAATGCCCCAGTTCGCAGGAAAGCCCTAGTTCGCAGGACTGGTTCATAGTTGGTCGCCGAGTCTACCTTCTGCTTTTCGATGAAAAAATGAAAGTTATGCTGCTATGTCACGTAAAATCGCGATCATCGGAGGTGGATGGTACGGCTGCCATATCGCATCATCATTGATGGCGCTTGGATTTTCAGTTCGGCTTTTCGAGCAGAACGATCGATTGCTGCACGAGGCTTCAGGTAATAATCAATTTCGATTGCATTTAGGCTTTCACTATCCGCGACATGCCACTACGCGGATTCAGTCTCGCGACGGTTTTTCAAGATTCCTCGAGCGGTACGGCGATCTGAGTCGGCCGATCGAGGAAAATATATATGCTGTGCCGCGTCGAACGTCTCTTCTCGACTTCGATACTTACAAACTGATCATGACTGCGACAGGAATTTCATATAAGACTGTGGACCAATGCGGCGCCGATTTGCGCGAGATCGAAGGAATGATCCTTGCCGAGGAGCGGGTCATCCTGATCGAAAAGGCGCGCCATTATTTTTCCGCCCATCTGCGACAAGCCCTCAGCCTGTCGGTGAGGATCGAGTCCGTCGAGCAGACCGACCGGCACGTTCTCGTCAACGGCGAGCGCTTCGACTACATGGTCGATGCAACCTGGGGGCATTTTACCCCGGTCCCGATTCAGACGTTCTTCGAACCGACCTTGCTGCTGTACTTCGAAGCGGCGCCGAACCTGCCGGCTGTCACATTCGTCGATGGGCCGCTCTATTCGATCTACCCGACCGAGGAGCCTCGCGTTTATACGCTGTCGAGCGTTCCGCATACGCCGCTCGGGCGCTACAGCTCATCGGCCGAAGCATGCGCCGCACGGGATTCCGTCAACTCGGATCTCATCCGCTCGAAGCTCGAGTTGATGGTAAACCAAGCCTGCGAGAATGTTACCTATTTCCACGACCAATACCGCTTCCTGGGCCCTCAGATTGCGATCAAGACGAAGCCGATCGGCGGTAGCGACGACAGAAGCTGCTACGTCGGACGTCAAGGACGGATTTTCTCGGTGATGTCAGGCAAGATCGATACGATCTTCTTCGCGACCGAGCGCATACTGAGCATGATGGAGGCCGACAGCGATGGGCCGAGCCAGGACATCCCGTCCTCGCTGCTCGCGAACATCCGAGCGAAGACAGTTCAGATCGGGATGGATATCGGCGGATGACGCGCGCTTTGATTGGCTATACAGGCTTCGTCGGCTCGAATCTGCGCGACGCAGGCCACTACGACGCGTTCTACAATAGCGCCAACAGCACCGAGATGCGCGGTCGCGAATTCGACGAAGTCGTCTGCGCCGGGGTCAGCGCCGTCAAATGGAAGGCGAACCGGGAGCCGGACGCCGATTGGGCGCAGATC
>NZ_JTHF01000044.1 GCF_001043895.1 Methylobacterium indicum
TTGTTGCCGTCGCCGCCCGTCGCATCGACGCCGATCGCGGTCCCGCCCGCGGCACCGCCTCTGGCAGAGCCGTACATGGTATTGCCTCTGATGATGTTGTCGTTTGCGTAGTATGTCGTTGCGCCGTTTACGTAAGTGCCAAGATATATACCGCGCCAATCTTGGGATGATCCGGCCCATTTGTAGAGCAGGTTGCTCGTAATGAAGCCCTGTTGAGCGCCGGATATCGCAATGGCTGTCGAGAATGTATTGAAATGATTGTTCGAAATGAAGAAGCCAGGATAACCCTTGGCGTCCGGCCAGCTAATGCCCTGATCAACGGCGACACCGGTATTGTCCGTCCAGTGCAGCCCTTCGCAATCGCCGCTTACGTAGCCGACGTATCGCGCGAAGAACACGTTGACGCCGGAGATCTTCCCGTCCGAGCAGCCGCCGCCGTTTTCGCCCGTGATGCTGACCGCGGCGCCCATATTGGCGCCCGGGAAAGATGTGACGCCGCCGAAATCCTTGCCGCGGATATGGATACCGTGAAAATCGAAACCCCAGATATTATAGGCGTCGATCCCCTTACCCCAATACGTGGAGTTGTTGCCGACGCCGGCAATCTCGACGTTTGTGATGCGCGGGCCCTTGAAGATGTTCGAGGGAGCGGCCCCGTAACGCAGGGTGATCGCGGCGTTTCCGGCGGTCTGATCGACGGAGGTCGTCAGCGTCAGGCCGTCGATCGTGACCGGTCGCAGCGCGTCGCCCGGCGACAGGGAGATGCCGGCCGCACCCGCCGCCGCCGAGGTGAACACGACCTGGCTGACGCCCGGCCCGTCGCCCTTCAGGCTGACGGGTTTGCCATTACAGACCAGGGCGCCATTCGACTGCGGCATGCCCTTGGGCAGATAGATCGTCCCGCCCGTGCTGGGCAGGCTGGCGCAAGCCTTGGCAAACCGCACGGAGAGATCCGAGCCCGCGAACGCCATCACGTTGGCGCGGTCGCCGAACCACTCGCCGATCTTGCGCGGCAGGTCGGCGCCGGGCGGGGCAGCGCTGGCCCCCGAGCCATCTCCCGTGAACGCATCCGGCTTGAGCGTGAACTTTTTCGTCGCGCAGTCGCGCCGCCCGAGATTGAGCACCCCGAGCAGCACGTCACCGCAATTCGGGCCACTGTCGAGGATGCGGCCATTACGCAGGATCTCGTCGGCTCGGGCTTGGGGCGAAGCTCCAGCCAGCGCGACCGACGCACAAAAAAAGAAGCGGAGACTACGCATTAGACAATGACCCACACGTCGGAGAGAAGACCGCGGCGCAGGCGCATCTCGCCCGCCAAGTGAGTGCGAGCCTACCACGTCGCAGCCCACGGATAAATCATAGCCTGGGCTTTGTTTCATCACCGACCCTGCGATCGCACCTGACTGAAACTTTCGAGAACGACGATTATCGAAAGTTACGCTTATGCCCCCACCTCAGCAAGCCCGCAAGTTGGCCTGCCCACAGGTAGACATGAAGGCTAGGCACCAAGCCCGCATCGGAGTGTGACCAGTCGCGGGGCAAGCCGTCAGCCGCCCCGCGCACCTGTCACGCGATCCGAGACAGCCCGCGCTTCTCGAACACGGCGTTGATCCCTTCCAGGAGCAAATCCTGTTGCTGCCGGTCCTCGTCAGCCGCGATCCGCTTCAACTGCCGGAACGCCTCTGGCGAGATGTAGGCGGTGACCACCCGCTTGCCCTCGCGCGTGCTGGCCTTCGGATAGCGGACGGGGGCCGGCGCCGGATCCGACCGCGCGTCGGCAACCTCGGGCTGCACGGTTGGCGCCACCGGGGCGGGCTCGGCCTGCTGGGCTGGCGCCGCCGTCTTCGGGCTGAACAGGCTCGGTCGCTTCGTCACGCTTGTCCCCCTGCCGTCCTGTTGTCCTGTTTGCCTGTTGGCAAGCCCACCTGTCCGCAAGCCCATGTGAACAGGGTTGCCATCTCCTCGGCCGCCTTACCGCCGGGCTCGTATTCCCCGGCCGTGCGGCCGTCGATCACCGAATACGTGTAGGCGACGCGCTGATAGATCACCTGTGGCGCGACCCTGGCCCCCTGCCCTTCAAGCCCGCAGCGCGCATCTTCCACGATGGCGCTCCGAACCGGGGCCGACGACAGCACCACCCACGCCGGCTTCTTTGCGATCGTCGCGAGATCCCGCGTTGCCTCGATGGCGTCGAGGTCGAACGCCGCCGGCCGGCACGGGATCAGGATCAGGTCCGCAGCTCGCGCAGCGGCGAGGGAGGCCCGATCCGCATTCGGCGCCGTATCAATGACGAGGAGATCCGCTCCGTTGGCCTGCGCGGCCTCAATCAGGTTCGGCAGCCGTTCGGCGTGGTCGCCAATCACCTCCGGCTCTGCTGCCTCCCGCTTGTCGCCCCACTTCCGGGCGCTGGCCTGCGGGTCGAGGTCCACTAGGGCTGTGCGGTAGCCCGCGAGTGCGCCCGCCGTGGCGAGGTGTACGGCGATGGTCGTTTTCCCGACGCCGCCTTTCTGACTGATGATGGCGATGGTTCGCACGCCCACTCCCCTGCATGATGCCTCGCCTGCCTGCCCACAGGCCCGCAAGGCGGCTCGCCTTCATGATTGCTCCACGGCCTCAACCTTGGCCGCAAGCCCCAAGATCCGGTTGAGGCACGCCAGCAGGCCCGCCCGCGGGCACTCCCGCACGGTGGCGAGATGTCATGCCCACAAGCCCGCACGGGCGCCCTCGGCCGCTTCTAGTGCTCATCGCGCGTCCCGTCCGCTCGACTGCGAAGGCGGATGCCGGCACCGCCGCCGTTCTCGGGAATTAGCTGAATGCCGCTTTTCTCTAAAACGGTCTGTATTTTCGAAAGATTGTCAGCGATTGACTTAGGGACACCATCGACTTCCTCCATTCTCTTGATAGTCGCTGTCGATACTCCGGAATGCTCTGCTAGATCCTTTACGGACCATCGCAGCAGGCCCCTCGCCATCCGAATTTGCGCGCCCGTGAGCATTGTCTTTTGGTGATCCTTTTTAGGTCCCCTGCGATCCAATTTGGTTGACAGGGGGTCAGACGCGATCTAGTTTAGCTCATGGGCGCACCAATTGGAAGCGCCGCCCTGGGGCCAAGCCGATGTCCGCCACCCGCTCCCTCTACTGGGCTACCGCGATGAAGGAGATCCAGGCGGATCGCGCCAAGCGCCCCGCCGGCCTCCTCGCCGCTCAAGGGTTCATCGCCGCGACCTCCGCCAAGCGCCGCCCCCTCGTGGTCGGCGGCGCCTACGACAAGGCCGCGATCATGTCGGCCGCCATCGCCGCCGCGAAGGTCCACCAGGGCCGCACCGGCTGCACCTGGGGCGAAGCCCTGTCCGTCACCCTCAAGGCCACCTGGCAGCTTGCCAAGGCCGCCCGCGCCGCTTGCACTCACTAAGGACCCGCACCCATGGCCCGCACCGTCTCCATCATCGCCGACGCCACCTCCGGCCGGTTCTTCGTGGCCGAAGCCAACGGCACCCGCATTCCCCTGAACCGGGACGGCTACAGCACCGACAAGAACGCCCTTCGCGCCCTCGCGCGGCATTACGACTTCAAGGCCGTTCCAGGCTGCCCCTACGCCTATTCGATCGAGGCGACGGACCGCGAGATTTCCCCAGCCGGCCACGACCGGGCGTGCATCGTGGCCGATCACGAGGTGGCCGTCATGCAGCGCGAGGCCGCCGAGATCCCGGCCCGTGAGGCTGCCGCCGCGGTCGCGCAGGACGCCGCGCCTGCCCCCGCAGTCGAGGCCGCCCCCGTGGCGCTGTCGGCGCCCCAGCCCGTCCGCACGAGTCGCCGCAGCATCTTCGGGGCCATCTTCGGCGCTGGCGCCTTCGCGGCCCTGGGCGCCCCTGCGGTGGCCGCTAGGCCCGCTCTGCGCGGTGGTGACGCCAACCGGCTGCCTGACCACGCCGCGTTCTGGTCCCGCCTGCCCCTGCCGTTCTCTCCGGCCGAGGCGTGGAAGCTCCTCGCCCCGGAGGTTCAGGCCGAGATCGGCTCGGCGATCATCACCATGCACCTTGCGGATTACATCCACGGGGACGGCATGGCCGATGCCGACCAGTTCCACGATGTCGCCTTGCGCGACGAGGCGAGCGGCGTCGCGAACCACATCCTCAATCGGATGGGCGACCGCCTTTGGTCGTTGTTCCCCGACCTCTACGGCCCGGACGGCGATCATCCCCGATGGGCCCTAGACAGCGGCCTCGCCGCTTGATCCCGCAGGCCACCGGGCCGCCCTGAGGCCCGGCACTCCTCAGACCCAATCCCTGAAACCTTGATCCCCCGGAGCCCCGGTTATGGAAATGCTGTCGCTCGCCCTTTTCACCGTCCTGCCGGCCCGCCGCGCCATCGTGGCCGCCGCGGTCGCAGGGCTCGCCGCTCCCCTGGCGCGGGTGCTGCCCGTCGAGGCCGCCGCCCCGGTCCTCGCCCTGCCGCCCCCCGCGCCCATCCTGGCACTGCCGGCGCCCTCCCGGCCGAGCCGGTTCCTGGCCGCCCTGGACGACCACCGCAGCGCCCTCCTCGCCGTGACGCAGGCCGTCACCGACTACGTGCGGGCCGAGGAGGACGGCGCCCCCGACGAGCCCCTGACGCTCGCCATCGCCGATCGGGCCGCGTCCGAGGAGACGGCGGCGCTCAACGCCCTGCTGGCCCTCACCCCGGCCAACCTCGCCGAGGCCGCCGCCCTCGCGAGCCACCTCGCCGAGACGGCAACCGAGTTCGACAGGGTGGACCTGTTCGAGCGCTTCGCCGCCGTCCTGGCGCGCATGGCCTGAGGCCCGGTCGATGTCCTCCGCTCCCCGCCGCCTCACCGACATGCCCGTGCGCCCCTGGCGGGCAGCTGGCGCCCGCAGCTACTTCCCCGCGCCGATCTATCGCCGCGCCGCCCCCACGCTGCCACCCGACGAGCCCGTGCCCGGCGAGATCGAGGAATGGGAGGCTGTCACCGCCGTTCGGCCGGATACCGCCTTCGTGCGCGCCGTCCGCTTCCTGAACGCCTCCGGCGACCTCCTCTCGGCCTTCGCCCTGGTCGCGGGCGGAATGCACCTGATCGGCCTCGCCACGCACTTCTAGCCACCGCCAAGACAACCAGCCGCCTAGCCCTCTTGCCTACATGCCCACAGGACCACATGCCATGAAGCTTGCTCTTAAGCTCCCCCGCCGCAACCCCGACGCGCCCCGCCTGTCCCTGCGCGAGCGCGCCGCCGCCCTGAAGGCATCCGCCGCGAAGGTGATGAGCCGCAAGCCGGCCGGGAAGCCCTCCGCCGCCCTCGCCGCGCTCCTGGCCGCGCATGAGATGGCTTACGGCTATGCCCTGTATGCCGAAGCCTACGGGATGCCGGACCTCGCCGAGCGGCGGCAGGCGGAGGAGGAGGCGTTCCGGGCGCTCCTGCACTCGCCGCTGCACTCGGACGCCGATCGGGCCGCCTACGCCGCCGCCGTCATCTCCCGCCAGGGGAATTCCCGCGGGGACGACACCGCGGCCGATCGCGACCATCCGATGGCCGTGGCCTTCCGCAACATCACGTTCGGCGAGCACGCCCGGGAGCCGAAGGAGATGCGCCATCTCGGCCGAGAGGTCGCGCCCGACCCGATCCTTGCGGCCATCGCCGCCAGCAAGGCGGCAACGGCAGCGTTCGATGCCTTCGAGGCTGCAATTCCCGGAGAGGGCGTATCGCCGGAGCAATCCAGGCACGAGGGCGCCCTTTGCGAGGCCGACATGAAGGCGCAGAAGGCCGTTTGGCAGACCGTGCCGACCACCCAAGCCGGTCGCCGCGCCCTTGTCGAGTTCGCCCGTTTCCGGGTTGCCCGGGTCACCCACCCTGACGGCGATGTGGATGATGCCGGCCATGTGCTCGGCCGGATCCTCGACGCCTTCTCGGCCATGGTCGCGGCCGATTGGGGCAACACCGCTCCGCCCATCGGCGAGCCCGCCCCCGCGCCGGTCGCGCTCGACTACGCCGAGCGGGCCAAGCTGTCGGCGGAGCAAATCGAGCTTTCCGGCCTCGACGTGCTCAGCCTCGCGCACCTGTTCGAGGCGTTTCAGGCCGTGCGGTTCTCTTGGGAGGGCGTCGTAGCTCGCTCCTACTGCGACCGCGGCCAGTTGGGGGACCTCCCCGATTTCGAGAGCGAGCGGGCCGCCTTCGCGCTGGCGCGGATCGCGGAGGAAATCGCGAGCCGGACCCCGAGCACCGACGAACAGCGTGACGAGATCCTGATGTCTCGGACCTCTTACGAGATGATGTGCAACGGGCGCATCCACGACAACACGCTTCTCGCCGACATCACTCGCGCCTGGACTGTCTAAGTCCGATCCACTTCCCGCCTTCGTCTTTCAACCCGCCCCGGTACTCCCGGGGCAACCATGGATCACGCCCATGTCCGCCCTCAACCTGCGCAACGTCCTCCGCCGCAACCCCGATCGCCCGAGCCTCCGGGATCGCGCCGCCGCCCTGAAGGTCGCGGCCCGCTTGGTGATCCGGCCGCCGAAGCTGGAGGCCGGCGCCGCCACCCCCGGCGAGGCCGCCGCGATCGTGGATCGCGTCCTGGTCTCCCTCGTTCAGGAGTTCGTCGCGATCGGGAAGGCTCAGGACGAGACCCTTGCGGCGAACGACAACCCCGACGCTTTCGACAGCCCGGATTGGGTGCGTCTCGAACAGCGCGGCGCCGCCGTCCTGGCGCGGATCGTCTCGACCCGGGCTCGCACCGTCGAGGGGATGCGGGCCAAGGCGTCGCTTCTCGACCTCTGCCGGATCAAGAGCTTTGCGAAGCCGTTCGATGACCTGTCCCGGTCGGTGCAGTCGGACGCGGACGCGATCGGCGTGGCGCCCCCGCCGGCCGGCCTCACAGACCCCCACGTCGCCATGCTGCCCGCCCTGCGGCAGGCGTTCGCCTGGACCCGCGACGCGCACCCGCTCGGGGCGTGTGCCCCGTACTCCCCCGAGGACCGCGCCTTTACCGCCGTCCTGCACCATTGCGGGAACGTGGCGAACGCTATCGCAGCCCTGCCACCGCCTGCCACGCTCGCCGGGCTCGGCGCCCTGGCGCTGGCCTTGTCCGTCAACGCTGAGGAGGCAATCGGACGGCCCCAGAACGACAGCATGGACGACCAACGCTATCCCGAGGAACGGCGCCTCGTGGCCGCGATCCGGGCGATGATGGCGGCTTCGGGCGTCGAACCCCTCCCGGGATGGGTCGGGTTCGAGGTCGGCCCGGACAGCGACGCGGGATGGGAGGCCGTGAACGCGCGAGCCGGCAAGGGCTCGGCGCCGGCCTGGGCGCTCGCCGGCAAGTCCGGCCCCGACGACATGCAGGAGGTCTAGCCGGTGTCCAACGTCGTGACCTTCCGCCCCCGTCCTCGCCCGACCAAGCCCCGGGACGCTCAAGCCGCCTTCCGGGAGCAGATCGAGATTGCGGCGCAAGCCGCCCTCGATACCGCCGACAAGCTCATTGCGATCCTCGACCAGATGGACGGCAATCCCGACGACGAGGACGGCGGGGACGATGAGCCGTCCCTTGGCGCCCCCGAGGGGCACGTCTCGCAACTCATCTGGCTTCGCGGCGGAGACCGTGACCTCGAAACCCTCGCCTCGGAGAAACGCCCGTGAAGCTCGCCGCTACCGCCCGCCTGTCCCTCGCCCTCGGCCAGCCCCGCGGCGTCGCGTTCGGCCTGATGCGCCTCCGGGCCATACAGCGCCAGGTGCTCGCCAAGGCAGGCCACGAGGCCGGGAGGGGCAACGTCGTCACTGCCGCCGCCCTCGTCATGCTCTGGCTCGTGGGGTTCTGATGCCGACCGCTCTGCCGACCTCCGAACCGCGCCTGTCGCCGCGCGAGACCGCCCGGTTCCTCTGGCTCTGCCTGAGGGTCCGCTACCTCCGGCGCCGGATGGAGCGTGCCAGCCTCAGGGCCGCCCGTGTCGGGTTCGAGCGCGCCGGGGGGAGGTTCGTTCACTTCGCCCGCCTCTGGCTCGACTGCCACGAGGAGGCCGCCGCCTTGCTCCGGTGCGAGGAGCCGCCGGACGTGGCGGAGGTGCGCAAGATGTTCGAGGGCACCTTGAGGAAGCGCTAACCGTTACCCATCATCCTGCGTCTGGGCCGCGTCGCGTATCGGCCCCGCCAGCCCCGTCAGGCCACCCGGCCGGCGGGGCTCGCTGTTTCAGCCGGCGAAGGCGCCGGAGAGGATCAACAGGGCAAAGCCAGCCGCAAAAACGGCAGGGAGCACCCGATTACGAGCCGCCTTACCGCGGCTGCCCCATATCGCGCTCGACAGGGCAATCAAAAATATCATCGCAAAACATTGCCCAATCATGGCCGCGCCAAAAAAATCAAAATATGTCTTAGGAACATTGTTCCGCAATAAATAGGCGAGCAGTCCATATATTGCAGGCACAAAGAATATAGATGCCTGAAAATACCATGGCGCTTTGGCGCCAGCCCGCTCGTATTGATCGTATCGCCACCCCCACGCAAACAGGCCCACGCTAACGATCGAGGCCGCGGCAATCGGCATCGCCATTCCGATAGCGGTAGTCGCGGGCATTCGGGGATCATCTCTCGCGGCGGGTTCGGCCGGACAACTCACTGCTGCCCGGCCTTCCCGCTAAGGTGGCGTCATCTTGGCCCTAACGCCAGCCCCAGAGCTCTATTCGGCGAGGCCGTATTCGGCCGCCAGTCCCGAGCCGGGCCCGATCTGGCGGAGATCGAGGACCGGGGCGGGTTGCGGCACCCGCGGGGCGCCACCCTGGAACGAGGCCCGAGCCTTCGCAGCCCCGACGCCGCCGACAAGCGCTCGCTGCCCGACCTTGGCGCCGTAAGTGGCGAGGCCGGCGCCAGGGCCCGCCACCTTGAACGCCACCGCGCCGGCAATCAGATCGACCGCCTTCGCCACCGCGCCGGCCGCCCTCTCGGACCCGGAGCGCATCGCACCGTCAGGCCGGATCGTCGCCTGCAACGCCGTCGCGAGCCGCCGGAAGTGTCCAAGCTCCTCCTGATTGAACAACTCGCGAGCCACCCCCGAGCCCGGACCCTCCGTGAAGGATCGCAGCCGGTCTACGGTCCGCCCGGCCGGCGCCGCGGGATCGATCAGCCGTTGCACGGCCGCCTGTCGCAGCATCGCCCATTCCGGGCTGTCCTCCCCGAGGAAGCCCTTGGCCGCCTTTGCCTCGTTCACGGCCCCGACCCGGGCGCCGGGGACGCCGGAGCCGAACAGGCTTGCGGCGATGGCGTTCGGATCGAACCCCGATCGTTCGAGGTTCGAGACCCAGGCCGGCGCTTCCGCCCGCGCCCTCTCGGTCAGGCTGATGGCACCCCGGAGCTTGCCGAGGGCGCCGCGCTGCTCCTCGGTCAGGAAGCCGGCCGCCAGAGAACGCCCCTCGCCCCGCAGGAGATAATCCAGCCGCCCCGCGAGACCCTGACTTTCACCGCCAAGATATCGGGCGATCAACGCTTGCTGGACTGCCTTCCACGTCTCGCTTTCAGCCCCTACGGCGCCTCGCACCCTCGCAAGGGTCTGCATCTGGCCGGAGGAGACCTTGCCCGTAGTGGACCCAAACAGCGCCGTCACCATGTCGGAGGGCGAGGCGTCGCGCTCCACGATCTTTTGGAGCCTCTGGCCTGCCACGTCCCCTGGTCCTCGGGGCGAAAACGCCTCCTTGAACTCGCGGAACAGCCCCCGAGCCTTCCGCATCGCCTCTGCCGGCGCCGTGTCGCCGATCGGCAGGGCGTCCGAGGTCGCGGGGCCGACCGCCTCGCCCAGGCCCGGGAAAGGCGCCTCAGGGGCCGGTTCGCCGCGCGGTGCGGCAAACCCCTCGGACAGTCCCGCGCGCTCCCTGGCGGCCCGCTCATAGGCCGTGCCGGCGTCATCGACCTCACGGCGCAACATCATCTCGGCCGCGTCGCGTAGGGTCGCCGGATCCAAGTCCCGGGCCGACAGACCTTCCGCCTCAAGGGCAATCGCCGTGCGCCTCGTCTCGCGATCGAGCCGGGCGGCATAGTCGGCCGCCTCGTCCGATCCTCGAGCCGCCGTCCTGGCCGCTGCCGCCGCCTCGTCCTGGGCCCGATAGAGGGGTTGCCCGCGCTGCTCCCGCTGGATCGCCTCAATGATCCGGTCCTGCACGTCGCGGGCCGAGATCCCGCCGAGGGCATCCGGCGGGAAGAAACCTTCCTCTTGAAGCGCCACCCGGAGGTCATCAGGCGAGCGCCCGTTGCGCCGAGCGAGAGTGCCTTGCCCCGGCACATACAGCCGGTTGAGGTCCGCCGCCCGCGCCTCGTCATCGAGCGCGATGCCGCCGGTTCGGGCGAGGTAGCGCGTCAGCGTCTCGGGCGTACCCTTGCCCTGCTGCGTCGCGGCCACGTCCATGAAGTTGCCCGGCCGAGGCGTCGGCGGAGCGGGAGGCATGTCGAGGAAGCTGCCGGCATTGCGCACGGGCTGCTGCCCGAACCGCCCAATCGCCATCAGGTCTTCCACCCGCTGGTCAAAGGCGTTCATGACCGCGCCCATCGCCCGGCGATCGGTCGGGTTCTGCGCGGTGCCGCCGTAGAGCGCCCCGAGACGCTTGCGGACCTGTTCGACCTGTTGAAGGTTCGGGCCCTGATCGGGGCTGAGGCCGAGCACCGCCGACAGGTTGTCGAGGTCTTGGACTGCCCGTGTCGCTGCTGGCGTCAGAACCGGATCAATCGGCACCTCAGGCCCGAGCGAACGGCGCACCGCCGCGCCGACATCGGACAGGGCACCAGGCGCGAAGGTGCCCGGGATGGCCGCCACGTCGCCGTAAGCCTCGCGATACCGCCCGCGGGCCTGTTCTGCGGCCTCACGCACGCCCGCCACGGCCGTTTGTGCTCCCGACAGGGCATCGGCACCCGCAGGGCCGGAAACGGCTCCTAGGGCTTCCTGTTCGGCAAGCCGGGCCGCTGCGATCCGCTGCGCCGTCTCGTCTCCTGCCAGTCGGGCGCGATCGGCGACCGCCTCGAACGCCGCTTGAGGGCTGTCGATCCGCTCACCGCCTCGGGCCGCGACGCCTTGCAGCCGATCCCGAGCCGCCGCGACCTGTGCCGCCTGCTGCGCCTCGAACTCACTGGCGATGCCCTGCGCACGCGCGCCGCGACTGCCGGCCAGCGCGCCGGCTTCCAGGGCCGCGACCTGCGGGTCCTGCGTTGCCTGCCCCCGGGACAGGGTGATCCCCTGTTCGGCCGCGATAGCCTCGCGGGCCACCGCCGGGGAAACGCCCTTGGCCTGGAATGCCTGCGCAAGCTGCGCCTGTACGTCGGAGGGGATGCTGGCGGGATCTAAGCCGACCTCGCGGAGCGCCGCCGCGGCCTCTGCCGTGAGGGCGGGAGGAGCGCCAGGGGCCGCCGGCCGGAATGCCTGGATGCCACGTTCGGCCAACCGGAGAACGACCGGAGCAGCCTTTTCGAGCACGGCGCTGCCGGCCGCACCAAGGCCAAGACCCGCGAGACCCGCGACCCCCGCTCGCCCCACGTCCTTGCTATCTAGATATTCGCCAGCCGCGCCGTAGCCCGCTCCTGTAATACCTGCCTGGATAGCCCGGCGACCAATCGTTGAGGCCCCGCCCCATGCCGGCAGGACCACCGCACCCGCGCCGATGCCGCCGATCGTCCCCGCGAGCGCGCTCTTGGGGTTCTGGCGCGCAAGGGCCGCGTCCTGATCCTTCGCGATCTGGTAATTGCTATCGAACGACGCGCCGTTGCCCCCGAGCCATTCCGGGGCGCTGGCGAGGGCCGCCGCGGCGTTGCGCGGGACGTTCAGACCGACCGAGTTGCCAAACTCGCGCAGACCCGCCACCGCGGCGTTGCCGGCCGAGGCAGGACCGATCAATCGTTCATCGGCCTGCCGCTGCAATCCGCCGTAGAGGGCATCCGCCGCCGCCTGATCGTTGCCGATCGAGGGAGCGTCGCCGCCGCCGAGGGCCCGGGGCGCGGCACCCTGGCGAGCCATCGGGCCTGCGCCGAACCGATCACCGAACGAGGCATCCGGCCCCTTGGCCGCCGCGGCGCGGGCGCCCATTAGCTGCCGCATCAGGTCCTCGTTCGAGAGGCCGGAGAGGTCCCCGGCCGGCGAGGCGGTGTCGGGGCTCGTCGGGGCAGGCGCGGCCGAGTTGTTCGGCTGCACGCGGATCGACAGACCTTCCGGCGCCGCGGCCGATGGATCCGCGAACGGCGACGGCACGGTGACGCTCGATGCGTCACGCTTGGCCGCCCCGCGGGCCGCGCCCAGCATCCGCATCAGGTCCGCGTCGGTGACGGACGACAGGCCAGCGCTCATCGGATCAACCCCCTGCGACGGGCTTCGGCTTCGAGATCCTGAAGGGCGGGAGCGCCCTGCGGCGTGGCGTTGCGCTGCGGAGCCGCGGGGGTGCTGCCCGAGCGCGATGCCGCCGGCCCGTTGCCGGGCTGGAAGTACGTCCGGTCCCGCATCTCGGTAGCCTGTTGCTGCTTGAGCGTAAGCCGCCGTTCAGCCGCTGCGATGGCCCGATCATAGATCTTCACCCTGAGGGCGTGTGGCAGATCGGATGAGCCCTGAATGTCCAAGAGGATCTTGCGTTCGCCCTCAGTCGGAGCCGCGCCGAAGATGCTCTTAAGTTGTGCCAGTGCGTTCGAGGTAACGAGGTTATCAAGCTCAAGCGTCGCCTGCCCTGCCTCGCTACCGAAGAACGACGTTCCGAGGGCACGGGCTTTCGAAGTTGGCCCCTGGTACGCTTTAGCGGAGAGATCCTTCGCCTGCTGAAGATTGCCGATAACCGTCTGGGCTCCCGCAACCGCCTCGTCGGCTTCTAGGATCGCCTTCTTGTCCGACGCGGTATAGGGCTGCTGATCCTCACGGGGCATCTTCCCGCTCAGCACATAGCTTTTGTATTCGGGTGACCCGGGCGTGAGGCCGAGAGACTGAGCCGCCTCCGATCGCGCGGCCACGTCATCGGCGATGTTCGAGCGGTTGCGCTCCGGCGCCGTGAACTTGGCGCTGTTCGTGGCCTCGTCATAGACGGTCTGCCCGGGGCTAAGCAGCGTCGGGCCACCGGGGCGCTTAAGTTCGCGCTTGTAGTCGAGCAACGTGCCGGTGAAGCCCTGTGCCCTCGCAAGATTGTATTCCTTCACCTCAGGCGGCAGGCTGGTCTCATCAAGCTTGTTCTTGAGGAGGATCTGGGCAATCTGGCGCTGCCCATCAGGCAGGTTCGGCGAGGCCGCTGCCTGGATCAGGAAGCCGATCGCCTGCCCGCTCGCCGGGGCCGCCGTGATGGCAGCGACGGGGACATTGCCGATCCGGTCGGGGGCCTGCGCGCTGGCCTGCCGCGCGGGGGATGCCATCCGCCCGCCGGGGCCCTTCTCACCCGATACGGACGGGGGCAGGGTCAGGGCGCCGCCTCCCAACGACCGCGAGCCCGGCGCTCCCAACGAAGCGGCAGGCGGGACGAAGTATCCGGCGGGCGAGCCATCTGGGGCGGGCATATCGGCCTGCGGGTCCGCTGAAGCCATCATGACGGGCCGAGAGGCTGGCGCGGCGCGCAAGGGCATCCCAGCACCCATGCCGTCGTCGGCTGTCGCAACCTGCGTCGAGGACTGCGCGCCACCGAACCCGCCACCGTTCAGCCGTGCGAGATAGGAGCGGGTTGCATTGAGCCGCGCCGCGTTCTCGCCCCCGGGCCGGTTGTAGCCCGCGAAGCGCCAGGCATCGGCCATCAACGCGTTGGCTTCCTCGGGGCTCCTGGCATTCTGAAGGGCCTGCGTCAGGCGCGGGTTTTCGGCCAGGGTGAATTGCGCCTGCGCCGTGACGGGATCGGGCGCCCCCGCCGTGAACCGGCGCATGTTGGCGAGCCGATCGCCGCGCCATGACAGGATGCCGCCCGACTGGCCCGGCGCGCCGCTCTCGCTCGGGTCGCTCCAGGAGCCGGTGATGTTCGATCCCTTGTAGCCACTCTCACGGTTGGCATAGGCCGCCACAGCGGCGAGGCCGTAGGGGTTCGTGAGGCCGCCGGCCTGCAGTGCGCCGACGAAGCGTCGTTCGGCCTCCCCACCTGTCCCGGAGGGCATCGCCATGGCCCCGGCACCGCCCCCGGCGAATGTGGGGAGCTTTCCCGCCGGGCCGCCCTGGGGGCTGCCGAGGGACCCGAGCGGGCCAAGCTGCCCGCCGCCTCCTCCACCGCCGTAGAGAGCCCCGATGCCGTTCGCGAACGCTTGGCTTGCCTGCTGCGACAGGAGGTTTTGCCGGTGCGTCTCGCCGAGCTTGAGCAACCCGAGGCCGGTTTGCGTGTCGCCGGCATCGAACGCCGTCGAGGCCGCGCCTTGGTAGTCGCCAGCCCCGAGCTGCTGGCCGACACGGCTCGCGGCGGTGCGGAGGCGGTTTTCCTCAAGGCCCGTGGCATAGGCATCCCCGAGGCCGGCGAACCCGCGGTAGTATTCGGCGAACGACATTCACGACCTCACGAGAACAGATTGCCAAAACCGCCGGCCTTGCCAGCCGCGCCGAAGACGCTGGACGCGCCACCAAGGAGGGCGCCCAAGAAGTTGTTGCTTGATTGGGTCTGTCCCTGCGCGAGCGTGTTGTTGTTTTTCACCAAGGCATCGGCGGCGCTCATCTGAAGGCCGGCGACGCCCTGGCCGAACTGCGCCTGTTGCTGCGCAGCAGTACCGTAAACCCCGGCTTGGTTCTGTCCGAAGGTCTGCCCGAGCGACGCGAGTTGCGTCCCAAGCCCCTGCGCAGCGTTGGCCTGCCCTAAATAGCCCTGGCCCTGCCCCGCGAGACCCGTGCCGTAGCTCTGCGCAGCGTTGCCCAAGTTATTGATATACTGCTGATAGTTCTGATCGGCGAGGCCGGTCGCGGTGCGCAGAATGTCGGTCGTAGCGTTACCACCGGCAAGACCGCCACGGGCCGCAGCACTACGCTGCACAGCGCCCAATGCTTGGTCCATCGCATACTGATAGCCAGGGCTGGCCTGGAAAGCCGCCTGGGCAGCCTGCGATCCGGCTTGGCCGTTGGCCCCGGTCGCGTTCAGATAGGCGTCATAGGCATTCTGTCCGCCCTGAACCATATGTCCGTAGCTGTCGCCGAGCTTTCCGAGATAAGCTTGCGCCTGATTAGACCCGTTCATCAGGTCGGTTCGGGCTGTCCCGTAACTGTCCCGCAGGGCAGTGAGGGAGTTTTGCCCGGCCCCCGTGGTATTTACCCCGAGATAGCCCTGAGCCATGGCCGTGCCGTTCGTCAGCGCGTCGGCGCCGAGACGAGTGCCGGAGTTAATGGCGAACTGATTGGCTTTCGCAGCGCGTTCGTACGCCCCGCCGGTGATCGCGTCGAGGAGCGACATAACTCAGTGCCTCGCGTTGCTAGAGGGCGGGGATGGGTCTTCTGTAGTGATTGCCAGCAGAGGGCGCGGCAGCCAGCGGCAAGACTGCCGCGTCATCGCCCAAACCGAGGCATCGGCGCCTGAGGCGAAGTAATCGCGGGCCATGCCCTCATGGCTGAAGCCTGCCCGCCGGGCGTAATCGGCGAGCCACGCGGTCCCCGAGGGGATGTGAACCACGAGCCGCGTCGCGCACACGTCCCCGAAGGCCCACCGGCTGACGGCCCGCAAGATCGAGCGGGAGACCATGCCAGGATCGCTGACGACGGTAAGCTCGACCTCGCCGGCCTGCGTCGGAGTGTGCAGGACCACGAGCATCCCCGCCTCTCGATCGAGGCGGTAGAACCGGACCCATGTCGCCTGGGGGCCGAGCCACTGGCCGGTGCCCTGCCGGATCCATTCGGCCACGCGCGGAAACGGGTCACCGAGGGTGAACCTGAGGGCACCGCTGTACGACCCGTCATCCGGGTTCGATGCTATCCGGGCCGCAACGACCTCGTGCGCGGTCGCGGCCTGAGGCTCAAGGATTTCGCGCAGCGTCGGCTCAGACATTAGGCGGCGCTCCGCATCGCGGCGGCGGGGCCAGCAGGGGGCGGGCCGTCAGGATCGTTCGAGGCGCGGGCTCGGATCGCGCTGATGCCAGCCGTGATGGCAAGGCGGGTCGCGGCCGAGAGCTTCACACCCTCCCGACGAGCTTCGGCGTGCAGAGCCGAAAGCAACGGCTCGGGCACGCGGACGCTTAGAATTTCAGTATGCGGAGCGCGCACGACAAAACTCCCGAGGTGATCTCACCACAGGAGTTAATCACGAACCGACGAAATGTCATACAACCGGGGCCGTTACTGTCGTTTCACCCGTTGCACCTGTCGCGTTCTATTTCAGAAAATCGTACTTATGCACAATATGTCACACCCGCTAGGCAGGACGGGCGCAATCTACCGCGCCTAGGCGTTATCCTCGTTCAGGTAGAAGAAGCGCTTAAGTTCCTCGTCGGTCACGAACCTGGCATCCTTCAGCGCTTCAGCCGGCTTGGCACGCGGCTTTTCAGGTAGGAACCGAGATAGCTCGGCGGCTCTAAAGATGATGCCTTCAGCAATATCCACAGGCTTCGTTGGGCGATTTGCGCGCAGCAATGTGGGTAGCGCGGCCTCGATCACTCGGAACACCTTCGCGCGCATATCTGGCGAGCTATGCCATTCCTGCCCGCCAGCCTCTTCGGTGCCCTCAACCAAAAATGCAATATCCTGGGCAAGGCTGAAAGTTGCAGGCCCGCCCATCATATCGATTACAGACTGATATCCGTCTTTTGCGCGCTCAAAAGCATGAGCAACAATATCATCCGCAATGAAGCTTTCTGAAAGTCTCTTTTCCATTTCTTGGGATAGAGATCTACCTGACTTTCTAGCGGCCTCCTCAATTCTTTCTCTCAACTGAGCACTGGTCCGCGTCGATACTGAAACGCGGTCGTTTTCTTTTGCAACTGCCATGCGGGGCATCGGGGTCTCTCGTCTCAATCGTCGCGCCTGTTCCATGGGTATGGGGTTGGCACGTGCCGCCGTCAACGGGCTCCGCCGGTCAATGTGATGACAAGAAGCTGCACGTTGGTTGCTGTTCCATGCGAGTCGCGCTATGTTCGTGCACACCAGAACGAACCATCACGGAGACCCCCGCCATGTCGCCGCGTCAGATTGAGATGCAGGCCCGGGAAGGACGGCAGACCAGCGTTCCCGATCTGGCAAAGGTTACAGGTCGGCCGCGGAGCGCGTTCTATCGCGCGATCCACAAGGGGGAGCTTAAAGCCGTTTGGCTGGGCAAGACCCCAATGGTGATGCCGGCCGATACGCTGCGGATGCTCGGCATCGAGACTGAAGCCCGATCGTCCATCGCCGTCTGAACTTCCGCCGTCGGCGGGAAGTCCTGCCGGCACTCTGTAGCCGGCCCCAAACGCAAGAAGACCCCGCAACGAGGGTCGCTCGCTACGGGGCCAAAGTTTGAAAAATCAGCCCGTGAGAGATAATCGAACCCCCCGGTCAGGGCAAGACCGCATCCCCCCGATCCAAGACATTCGCATCCGTCGCGTTCAGCAGCGGACCCGCACGAGCGACGCCGTAGCGGCACTTATCGCCGAACTGGCGCTCAACGTGTCGGACACATGGCAGCGGGGGCGCGCATGAGCCGACCCGCTCCTCATCCCGACACTCTACGCGCCACGTTCGATGCCATCGCCGAGATGACGGCGTGCGCCTCGACCTATGCCGCAGTCGCGAGCGACTTCGCGGCAATCGGCGACGCCCGCGGCCTCGCCTACGCCCTCAGGAGCGCATCGGCCGCCATCCTAGGGGCGGCCGACCTCGTGGAGGCGGTGCGGCCTTCGGCCAAGCCCAAGATCGGGGAGGCCGCATGAGCGCGATCCCTCCCGCGATCGCTCACCTTCGCAGCGTCCTCGATGCCTGCCACCAGGGCGACGTTCGGTTTTTCCGGCGCCGGGGCGATCGGCAACACCGGGTTCGCCTCGCGGGGTCCTCCGAACTGGCGCTTGCCCGCCACGTCGCGGGCATCACGGATCCGGTTCCGGCCGGCATCCGCGCCTTCGTCGGGGTCAAGCGCGTCCCGGATGGGCGGCTTCATCGCGTCATCGGCTTCTGGCCGGAGGGCAGCGAAGTGGACCTCCCCGAACAAGCCGCCGCGGCGGCCTATCTCGACTTCCTCAAACACGACAACGCCAAGCTCCGCACTCTAGCGGAAGGTTCAGGCGCGTCCCGTCGCCGATAGGCGATTGATCAATCGGAGCGCGCCGCAGTGTTTCCGCGGCGCCTAGGTGTAACGCGACTAGGCAGACCGTGTATGTCAGTAGGAGCCAACCCCGCGCGACCGCCGAAGCCGAGTGCAACGCCGTTCTCAGGCTTGCCCGACCTTCCCGCGCTTCAGGAACTCAAGCGTCATCCGCAGTGGGTGGCTTGGGACTATTTTTGGAAGGCAGACAAAGAGAAGTGGGATAAGCCTCCAATCGACGCCAAGACCGGCCGCATGGGATCTTCAACCAATGCGGAAACTTGGTCCCCGTATGAGATTGCTGAGCGTCGGGCCATCAGTGGGGGGTTGGCCGGTGTCGGCTTTGCCCTGACGCGGGGCACGGCCATCAGCGGCATTGACTTGGACGACTGCCGGGACGCCGCGACGGGCGAGCTGCAAGAATGGGCGCGGATCGCGGTCGAGCTTGCTGGCACCTATTGCGAGGCTTCGCCCTCCGGGACCGGCCTCCGGTTCTTCGTCAAGGGCGTTGTAGATGTCTGCAAGGTCGATGCGGCGCACGTCGAGCTTTACGCAGAAGGCCGATACCTGACAGTCACCGGCCGGCACGTCGAGGGCACGCCTGCCGAGATCAACGAGGCGCCCAGGCTCATCGCCTACTTGCGTGAGCGCGCGGAGCAATTCCAGGCCGCAACACGGGCCGCAGTAGAGCGCGCCCGCGATGCGGAGCAGAAGCGCCAGGCGAAGGCCGCAGAACGCGGCCAGCGGGTAGCGCCAGCACCTAGCCCGCTCGCCCGGCCGGCGCCCTCTACGGGCGACAAGGATCCCTTCTGGCGCAACGTCAATGATCGCGCCATGGCGGACCTTGCGGCGTGGGTGCCGGCGCTCCTGTCGGACGCCAAACCCGCGGCTCGGGGCGGCTACCGTGTCACCTCGCGCAATCTGGTCCGCGACCTGGAGGAAGACCTTTCCATCACCCCTCAGGGGATCGTGGATTGGGGAACCCACGACATGGGCGACCCCCAGAGCGGCAAGCGCACTCCGATTGACCTCGTGATGGAGCACGGCGGCGCCGCCACTTCCCAAGACGCCGCCCTCTGGCTCTGCGACCGCCTCGGGGTTGAGCCCGAGGCCATCGGGTTTCGAGGCCGGCGCGGGGAGCACCCCGCCCGGAGCGCGGATCTTGCTGGCCGTTGGTTCGAGGGCGAGCCAGCACAAAAGCCGGCGGCCTCCGCCGACCGTACGATGGCCCTGCACAAGGGGTTGATGGTTCCGACCGGCCGCGACCGGCTCGAAATCACGAAGGCTCTGGCGCCCGCGCCTGACTTCCCGGTTGCCAGCCTGCCCCCGGTGATGCGCGGCGCGATCGAGGCCATCCGGGAGCACGTACAGGCGCCCTTGTCCCTCTGCGCGCACTCGGTTCTGAGCGCCGCGGCCCTGGTCACGCAAGGGTGCGCGAACGTCCAGATGCCGGGCCTACCCGTCGCCAAGCCGCTATCGCTGTTCATGCTCGCCATTGCGGTGTCGGGCGAGCGCAAGTCAGCCTGCGATGACATGGCGTTGAAGGCCGTCGCCGAAAAAGAAGCGGCGTTGCGCGCGCAGAATACGGCCGAGATGGTCGATTACAAAGCCGCGCGAGCGGCGTTCGATGCGCAGCGGAAGAAGATAGAGACCGAAAAGAACCTCTCGTTTGAGGAGCGGAAGGCCAAGCTATTGTTGCTCAAAGAGCCGCAGGAACCGCTTGCGCCCGTGATCCGCTCCAAAGAGGCGAACCTTGAGGGTCTGTTCGGCCTCCTCAACGTCGGACAGCCCGGTATCGGCATCTTCACCAGCGAGGGCGGCCAGTTCCTCGGCGGCCACGGCATGAGCGAGGACGCCAAGACGCGGACGATCACCGGCCTGTCCGAGTTGTGGGATAGCGGGTCGGCGCAGCGGGTGCGAGCCAAGGAACGCATCTTCCTTGAAGGCCGGCGCCTGTCCATCAGCCTCGCGGCTCAGCCCAAGATCGCCTCTGCCCTCCTCGGGGACGAGCTGGCGAAGGATCAAGGCTTCGTCGGGCGCTTCCTCGTCACGATGCCGGAAAGCACGATCGGAACCCGTGAGATCCGGGAAACGAACGTCAACGGCGACGGGCGGCTGGCTGCCTTTTATCGCCAGTGCCGGCGGGTGATGTCCGTTCCGCCCAACCTGCGCGACGGCACCCTGAACGAGCTTGCCCCGCCGACGATCCATCTCAGCGAGGAGGCCAAGGCGGTATGGCGGGCGCTCGCCCAGACCCTCGAGGAGGGTTGCGCCCCCGGAGGCCAGTGGCTCCCGGTTCGCTCCGGCGCCCTGAAGATGGCCGAGAACGCGGCCCGGATCGCCGCCATCCTGACGCTGTTCGAGGACCCCGACGCGATCGGCCACCACACGCGGGCCACGGCTGGCGAGATCACCGGGGAGGCGATGGCAGCCGCGGCAGAAGTGGCGATGTTCTACCTCAAGGAAGCGCTGCGGATCACCGGACACTCAGTCCTTGATCCCGAAACGCAAGCTCTTTCCGAAACGCTGGAATGGCTGAAATCGAAGTACGGCGCCGGCAATCTGTTTATCCCGAGCATGATCCAGCAGTTTGCCCCCGCTCATCTGAGGAGCGGCGCCGAGAAGATCCGGGAACGAGTGCTGAAACTCTGCGATTTCGGCGCCCTTGAGCCCGTGGACAAGGCTGTGATTGGCGGAAAGCCGCGCAAGGAAGCCTATCGGATCGTTGGGGAGGATGCCTGATGACCTCTGGGTTTGATCCGTGGGCGGTGCTCCGGGAAGCCCGCGAAAAGGGGGCGGGCCAGGGGGCGCCGTCGATTAGCAGCCCGATTAGCAGCCCGATTAGCAGAGCCCCTTGGAAGCCTGCTAATCGTGAAACCCTTATGGATCAAGGACTTAACCCCCAAATTAGCAGATTAGCAGGATTAGCAGGGTCCGACGAGGGTTCAACCGCAGTTAGCCGGGGTTCCCTTAAGAAAGAAAGAAAGGAAATTTCTCTTTCTTTTCAAATAGATAGCGCTAAGCGTGGCGGGCCGAAAAGCTCCGATTTTGGGGCCTCTCGCGGCGGCGAAATCACCCCTGCTAATCCTGCTAATCCGCTAAACGAGAAGCTAAGTCATTGTGATGGCTCAATAATCGCTAAAAATGAGCCTGCTAATCGGGAGACGGGCGGCCAGCTAATCGGCGAAGGGGCCGATTGGGAGGAGCGAGCGGCTATCATCGAGCATGACGGCGGCCACAGCCGGGCGGATGCCGAGGCCCTGGCGCGACCTGAGGAGAACGCCATAGCGCGCCGGTGGCCCGACCCGATCGGCGCCGCTCCTGCCGGCCCCTTGCTGCGCGAGTGGGTCGCCGGGCTCAGTCAGCTTGCCCCCGGGATTGTCCCCTGTCGCGATTACCGCCCCGACGAATGGGCCACAGTGCTGGCGAACGCCTGGGGCTTCCTCGACACCTTCGGGCCGCAGGCCGAGGCCCTGGGCTGGCGGACGCACGAGCTTTTCGGAGTGCATCCAACTCACGGGGTAATTCGCGTGGACGCCTGCGGTGCTCTGGTCCTTGTTGTCGGTGGCCCTGTCCGTGCCATCACGGCCGACGCCATCCGGTTCGAGCGCGTCACCGCCCGCCGCCGCCCCCATGCGCCGATCGGAATTCCGATTTGGGAGGCCGCGCGATGATCGCCCCCTGCGACCAGTTCGGCCCGTGGCGGCTCGACATCACCGACGCTGAGCGGCTGGCCCGCCTGCGATCCATGCGGGCAATCGCGCACCTCTGCCTTGGGCCGCGCGGCGACGCCCTCGCCGTTGCTCTGCGCCTGTCCGAGCGCGACCCGCATCAACTCCCGGTCGCCTTATGCGCCCTCGACGCCCTGGCGCCGCTCGACCGCCGACAGGTGCTCGCCAGCTTCGCTCACCTCCACCGCCTCCCCGCCTGAGGGCCACATGACCGCTACGACCAAAGCTCGAACCAGCCCCGATGTGCGATCGGCGGAAGCCGCCCTCGACAGGCTTCTGTGCGCGATCATCGCGCACGATGCCGCTCGGGATCGCGAGGCCCGCGGACCGATCAAGGCGACGCCGTTCCGGTTCGTCTCGCTGGACGACGCCGCCCTTGAGCAGGCGGCCTTTGACGATCTGGTGCGCGACCCGATCCGCTATTCCCTGCGCCAGGGCGTGAAGCGGCTCGGCCGCGAGCTGCACCGTCTCGGCGGGCTCGACGCGATGAGCGGCGCAATCGACCGGGTTGCCGATATGGACCCCCGGCACTCCGGCCGGCGCATATCCATCATGGACAGCGCTTGGAACGGGATCGGCGATGGCACCGCCAGGTGGTGGAGCTAATCCGATGCCCTCCGCCCGCAAGTCGCAGGACGCGGCCACCATCACCGCCGGACTTCTCGCCATCCTCGACGCCCTAGCCGGCGCACCCGCCGGCTCCCCAGCCGTAGGCGCCTTCGTCTCGGCGCTCCGCCGCCGCGGCGAGGATCTGGCCGCGGTCGGTGGCGTCGAGGCCCTTCGCGAGGCCCGCGCCGCAGCCGTTGCCGTGTCGCCCAACCACGCCGCTGTGATCGACGCCGCATGGTCAGCCATCCCCGGGTGGACGGCATGACCGGGCTTCTCGATGCCTACCGTGCCGGGGTCCAAGCAGTCCTTTGCGCCGCCGAGGAGGCCGCCGCCGCGATCCGCGCTCGCCACGATGCGGGCGGGATACGCCAGCAAGCCGCAGCGGAGGCCCTGGAAGCGTTTTCGGTCGCCTTCCAGTGCGAAGCTCTGCCCGAGCCCCGAACCCCTGTCCTTGAGGCCCTGAGGGCAATTCGCTCCGAGCCGGGCGACGAAGGCGAGATCCCGTGCCCGGAGTGCTCCGGCCGGCTGCGATGGGCGCGAGATCCCGGCAACGGCCACGTCTGGGGCAAGTGCGAGAGCGACGGCTGCCTAGCGTGGATGATGTGAGCCGCCTTCCTGCGCGCGTGAAAGCCGTTCATCGGCTGCCGCCAGCAGCAGGCTCGCACCCTCTCATTACCACTCGCGCGGTCGCGGTGACCGTAGCATTTGTTAGCGGCCGGCCACCTGGCCCGCTGTTGCCATATGTGGCCGTCAGGCATTCGCAGCAACGCGCGCGAGGACCCTTTGATTTCCTTTGCCGTCAGCAGCCTCAGGCGCTCTTGCGGAGGCTCGCCCGAAGGCTTTCATAAGCCGCGATCGAATGCACCAGCAACGGCCCCTCTGCCGCCCTGATCGCGGCCACATGCCGGTCATAGGTGCGCCAGCGCATCCACTTCGGTTTATGCGGGAGCGGTGTCGTGATGTTGTCGCCGCCGCCGATCTTCTTCCGCAGCTTGCGCACCCGTTCGATGGATGTGTCGTGCGGGCTCTGCCGCTGGCTCACGTACCCTAGCCGGTAAGCCTGCCGAGATCCGAGCTTGCGGGCGCCGTAGGGCAGGAACAGGCTCGCGCAGTGCAGCCCCGACACGGGGCATATCAGCCACCATCGCAGGCCGCCGAAGGGCTGATCCGTGGCCGTCAGCTTGATCGCGTAAGGCTCGGGCGCCTCGACCTCGCCCCACGGGTTCTGTCGCTGATGCCGTACCGCGACGACCCCGGAATAGTTCTCGGGATCGAGCCGAACGGCGAACCTGAGGCTCCCCGAGGGCCGGCCATTGCGGGTGTAGGTTAGCTCGCCACTCCATTCCCGACGCTCGCCACGGCCCTTGAGAAGCATCCGCATTGGCAGGGCCAGCGAACTCTCAACCGTTGGCCTGCCACCCGATCGCCCGCTGCCAAGACCACCCATTTTGAAACCCCCGCCGTATTCCGAAATACCGTGGCTAACTGACTAAAATGCTGTCATTCCCGTCCCCTCGCCGATACCCGCCAACCCGGATTGTTTCTGGGCGCCATCGTCTATCCGCCCCTATTTCAGGCGCCGTATCGCGCCCCGACCCGTTTGCTACTTCTCCCTACCTTAGCCGCCGCACCCGCGATCCCGGCCCGCGATGCGCCTCCCGCTCCACGAGCCCGCGATTAGCCAGGAGGGTCAGAACCCTGGACGGATTGGCCGCCTCCCCGGCTCTGCGGGATACCCGAGCCGTGTTCGGCGCCCGAGGAGCCGCCCACCGCCACCGTCGCTCCCGCTCCGCAATCTGCGCCTCCCGCACGGCGATGCCGCCGGCTGCAAACGGATGCCCTGCGGCGACAAGCTCCCGAAGGTGGGCGATCTGCGCGCGGTCGGCCCGGTCGAAGTGCCGTTCCGCCCTCTCGGCAGGACCAAGCGGCAGCGGCCCCATCGCGGCCAGCACCGCCGCCGGGGTGTGCCAGCGCGGCGCCCCGTCCCCGTCGAGGCGTTCGAGGGCCGACATAAACGCCCGCTGCCTGATCCCTAGCCCACGGCTCACATCGGCTCCTAAGTGTAGGATATCGACTCAACCATACATCGAACGCTCATCCGCCGACAGCGCTCCCCTCGACTTCCGCGGTGTGATACCGCGAAAACTCCCTTAGCAAGCCGTGCCGTTGCCAGAGGCCCCATGATCCCCGCCATCCTTCGCGCTCTGCTCTGGCTCTACGTTATTCTCGCGTTCAGTCTTGGTCTTGGCTTCTTTATAGATACCATAATGAAAGAATATGTCTTTGCACGAAGCATGGATATGTCAATACAGATCGCCCTTATGCTATCTTCTGCCGCGATATATCATCATAAGCTCAGGCGGACTTGAGGTGCGGCACCGCCAGATCTGAAACCCTGCCCTCCGGCAGAGCTTGCGACGATCCCGCGTCCTGACGATCACAGGCCCATGCCTCGCCGCAGCCGAGCAAGGGCCGCCTCCAATCCCACACAGGCTGGCTCGGCCTCCCTCCGTTCCACCTCGCCCATAATCACCCCCCTATCCGGGGAAGGGTGCTTTTGGGCGACTTCGGCTGATGGCATGTGCCTGGGGGCCGCGACGTTGGCCGTTGGCGCCCGTTGCGGCTCGGGACGCGGGATTGGGCGCCGGGCGGGTGTCGGGGCTCCACGGGCCGCCTGAGCGCGGGCATTTGCTGCCGTGAAGGCTACGGCGTACTCCTCGGCGAACCGATGCAGGATCGCCCTTCGCTGTAGGCCGCCCTCACCGCGCCGGTACTTCTTACCTGCCTCGGGCTCGTACCGGGCCAGGAAACCCACCTCCACCAGGGCCGCTAGGGCGCCGCGCACCCGGGCCTCAGACAGGCCAAGGTCGTCCCGATCGGCAATCGCCCGTCTATCAACCGGGATCGCGCACAGCAGCCGCCTGGGGCTGCTCCAGAACCTCGCCAGGAAGTGCGCCAGGGCGAGGCAGGCAGCCGCGTTCTTCCGGCCGCGCAGGGCCGTCTCAAGCCTGTCCGCGACAGAGCGCGGCAAGCGGTAGGCGCACGTCATCGTTCGGCCCTCTCGGGCCGCGGTTCAGCATTCGGCGCCGCCGGTAGGGCGGTCCGTTCACAGGCAAGCCGTCCCCGTCTCCGAAAGCGACGCTTCGGATTGACACGCTCGGCGATTTTGGGGGATGATCCGTCTTGTTCGGACTGGATCGGCCCCCTCGGGGCTCTAGACCCCTGGCGGCCCTGGCAGGCCTCCGGGGGTCTTGCTTTATGTGGTTGCTGCTATCGCGGCGGTGATCCTGGCGGCGACTCGCGGGATGCGAGCCGCCTTAATCAGCCATTCGGCACGAACGGCAACGGTTCGTCAAACTTTGGCGGGGAGGCCGGCCGCCGCCCTACAGGAACCCGCTCCCCGAGTGCCCTTTGAAGGCGTTTGCCCGCCGGATGTAGCCGACAACCGTTCGGGTATCCCGGTGACCAGACTGATCCATGATGCGGGCGAGGTCCGCCCCGCGCTCCGCCGCGGTCGTAATGTAGCCGGCGCGCAAGCTGTGAGCCCCGAACGTTGAGGCATCAAGCCCGGCCGCGGTCGCGTACCGCTTCACGATGTCAGCGACGGCTTGGCTGGTGAGGCGGGGAGGAGTGGCAATGTCTGCCACTCCGGCGTCGGCGGAAATGTCGCCAACTTGGCGACATTTGTCCCCCTCGCGCCGTGGGGCGCCTCGCACCCGCCCCGATCTGGACACCGGCCGGAACACCGGCCCTTCCGTGATCCCCGCCGCATCGAGCCAGTCGCGCAGGAGGGCAACCGGCCGAATGAACCTGCCGAACGGAATGGGCTTCTCGTACCCGCGCGCTTCCTGGTCCACCTTGGACCGGCGCACCAGCACCCGGAGCCCTTCGGGATCCTCGCGCAGGTCCGCCACGTCGAGGGCGACAAGCTCCGATCGGCGGAACGCGCCCGCGAACCCGAGGGCGAGCAAGGCACGATCGCGCTTGCCGGTGAGCGTGTCCGGGATCCGCATCAGCATAGCGGCCAGCACGTCGGCCGTAGCCGCCGCCTTCTGATCCGGGGCAGTCCCGACCTTGCGCCGGATACCCCGCACCGTGGCCCGCACCGCTTCGTCATCTGTCGGATCGGGCAGCCGGGCGAGCTTGTGAGCGTACCGGATCGCGGCGCACCGCCGGCCGATCGTGGAGGCCGCCCGGCCAGCTTCCGCCTCGGCGACGAGGAAGGCGGCCACGGCCTCAGGGCTCGCCGGCAGTGACCGGAAGCCATAGCGAGAGCACCAGGCCGTGAACGCCGCGGCGTCGCCCCGATAGGCCCGCACGGTCGCATCGGCCTTGGACGCACGCTGATACGCCTCGACAAGGGAGGCGGCTTCGGCGGGGAGGCCGGCGGGGACGTGCGCCGCCGTGGCGCGCTCTGGTAGTGCAGACGACAACCTGTCGTCTGCATACTCGGCAGACAGACCCGTGCGCTCGCCCGAGTGGACAACTTGGCCACTCCGCTCCGCAGGCTCAGAGGTGTTCGCCAAATTGGCGGAGACCGGCAACGCAGGCGTAAAAACTGCGCTTGCGTCAGGCTGTAGCGAGTGAGCCCGCCGTCTACCCGACATCGGCGCAGCATCCTTTCCCGGCCCCGAGCGCTTCCCCGATCATGGCGCCCATCTCCTCGTCACCCCAGGCAGGCAGCCCGAGATAGTGCCCCGGCCGGCGAACCATGCCACACCAGAACCGGCCGTGCTCGAATTCCATCGCAGGGCATGGGGCGCCATCGGTCGCGCCCGGGACGAACTGGCGAGCCACGCCGCAGGGCTCGGCCGCGCAACAGAAGCCGCACCCGTTGCAGGGCGAGCCGAACGCTGGCTTTTCAGGGGCGAGGGCCGTGAACGCCTCGACGCGGTGCCAAGCCTCATCCGCCCTCGTGGGCCAGGACGAGCGGCATCGCCCGCTCGAACGTCGTCGCGGTCATCGGGATCTCCAGGTTGTCGGGAGGTGGCGGTGCCCAGGCGATCCCGCAGGACACCGAACGACGGCGCGGGGCGCTACTGTGTCCGAGAGATTTCCTGCCAGTATTCGCCGGTATAGGCGAGCGTCAGGGACGACCCTTGCGAGGTCGTGAAGTTCGCTCCGCCTTTCAAGCGGATGCGGGCACTGTTGGCGATCGTGCTGTTGGCGTTCAGCCCGATGATCGTGATCTGACAGCCGGCCTCGGCGTTGATGAAGTCCGTATAGGTCGCAGCAGAGCTATCCGCCGAAAGGAAAAACCGCTGGAACCAGGCGCCAACGTTGAAGTTTCCGCCGCCGGCCAGCGGGATATACCATTGATCATTTCCAGCCTGAACCGGCTGATTGTTTCGGCTGATCGTGTTTAGGCCAATGCGCTTCTGCCATCCTTGGGTCGTGGCGACAGCATTATTGTCTAATACGGTATTCGTTGTTCCAATATTGCCAAAATCGAAATTCCAGTCCATGGCATAGAAGCGATTGCCGGATATCGTGTTGCCGTCGCCGCCCGTCGCATCGACGCCGATCGCGGTCCCGCCCGCGGCACCGCCTCTGGCAGAGCCGTACA
>NZ_JTHF01000440.1 GCF_001043895.1 Methylobacterium indicum
CTGCAATTCGACCAGGGCGACCGGCCAGTCGCCCTGGTCGAATTGCAGGTCCGGCGTGACGAGGTACGGCGCGGTGAGCGAGGCGGCGATGACGTGGTCGGTGACGAAGGCCCAGCCGATCCCGTGCTTCACCATCTCCAAAATCACCCAGTGGCTCTCGACCCACCAGACCTCGGCGGCGACGCGCAGGCGGCGCTTCTCCGGCCCATCGCTGCGGGCGGCGACCAGGATCTGGCGGTGGCGCTTCAGCTCCTCCCACTCCACCCGCGCCTTGGCGAGGGGGTGGTCGCGGCCGCAGACGAGCTTGAGCGGCACCCAGCCGATGGTCTGAAAGCCGAGTTCCGTCGGCAAAACCTCCTGGCGCCACATCACCCCGAGATCGGCGGCGCCCGACTGCACCATGCGGCTGACATCCTCCATCAGCGGGAACAGCAGTTCCAGTTCGACGGAGGGAAAGGCCTGGGCGAAGTCGGCGAAGAGAGCGCCGAGCGCGTGTTCGGGATAGAGTTCGTCGATGGCGACGACGAGCCGGTTCTCGATGCCCTGCTGCAGGCTGCTCGCCACGCCGATCAGGTGCTCGCGCCGGTCGAGCACGACCCGCGCCTCGAGGAGCAGCCGCTCGCCGGCCGGGGTGAGCACCGGGTTGCGGCCCGTGCGGTCGAACAGGTCCAGCCCGAGATCCGCCTCGAGATTCGCCACCTGCATGCTGACGGCGGATTGCGCCTTCCTCAGCGTCCGGGCGGCGCCCGAGAACGAACCGGCCTCGGCCGCCGCCACGAAGGCCTGGAGCTGGTCGAGCGATACGGCCATCCATCTGTTTTCCCGATAGGTCCCAACTTGCGACCGGGAGCATCGCAGATAGAAAGCGGCCCATCCATCACCGCTTCGGGGTCGAGACCATGCGCAGCACGCGCGACCGCATCCGCCACGCCATCCTGTTCGAGGTCGTCGGCCTCGCGCTCATCATCCCGCTCGGGACGGTCGCGTTCGGCCTGCACGCCTCCGCGATGGGCGTGATCGGGATCGGCAGCGCGGTGACCGCGACGGCGTGGAACTACGTCTACAATCTGGGCTTCGACCACGCGATGCAGCGGGTCATAGGGCACACCCGCAAGAGCCTTCCCTTGCGGGCGGCGCATGCGGTGCTGTTCGAGGCCGGGCTGCTGGTGATCCTGCTGCCGCCGATCGCGTGGTATCTCGGCATCGGCCTGCGCGAGGCCCTGGTCATGGATCTGGCGATCGCGGCCTTCTACGTCGCCTACGCGTTCCTGTTCAACCTCGCCTACGACCGGGCCTTCCCGGCCCCGGGCTGGGCCGAGGCCGCACCGGCGCGCTGATACCGCGTCAGGGCGCCGTCGATCCCGGTAGCCACGATTTCGGCGGCGCTCAGCGCCGCCGCTCGCCGGAGGCCTCCGACATCAGCCGCCCGAGGCTGCGCTGGTCGAGAACCGCGGGGGCCTTGTCGGCGCGGCGCGGCGCGATGGCGCCGGTCGTGGGCGGGTCGATGACGGAGGCCAGCGCCGGCCCGGGCGCCCGGTCCTTCTCGCGCAGGGCGATCCAGTTCGCCGCCGTGGTCAGCGCCGCGATCGCGATGATGACTTTGATACCGCCGAGAAGGAGGCGCCACATGGCTGGTCGGGACCCACGATCGGTGTGAGGCCGACGATCCGGCCGTCCGACATTCTTGGGCCATAAGCCTTAACGGGCGGCCTCCCCGCCCCCGACCCGGATCGTCCCACAACGGGAGGGCGGAGCAATCTGGTGGGCCTTGCGCCAGGATCGCGGTTCCTGTTCCCCGGAACCCTGACGCTCCGGCGACTGCTCGGCCCACTGAGCCTCACAGGATTGGGTGCAGAGAACTGGTCCGCCCCACCCCGTCGTCGCCGACCTCTTTGCCGCACAGCCCGGACGGGTTCCGGAAGCCGCCGGGCGCGCCGGCATCGAGGACGGCCCGTGTAGGACAGACGGGGCCGGAGGGGCAACCGGAATACGGCCGAGGCGCTTGCGTCACAACGCGCCGGCCCGGCGCACTTGACCGACCGAAACGAGAAACCCGGCGGGCCCAGGGCCCGCCGGGTTCGAACACCTCATCATCCGGTCGCGCGAGCGCGGCCGGCTCGCGGAGCGATCAGCGCAGCGAGCCGCAGAAGCGCTGGATGCGGCGGCAGGCCTCTTCCAGGAGCTGGTTCGAGGTCGCGTAGGAGATGCGCAGGTTGGGACCGAGGCCGAAGGCCGAGCCGTGCACCGAGGCGACGCCCTCGGCCATCAGGAGCTCGGTGACGAAGTCCTCGTCGGTCTCGATCACCTTGCCGGACTCGGTGCGCTTGCCGATCAGCTCGGCGCAGGACGGGTAGACGTAGAACGCGCCCTCCGGCGTCGGGCAGCGCAGGCCGTTGGTCTGGTTCAGCATCGAGACGACGAGGTCGCGCCGGGTCTGGAACGCGGCCCGGAACTCGGCCAGGTGGTCCTGCGGCCCGTCGAGGGCGGCAACGGCAGCCCATTGCGAGATCGTGGCCGCGCCGGAGGTCTGCTGGCCCTGGACGAAGTCCATCGCCTTGATCAGCTGCTCGGGGCCGGCGGCGTAGCCGATGCGCCAGCCGGTCATGGCGTAGGATTTCGAGACGCCGTTCATGGTCAGCGTCCGCTCGTAGAGCGCCGGCTCGACCTGGGCCGGGGTCACGAAGGTGAAGTCGCCGTAGACGAGGTGCTCGTACATGTCGTCGGTGAGCACCCAGACGTGGGGGTGGCGCACCAGCACGTCGGTGAGCGCCTTCATCTCGGCGTGGCTGTAGGCGGCGCCCGACGGGTTCGAGGGCGAGTTGAGGATCACCCACTTGGTCTTCGGCGTGATGGCGCGCTCCAGCTCCTCGGGCTGGAGCTTGAAGTTCGTCTCCATCGTGGTGTCGGCGAAGACCGGGGTGCCGCCGCACAGGCCCACCATCTCCGGGTAGGACACCCAGTAGGGCCGCGGGATCACCACCTCGTCGCCCGGGTTCAGGGTCGCGAGCAGCGCGTTGTAGATCACCTGCTTGCCGCCGGTGCCGACGATGGTCTGGCTCGGCTTGTAGTCGAGCCCGTTCTCGCGCTTGAACTTCTTGGCGATGGCCTCGCGCAGCGGGACGATGCCCGAGACCGGCGGATACTTGGTCTCGCCGCGATGGATCGCTTCGATCGCCGCCTGCTTGATGTGCTGGGGCGTGTCGAAATCCGGCTCGCCGACCGACAGGCTGATGACGTCGCGCCCCTGGGCCTTCAGGTCCCGCGCCTTCTGGGTCATCACGATGGTGGCGGAGGGTTTCACGCGCGAGAGGGCGTCGGCCAGAAAGCCCATGATGATCGACTCCAGAACCTGTGTAAGACGCCCGGTCGGGCAGGGTCCTGGCCGTCCGGGTCTTCGAGCGGGCCGGACCCTAGTCGGGCGCGCCAGTGCGGGCAAGCCGCGCTTTGCCCGAAGAACAGGCGTCCGTGCCTGCACGGAACCATCGGCCTGGACAAATGGCGCGCCCGCGTGACACCGTTCCGCTTACCGGCGGGACGGAATCGGCGGCGATGGGCGAGGCGGAGCGGGTGCGGGCCTTGAGCGAGGAGATCGGCCTCGCGATCGACCACGCCGCCTGCGATCCCGCGGCCTGGGACGGCGTCATGGCCACGATCGGCCGCCTCATGCCCGGAATCTGGCCGGTGCTCCAGGTCGTCGATGCCGCCGCCGGGACCGGTCTGCCCCTCGTGCACTGGGGCTGGGATCCGGCCGACGTCCAGGCCTACGAGGCGCATTACGGCGCGGTGAACCCGTGGATCTCCGTGATCCTGTCCACGCCCGAGATGGTGTCGATGCATTCCGAGGAGCGGATGCCGGTCGCCAGCCTGCAGCATACCGAGTTCTACACCGACTGGCTGTCGCGGCTGGGCGGCATGACGGCCTCGAGCGGGATCAAGCTGATCGACGCCGACGGCCGCCTGGCGGTGCTCAACCTTCAGCACGAGCAGGCGCGGGCGGCGCGCGAGCAGGAGCGGCTGGGCGCGGTCATGGCGCGGATCGGGCCGCGGATGCGCCGGGCGATCGAGACCAACCGGGCCTGCTTCCCGGCCGGTATCGCCCGCGCGCCCGGGGAGACGCTGCTGACCCGGGTGGCCGATCCCGCCTTCGTGGTCACCCGCGACCTGCGCCTCGTGGAGGCGAGCCGCGCCGGCCACGACCTTCTTTCCGAGGGAACGGTCCTGCGGGTCGGGGCCCTCGACCGGGTGCAAATACGGGATCGGCGCCTCGCCGAGTCGGTGGCCCGGGAGGTCGCGCTCGCCTGCGGAGGCGCCCCGGAACCCGGGATCGACCCGACGGGCCAGGGGCCGGTGCGGGTCGGGCCGATACGCTGGCAGGTCACCGCGATCGGACTGCGCCAGGACCTGCGCGGCATCGTCGGGATGGCGCGGCTGCTGGTTCCGGACCAGCTCGCCCTGGTGGTCCTGCGCGGGAGCGCCGCGGACGGCACCCGGGAGCGCGACCGCCTCGCCGCCCTCGGGCTCTCGCCGGCCGAGATCCGCCTCGCCCTGCTGATGGACGGGTCGCGCTCCCTGGTCCAGGCGGCGGAGGCGCTGGGCATCCGCCACGAGACCGCCCGCTCGCAACTGCGTCAGGTCTTCGCCAAGCTCGGGGTGTCGCGGCAATCCGAGCTCGCGGTGTTCATCCTCCGGCTCAGGCAACGCGCCTGAGCCGGAGAAGCCGGCATCAGGCCGGGATCACGTCCACGATCTCGTAGGTGTCGGGATCGATGATGACGATATCGTCGCCGACCAGCACGTACTGGAAGCCGCGATAGGCCGGGACCAGGGTGAGGATCGCCGGCGGCAGGGCGTGCAGGGTGACCGAGCGCGGCACCGCGACGCCGGCTCTCAGGGCGAAATTGACCCCCGTCAGCGGCCGCACGCCGGAGCGCACGATGGTCTGGCGGAACTCGGTGCGCTTGGTGGTGTCGAGGCGCGAGACGGCGCCCCGGGCCTCCGTCCGGCCACCGCGCTCGCCCCGCTCGGCACCGCGCTCGCCACGCTCACCGCGTTCTCCTTCACGCTCGCCGCGTTCACCGCGCTCGCCTCCACGCTCGCCGCGCTCGGCGCCGCGGTCGCCCCGCTCACCGCGTTCGGCTCCCCGCTCGCCGCGCTCGCCCGGCTCGGCACCGCGTCCGCCGGCACCGGGCTGGGCGCCCTCGCCGCCGGCCCGGCCGCCG
>NZ_JTHF01000441.1 GCF_001043895.1 Methylobacterium indicum
GGGCGCGCCCATCTCCGCGAAAACCGGATCGCTGCGGGGCGGGCGGGCCATGGCCGGGCGCTCAGGCGGTGGCGGCGGTGTCGATCGGCTTGTCCAGCCCCTTGGGCGAG
This sequence comes from Methylobacterium indicum, assembly GCF_001043895.1. GTDB lineage: Bacteria > Pseudomonadota > Alphaproteobacteria > Rhizobiales > Beijerinckiaceae > Methylobacterium > Methylobacterium indicum. The sequence goes on from NZ_JTHF01000441.1 coordinate 111, forward strand.
AGCGTGAAGATCTCGACGCCGGTCTCGGTCACCGCCACGGTGTGCTCGAACTGGGCCGAGAGCGAGCGGTCGCGGGTCACCGCCGTCCAGCCGTCGGCCAGCACCTTCACGTGCGGGCGGCCGAGATTGATCATCGGCTCGACGGTGAAGAACTGGCCCGGCTTCAGGGCGACGCTGTAGCTCGGCTCGACGTAATGCAGGATGGTCGGCGCGTCGTGGTAGGTCCGGCCGAGGCCGTGGCCGCAGAAGTCGCGCACCACCGAGCAGCGCTCGCCTTCCGCAAAAGCCTGGATCGCCGCGCCGATGTCGTTGGTGGTGCCGCCGGGCTTGATCGCCGCGATGCCGCGCATCATCGCCTCGTGGGTGATCTCGCACAGGCGCGCGGCCTTACGGGGCACCTCGCCGACATAGGCCATGCGGCTCGAATCACCATGCCAGCCGTCGACGATCAGGCAGATGTCGAGGTTGACGATGTCGCCCTCGCGCAGCGGCTTGTCGTTCGGGATGCCGTGGCAGACGACGTGGTTGATCGAGGTGCAGATCGATTTCGGGTAGCCGCGGTAATGCAGCGAGGCCGGAAAGGCGCCGTGGTCCATCGCGAAGGTATAGGCGAGGCG
>NZ_JTHF01000442.1 GCF_001043895.1 Methylobacterium indicum
CGAGAAGCCGGGCCGGGCGCTGTTGTGGACGTGGCTCAAGGCGAGCCACCCCTCATCGCCGGCGGTCTTGCGCAGGGCGTCGAGGATGCGGGGCTTCTCAGGGAGAAAGTAGAAGGCGTCGTGGCACATCACGAGGTCGACCGGCGCCTGGTCGATCGGCCAGAACGGCGAGGCGGCGTCGAAGCAGACGAGCTGCGGCCGCTGCCCGGCGACCCAGTGGCGGGCGACCCAGAGCTTGGAAAACACCACGTCCGCGCCCGACACCCGGACGCCCCGCCCCTGCAGCTCGCGCAGGTAATGGCCGATGCCGCAGGCGAGCTCGAAGGCGCAGAGCGGATTGTTCCAGTGCGCCTCCAGGAGAGCGAGGCCGGCGAGATAGGTCGGGTCGGTCCAGCGGTTGACGAAGTAGTCGCCGACCCGGCCCCAGCCGAGGCGGGCGCAGGCTTCCCGCAACGAAACGTATTTCATCTCGCGCACGAGGTCGCGCAGGGCGGCGGGGTCGGCCTTCGGGCCGGTCCACCAATCGTCCTGGTCGGCGAGCAGCAATTCGAGGGCGTGGCCCGGCGCACCCTTGTCGAGATGGCCCAGCACCTCGCCGA
>NZ_JTHF01000443.1 GCF_001043895.1 Methylobacterium indicum
ACCCCGAACAACGCCGACCCGATCCCCGTCCCGGCGAGCGCCCCTTCCGGCCCGGCGAGGTGCGCCCCGAGCCACGCCGTCGGCATCGTGCCCAAAGTCGCCCGGCCCCAGTTGAGGGCGCTCGCCGCCAGCGGGAAGCCGAGGTTGTTGAACGAGGCGTTGCCGAGGAACAGGAGCCCGTTGAAGAACCAGATCGCCCCGCCCGCGAGGCAGAAGAAGGCCAGCAGGTCGGCGCCGGCGCCCGTGAGCCCGAACAGGGCAGTGAGCGGCGCGCGGGCGAGCAGCAGGGCGAGCCAGACCACCGCGACGTAGAGGCCGGTCACCAGGGCGGCGTCGCGCAAGCTCGCGCGCATCCGGTCGAAGCGGCCGGCGCCCCAGTTCTGACCGAGGATCGGGCCGACGGCGCCTGAGAGCGCAAAGAGGCCGCCGAAGGCCACCGGCACCACCCGATCGACCACCGCGTTGCCGGCGACCGTCGCGGTGCCGAATCCCGCCATGACGTGGGCGAGGAAGGCGCTCGCCACCGGCGGGGCGAGGTTGGTGAGCACGGTGGGCAGGGCCACGCGCAGGATCGGACCGGCATCGGCCATCACCGCCGCGAGGGTCGGTTTCGCCACCATCCGGTGGACGCGCACGGCGCCCGAATAGCCCACCCACGCGAAGGCGAGGCGGGCGATCACGATGGTGACCGCCGCCCCTTCGATCCCGAGATGGAGGCCGAAGATCAGCAGCGGGTCGAGCACCACGGTGACCGCGGCGCCGGCGAGCGTCACGTTCATGCCGCGCCTTGCATCGCCGACCGCCCGCAGCACGCCGGAGAACCCCATGCCGAGCGCCATCATGAGGGTCGAGGGCAGGGCGATCCACAGGAAGGTCCGGGCCGCCGGCACGGTCTCGGGCCCGGCGCCGATCAGCGTCAGGAACGGCGTGAGCAGCGGCAGCATCAGCACCGTGACGAGGCCGGAGGCGGCGACCGCCAGGACCAGGGACGAGGCGGCGAGCCGACGCGCACGTTCCACGTCGCCGCCGCCCAGCGCCCGCGAGACCAGGGCGCCGACGGCGATCATCATCCCGATATTGATCGAGACCGCGAAGATCTGGACGATGGTGGCAAAGCCCACCGCCGCGGTCAGGACCGGATCGCCGAGGCGCGCGATGTAGAGCAGCGACAGGAGGTCGACGACGAAGATCGCCATCAGGCCGACCGAGCCGGTCGCCCCCATCACCACGACGTGGCGGAAGGTCGAGCCGGTGACGAAGCGGGCGGGCGGGGGAGCGGGGCCGGTCTCCGGCGGGCGCACCTCACCCATCGGCGCCGGCCCGCTCGCGGGCGATGATGTCCTCGGTCTCCGGGT
>NZ_JTHF01000444.1 GCF_001043895.1 Methylobacterium indicum
GGGTTGCGGCAGTAGAACCGCTGCACCTCGATGCGGAGACTGGTCTGCGATGCCGACACCGGCAGGTCGGCGGGATGGCGCTGGTAGCGGCTATGGACGGACCGGCTCGCGTGCTGGCAATCAGGACAGCGGCTGCTGTCGGCATCCAGCCTCATTGGGATGACGAGGTGATCCTCGTCTCGTTCAGCGAACCGCGCGACGCGGCACTCGGGGACGGGAAAGGGCATGTCCATGCCACCCACGATGGGGAAGCCGGGCGACCCTATCATCGGCCCGAGTCAATCCACCACCATCCACGTTAAGTGAGCAAGAACCACAGAAACGGGGCAATCCCAGCCTACAGCTTCAACCGCCTATTCGAGTGGGCCATGGCGGTCATGATGCTGCTGATCGCCCTGACGCTCGCGATGCCGGGCGACATCATGGAGCGCGCCTCCCTCAAGCCCATCGCCGCGCTCGGTTTCAGCGAGGGCAACATGGCGTTCTTCTTCGGGGCGGTGGGCGTGCTGCGCGTCACCGCCCTCTGGCTCAACGGCCACATCAACAACGGCATCACGAAGCCGAACGGCGCCAACGTGCGGGCGGTGTGCTCGGCGCTTGGCGCCCTGGTGATGGCGCAGCTGACCCTCGCCCTGGTGGTCGACGCCTTCACAGCCGAGGCGCCGTCCTTCGTCATCCCGGTCTTCGGGACCCTGACCCTGTTCGAAGCGGTCTCGTGCTACGTGGCCCGCCTCGACGCGGTGGATCGCAGGTCACGGCTCGGCCGGGCCCTC
>NZ_JTHF01000445.1 GCF_001043895.1 Methylobacterium indicum
GCCGCGCCCACAAGGTCGAACTGGTGGCGATCGGCAACGGCACCGCCTCGCGGGAGACCGACAAGCTCGCCGCCGAGCTGATCGCCAAGCAGCCGGAGCTGAAACTCACAAAGGTCATGGTGTCGGAGGCCGGCGCCTCGGTCTATTCGGCCTCGGCCTATGCCAGCGCGGAACTGCCGGGGCTCGACGTGTCGTTGCGCGGCGCGGTCTCGATCGCCCGGCGTCTCCAGGATCCGCTGGCGGAACTGGTGAAGATCGAGCCGAAGGCGATCGGCGTCGGCCAGTACCAGCACGATCTGGCGGAAGGAAAGCTGTCGCGCTCCCTCGACGCGGTGGTGGAGGATTGCGTGAACGGCGTCGGGGTCGACGTGAACACCGCCTCCGGGCCGCTGCTGGCGCGGGTCTCGGGCCTGACCGAGCGGGTGGCGCAGAACATCGTTAGCCACCGCGACAGCAACGGGCCGTTCCGCAGCCGATCCAGCCTGAAGAAGGTCGCGGGGCTCGGGCCGAAGGCGTTCGAATTGTCGGCAGGCTTCCTGCGGATCCAGGACGGCGACGACCCGCTCGACGCCTCGGGCGTGCATCCGGAGGCCTATCCGGTGGTGCGCCGCATCCTCCAGGCGACGAAGAGCGACATCAAGGCGGTGATCGGCAACGGCGCGGTGCTGAAGGGCCTGAACCCCAAGACCTTCACCGACGAGACCTTCGGGCTGCCCACCGTCACCGACATCATCGCGGAACTCGAGAAGCCCGGCCGCGACCCGCGCCCGAC
>NZ_JTHF01000446.1 GCF_001043895.1 Methylobacterium indicum
CGTGCGCTTCACCCGCACGCCGGACCATCTGCTGCGCCATTCCGTCGAGGAGCCCGCCCCGGTCGAGACCGCGCCGCCGCACGACACGGCCAGCGAGACGGCGCCCGACGCCGCCCTTCCGGCGGAGCCGCTGGTCCACGGATCCGTCGCGACGGAAGCCCTGCCGGCCGACCCGATCGTCATTGAGGCCGCGGGGGCGTTCCCGGAGGCATCGCCGCTGGCCGAAGCCCCCGGCGTCGCACCGGAGGCTGTCGTCGAAGCCGTTCAGGTGGATTCCGTCCAAGTCCAGGCCGTCGCCACCGAGCCGGCACGGTTCGAATGCGTGTCGGTCGATCCCACCGCGGTCGAGGCCGCCGCGATCCGGCCCCTCGTCTTCGGCCCGGCTTGCGTCTTCGGCCCCGCCGCTCCCGAGCCGGCGGCTCCGGCTCCCGTCAGCGTCGAGGCCGCCGCGACGTTCGACGAGCCCGATGCCGCCATCCTGGTGCCGGTCGACGTCTCGCACCTGCGCTCCCTGCCGCCGCGCCCGGTCTACGCCCTCGACCGCCTGTTGCAGCACGACTGGACTCACCCGCTCTCGACCAGCCTGGAGCAGGACAACCGTCCGCTGGAGGAGCCGGCCGCGGACGAGCCCGTCGCGGTGAACGAGGCTCCGGCGGCTGCGGACCTGCCGGTCGAGGCGGTCGCGTCGGTCACCGTCGTGCCCGAAGCCTCCCCTGTGGCCGACACGGCGCCCGAGGTCGTCGCCCCGGCGATGCTCGACGTGGCGGAGCAGTCCATCGCGGCGGAGCCGGTCTTCCTGCCGGTCCAGGATTTTCCGGTTCAGGACGCGGAGGCCGTCGCGACGGTCGAGGACGCCCTGGCGGATCTCCCGCCGGCCACGATCCTGCTGCCGGCGCCCGCGCCGATGCTGGCGCTCACCTATGCGCCGCTCGCGGACGCGATCCTGCTGCCGGCGCCGTCCGCGCCCGAGGCCCCGGTCCCCGCGCTGCCTCTCCTGTCCGTCGAGGCTGAGACCGCCCCGGCCGTCGCGGACGAGGTCGCGCGGCTGGACGCTGCGCCCGTGCCGGCCGACATCGCCGTGACCGAAGCTGCGCCGGTCGAGGTCGCGGTGCCTGACCCCGCGCCCGTCGCGCCGATATCCTCGACCACGACGGCGTTCGCCTCCACGTCCTTCTCGTCGACGTCCTTCGCCTTCGCGCCGGTGCCGTGGTCGTTCATCGCCGCGGACGCGCAGCCGCTCGGGTCGATGACCCTATCCGAGCCGCTGCCGTCCGCTCCGGCTCCGGCGGAGCCCGCCTTGGCGGCCGCGCCGCAGGCGGGCCAGCCCTTCGTCTACGTGCCGACGGGCCGCCTGAACGCGCAGCCGCCGGCTCCGACGCTGCCCTCCCCCCCGCGCCCGCCGCGGATCATCCTGCCGGTCGCGACGCAGCCGGGGCCGGCCGCCGCGCCATCGGGAGCGGCTGCCGCGGAGGCGGGATCGATCGTCGTGCCGCCGGAGGAGATCGCTCCGCACTCCGTCGCGACGGCGGCGGAAGCCGTGCCGTACCCGATGCCGGCCGCCGAGGAATCCGTCGCCTCCGGGCCTCACGTCACCGCCGCCGCATGGTCGCCCGCGCAGCCGATCGCCGAGCCGCACGGCCTCGTGATCGGCACGACCGGGCTCGCCGTCGATCTCGGTCTCGATGCCGACGACGACGCGGAGGACGAGGACGACATCCTGGCACCGGTCGCCACCATCCCGCTGCGCCAGGCCGCTCGCTTCGAAGTGCCCTACGAGCTGCCCTCGGTCGACCTCCTGGCCGAGCCGCGGGAATCGGACGGCAGCAACCTCGATCCCGAAATGCTGGAGGACAACGCCCTCCAGCTGCAGCAGGTGATCCAGGATTTCGGCGTGCGCGGGGAAATCCTCGCCGTGCGCCCGGGCCCCGTCGTCACGCTCTACGAGATGGAACCGGCGCCGGGCACCAAGTCGAGCCGCGTCATCTCGCTCGCCGACGACATCGCCCGCTCGATGTCGGCG
>NZ_JTHF01000447.1 GCF_001043895.1 Methylobacterium indicum
AAGGCGAGGTCCGGACCGGCGCCGAGCCCGTTGTTGATGGGCTTGGTTGAGGGCTGGTGGCCCGCCGACAGCTCGAAATAGTCGGTCGCCGCGAGGTAGAGCGCCATCAGTACCGTCTCGCCGGTGCGGGCCCGCACCGGCGAGACGGTACTGATGCCGCTCGACCTCGCGGCGACCGACTATTTCGAGCTGTCGCCGGGCTACCAGCCCTTCACCAACCTCATCACCAACGGGCTCGGCGCCGGTCCGGACGTCGCCTTCGCCCTCGGGCACGGCCTCCTCGAACTGCTCCAGCGCGACGGCAACGGCCTCCTGTTCCGTGCCCTCGACCAGGGCGTGATGCTCGACACCTCCGAGGGGCTGGGGCCGGAAACGCGCGCGATGCTCGACCGGCTGGAAGCTCTCGGCATCCGCGCGATGCCGAAATTCGCCACCGACCAGTTCGGCTTCACCAACGTCTACTGCGTCGGCTACGACCTCGACGCCTCGCGCACCCCGGCGCCGATCGCGCTGTCGGCCTGCGGCGAGGCCTGCGATCCCGACCGCGAGCGGGCACTCCGCAAGGCGATCCTCGAATTCCAGGCCGCCCGGGTGCGCAAGACCTTCGGGCACGGGCCGCTGGCGCTCGCCCGCTCGATCACCCCGCCGGGCTACGTCGACGCCTTCATCGAGAAGGCGCTGCCCAGCCTCGATCTGGAGGAGGGCAGGGCGCTCTCCGCGATGCTCGACTGGATCGACAAGCCGGCCGAGACCCTGCGGGACTACCTCGCCGGCACGGTCTATTCCGAGCGCGGCACGAAGCGCTTCACCGACCTGCCGACGCAAGCCGCCCCCACCGGCCAGGACCGCGCCCGCATCGCCCGCGAGCGGCTGGAGGCGGAAGGGTTCGACGTGCTCTACGTCGACGCCTCGCCGCCGGGCGGCGGGGTGGGCATCGTCAAGGCGATCGTGCCGGGGCTCGAAGTCGAGACCATGAGCTATTATCGCATCGGCGAGCGCAACACGCGAAAGCTCATCGAGCGCGACCACCCGCTGATCCGCTTCGGCGAGGAGAGCGAGACCCTGCGGCCGGTGCGCCTGACGCCCGAGGCGCTGGAGCGCTTCGGCGGCCAGCCGCTCTTCGACGTCGCCTTGGCCGAACGGATCGTCGGCCCGCTCTATCCGCTCTACCGCGAGCCGGAATCGCACCACGCGCCGTTCCGCCTGGAGCGGCGGGGGAGGGCGGCATGAGCTTGCGCTTCGCCTACAACACCAACGGGGCGGCCAATCACCGCCTCGACGATGCGCTGAGCCTCATCGCCGATGCCGGCTACGACGGCGTGGCGCTCACCCTCGACATCCACCACCTCGATCCCTTCGCCGAGAGCTGGGCGCAGGACGCCGAGCGGGTGCGCGGCCGGCTCTATTCCTTGAGCCTCGGCTCGTGCTTGGCCCGCGGATCGAGGAGGAAGCGGGCCCCGGTCTCGATTACCGAGCCGAGGCTCAAGGAATA
>NZ_JTHF01000448.1 GCF_001043895.1 Methylobacterium indicum
GCCTCGACGTGGTCGACGAGGGGCAGGTTGGTCCGCGCGCTGACCGTCTCGAAGGCCACCAGGGTGGCGAGGAGGTCGGTGATGGCGGGAAGGGTCGAGTCGGTGGGGGACGAAGCGGAGGGGGACATGGATACGGTGGGGGCCTGACGGGAAGGGACGGGATCGCGCGCCGGTGCGACACGGTCGCCGGCGTGCCGCACCGGCGGGGCGGCCCTGCAGGGTCGATGCCACCGCGGGGACGGCCGGAGCCCCCTTATGCCGTGTTCGGGCCGGGACGGACAGCCGGCCCGGCGCAGGGCCCAGAGTCGTGCCCGATCGCGCCGCAACCGGGCACGACTCTCTCTTATCGAATTTGCCGCATTTTTCCGCGACGAACCGGTCCCCCCTTCGTCGGGCAATGCTCTAACCCGCAAGGTCGAGGAAGTGCCGGCCCTCGCGGTCGTCGATCTCGACGATCCAGAGGTCGGAATCGAACCGGATCTCCTTGGCAAGCCGGGCCTCGACGTCGGGCGGGAAGGCCTCCCGCATCAGGGGCTCAAAGCGGCGCCCGCCGGTCTCGTCGTCCTCGAACAGGGCCTGGGGGGCCGGACCGTAGAGATCGGCGCGGCCGTCGAGGCGGTCGACCTTGACGAAGACCGCGCCGGCCTCGGGCGCGCCGCGCCGGCGCTGCACCGCGCTCACCCCCTCGACGGCGCAGCGACGCAGGTGGGCGGCGACCCAGAAATCGGAGCGCAGGCGGGCCATCGGGCGGGGCGTCCTCGGGATGCTGGCAGGATGGGGATGCTGGCGGGATGCCTCCTCATAGGACGGCGCCCGATCGCGGGGCAATCGGGCGCCGTTCGTTCACCGTGTCGGCCGTCAGGATCAGGCGGCGCGGGATCAGGCGGCGCGGGTCGCCCCGGCATCGAGCTCGGCCACGTCGGCCCGCTCGCGCCAATCCTCGACGCCGTGCTGGCGGGCGAAGCGCAGGGCGGCGGCGCGCACCGCCCGGTCGGGATCGCGGGCGCGGCCGATCTCGACGGCCCCGACGGTGAACGGGACCCCGAGGATCTGCTTGGCGAACAGCACGCGGTACTGCGACATCGTTCGTCTCCCTACATCTGTGGATCGCGTCGACGAGGGTGCGGGTTCACCGCTCGAAGGCTCCCGAGGCAGCCTCGCCGCGGCCTGAAAGGGGGCCGGGGCCGCGAGACGGGGTGCATGTCGCACCCGGCCCGCGAGGGAACCGATCGACCACGATCGATGGATCGGCATGGGGGCGAACCGGCCTTCCGGCTGCCCGATCAGGGAGATGGGGATGCATCTCCCCCGACGGAAGGTGCCCCGGGGGCGTGCGATTGCCGCATGTCCGCAGGGCGGGGCCGGTGTGCGGACCGGGCCCGTGCCGCGACGCCAAAAGCCGCTATGTCGGAGCGCCGACCCCCGGGCACGCTCCCTCGGCGCGGTCCCCTCGAAAAGCCCGTCCCCGGAACCCGTTCATGACCGCGCTCACCGCCGCGACCCGCCTGAGCCTCAGCCTGATCGCCGGCGGGGCGGTCGCCAACATCTACTACAACCAGCCGTTGCTCGGGCTGCTCGCCCAGGTCTTCGGCCACGACGCCTCGGTGCTGGTTCCGACCGCGACGCTCGCCGGCTACGGCCTCGGCATTCTCGGCCTCGTACCGCTCGGCGATTCGCTGCCGCGGCGCAGCCTGATCGTCGGGCAGCTCCTGCTGCTCGCCGTCGTGCTGGTCCTGGCGGGGACGAGCACGAGCCTGTGGGTCCTGGTCCTGGCGAGCTTCCTGATCGGCGTGCTCTCGACCGCCGCGCAGCAGGCGGTGCCCTTCGCCGCCGAGCTGGCACCGGACGCGACGCGGGGCCGGATGGTCGGCCAGGTGATGACGGGCCTGCTGCTGGGCATCCTGCTCGCCCGCACCCTGAGCGGCTTTCTCGGCGCCTGGGCCGGCTGGCGGGCGGTCTTCTACGGCGCGGCCGGGCTCGCGGTGGCGCTGGCCGGCCTCGCCCGGCTCGGCCTGCCGGGGACGGCCCCCACCGCCAAAATCCGTTACGGCGCCCTCCTCCGCTCGCTCCTCGATCTCGTGCGCGAGCAGCCGGTGCTGCGCCGGGCGGCGCTCGCCCAGGCGCTGCTGTTTGCCGCCTTCAACGCGTTCTGGACCACGCTGGCGCTCCTCGTCGAGGCGCCGCCCTTCGGGCTCGACCCCGCCGGAGCGGGGCTGTTCGGGCTGATCGGGGCGGCGGGCGCGCTGTGCGCGCCGGTCGCCGGGCGCTTCGCCGACACGAGAAGCCCGCGCCCGGTGCTTGTCGGCGGCGGTGCCCTGACGCTCGCCGCCTTCGCGGTGTTCGGGCTCCTCGGCGGCCATTCGCTGGTGGCGCTCGCGGTGGGGGTGCTGCTGATCGACATCGGCATCAACACCGCGCTCATCGCCAACCAGACCCGGGTCTACGCGCTCGTTCCCGGGGCGCGGGGGCGGATCAACACCGTGTTCTTCACCGCGATCTTCGTCGGCGGTGCGCTCGGCGCCTCGGCGGGCACCCGGGCCTTCGCGGCCGGCGGCTGGCCGGCACTCTGCGCGGTCGGCGGCGCCTTCGCGGCGGCGGGCCTGCTTGCGCCCCTGCTGGAGCCCCGCGACCGCCCTAGATCCTGACGCGAGCCACCGCGTCCGAGCCCGCCCCTGTCCCGCCTCCTCGCCATCGACACGATCTACCTCGAGCCCGCCGTCGCGGCCTATCCCCTCGGCCGGGAGATCCTGGAGCGGTTCGGGCAGGCGCGGCGGATCGAGGTCGCCTCGCATTGGAACATCCCGGAGCTGCACGGCAATGCCGGCTCGGCCGAGGACTGGGTGCGGATCAAGCGCTCGACCCTGGTGCTCGGGGTCAAGAAGGGCCTCGCCTCGCGGCCGAACGGCCGCAGCGCCCACTTCATCGCGCCGTCGAGCTCCAACGGCTGCGCCATGGCCTGCGCCTATTGCTACGTGCCGCGCCGCAAGGGCTACGCCAACCCGATCACCCTGTTCGTCAACACCGAGGCCATCGGCCGGGCGATCGCCCGTCACGCCGCCGGCCAGGGCCCCCTCCCCGCCCCCGACCAGATCGACGACCGGTTCTGGGTCTACGATCTCGGCGAGAACGGCGACCTCTCGGTCGACGCGCTGGCGAGCGGGGGCGTGCGCGACCTCGTCGGGCTGTTTCGCGGCATTCCGAACGCCAAGGCGTCCTTCGCCACCAAGTTCGTCAACCCGGACCTCCTCGCCTACCGACCGGAGGGCAAGACCCGCATCCGCTTCTCGCTGATGCCCGAGCGCATCGCCCGGGTGGTCGACGTGCGGACCTCGCCGATGCCGGAGCGGATCGCCGCGATCGACGCCTTCGTGGAGGCCGGCTACGAGGTCCACGTCAATTTCTCGCCGGTGATCCTCTACGAGGGCTGGGAGGAGGATTGGCGGGCGCTGTTTCGCGCGCTCGAAGCCGGCATCGGCCCTGCCGCCAAGGCGCAGCTGAAGGCCGAGATCATCTTCCTCACCCACAACGCCGCCCTGCACGAGGTGAACCTGCGCTGGCACCCCAAGGCCGAGGCACTGCTCTGGCGCCCCGACATCCAGGAGACCAAGCGCTCCGAGGGCGGGATGGAGAACCTGCGCTACCGCACCGGCTGGAAGGGCCGCTGGCTCACCCGGTTCAAGGCGCTGCTGGCCGAGGAGCTGCCCTATTGCGGGGTGCGCTACGCGTTCTGAGGGACGCGCCCCGGCAGCGGCCGCCGTCATCGAACCGTCGCGCTCCGTCCCTAAGCAGACTTGCCTTGGCAGGCCGACGCTTCGCCCGCTTAGGTTGTTGTTTTGTCGCCGATTTTTGACGCCGAACCGGTGTCCGCTTC
>NZ_JTHF01000449.1 GCF_001043895.1 Methylobacterium indicum
GGGCTCGTCTACAACCGGTTCAGGTACTATGATCCGCTTACAGCGAACTATGTTAGCTCAGATCCCATCGGATTGACAGGTGGAATCCGGCCGCATGCGTATATTGTACAGCCCACAGTCTGGATAGATCCGTTTGGTCTATCATGTTGTGTAGGCGTTGATCAAAGTCATATTGATGAATTGAAGCGCAAGGGAGTAAAATTCACTCCTGAAAGCGTCTTAGCGACCGGGAGAGATCGTAATGGCAATGTTGTATTTTTAGAGAGCGGCAACATTAAATCTGGGTTGAATCACATAATCCAAAAACACGGTAGCGATTTTGCAAGCATTGGGGTTCCAGAAGGAGAAATTAAGGATGTTGTTATGCGTGCTGTAACCGAAGGAAATATCATAGGATATCAGGGGGCTGGAACTGGGCGGCCAATATTCGAATTGCCTTTAAATGGATATAGACAAAGAATAGCGGTAACAATCGGCGACAATGGATACATTGTGGGGGCTAATCCGAGGGGGAGAATCAGATGAGGACTATAAAATTAATGGCAGAGTTTAAATGCTTTCCACTGTGGGAGGAGATTGACGGGGGCGTTTTGGATATAGATCCGAAAGATTTGCCAATATCAGAGACATTAAAAGAAGATCTTTATAAATGGATGAAAAGTTTTGATGACATATATGATGCTGATTATCCGCCAGATTCGGAATTTAAAAATAAATATGACGAAGAGAAATTTGTTGAAATCGGAGAGAAAATCAGCAAAAACCTTGAAAACGAATTAGGTAAAGAATATAAAATAATATACAAAATATTTCGATAATTTTTTGAAGTAACTATGGAAGGAAAGTTGCATGATAGCTGTAGCATGAGAGTCACTACGTAGTACAAGAGCGGGCGCGGCTTCGTGCTGGCGAGCGTGCACGATCCGGCCGGTCGGCTGGTGCGCCAGGTCGCCGGACGCAGGGCCCTGCCGGGGGCGGCACCCGAACCGGCGCTGGAGCGGGTCTACGGCTGGAACCGGGCATCCGAGCCGGTGTCGATCGCGGACGGGCGCTGGGGCACGACGGGCTACCGCTACGACGGCAACGGGCAGGTGGAGGAGGCGCGCCACGGCGACGGGCTGGCGGAGCGGTTCGACTACGACGCGGCTCTGAACGTGTCGGCGTTCCAGGAGCTGGAGCGGGGCCCGGGCGGTCCG
>NZ_JTHF01000045.1 GCF_001043895.1 Methylobacterium indicum
GTCTGCGACGGTGCAACAGGTTGAGCCGCTTCGCGGCATGTCCTCTGCTGGATCCCGGATCTCCTTCCGCTGACGCTCCAGTCGTCCGGGAAAGGGGGGCGGAACGCCCGCGTATTCGCCTCCACGTTCTTCAGTGTCGTGTGCCGCGGCCTTGCAACCGGTAGTTGCTCAAGATCATTGATTTTGCATCATTTTCTTTGACGAACCGGTACCGACTTCGTCGGAAAATGCTCGTGGGCCTCATCCCTCCGGGGCCGCCGGCACCGGCCCGCCCGCCACCTCGCGGCGCGGCTGGAGCAGCAGCGCGATCAGCCCCGTCCATCCGGTCTGGTGCGCCGCCCCCAGGCCCGCCCCGGTGTCGCCGTGGAAGTATTCGTGGAACGGGACGTGATCGCGAAAATGCGGGTCGTCCTGAAAGAGCGGGTTGTCGCCCAGGACCGGGCGGCGGCCGTCGGGGCCGCGCAGCACCAGGCGGGTAAGGCGGGCGGACAGCTCGTCGGCGATCTCCGGCAGGGTGAGGTACTGCCCTGAGCCCGCCGGGCACTCGATCGTGAACTCGGGCCCATAGAAGCGGCCGAACTCGGTGAGCGCCTCGACGAGCAGAAAATTGATCGGCAGCCAGATCGGCCCGCGCCAGTTCGAGTTGCCACCGAACACGGCAGTGGTCGATTCCGCCGGCTCGTAATCGACCGCGAAGGTCTGACCGTCCCAGGGGAAGCGGAACGGCGCCGCGGCATGCGCCTTCGAGACCGAGCGCACGCCGTGGGGCGAGAGGAACTCGGTCTCGTCGAGCATCCGGCGCAGGAGCGCCTTCATGCGGTGGCGGCGCAGCAGCGAGAGCAGCACCCGGTTGCCGCGGCCCGGCTCCTCCCAGCGCGAGACCTGGGCGGCGAGGTCGGGGCGGTGGGTGAGCAGCCAGCGGGCGCGCCGCGCGAAGGCAGGGAAGCGCTCCGAAAAGTCCTCGTCCAGCACCTCGACGGCGCAGAGCGGGATCAGCCCGACGAGGGATCGCACCCTGAGCGGCACCTGGCGGCCGCCGGGCAGGCTCAAGACGTCGTAGTAGAACTCGTCGGTCTCGTCCCACAGGCCGGTCCCGTTGCCGCCGACATGGGTCATCGCCTCGGCGATGGTCAGGAAGTGCTCGAAGAACTTGGTGGCGATGTCCTCGTAGACCGGATCCTCGACCGCGAGTTCGAGGGCGATCCGCATCAGGTTGAGGCTGTACATCGCCATCCAGGCGGTACCGTCGGCCTGGTCGAGGGTGCCGCCGGTGGGGAGCTTCGCCGAGCGGTCGAAGATGCCGATATTGTCGAGCCCGAGGAAGCCGCCCTGGAAGACGTTGCGGTCGCCGGCATCCTTGCGGTTCACCCACCAGGTGAAGTTCAGCATCAGCTTGTGGAAGACCCGCTCCAGGAAGGCGCGGTCGGGCTTGCCGGTCAGCGCCTGGTCCATGCGGTAGACCCGGAGCGCCGCCCAGGCATGGACCGGCGGGTTCACGTCGCCGAAGGCCCATTCATAGGCCGGCAACTGCCCGTTCGGGTGCATGTACCATTCGCGGGTGAGCAGGATCAGCTGGCCCTTGGCGAAGGCCGGGTCGATCAGCGCGAAGGTCACGCAGTGGAAGGCGAGGTCCCAGGCGGCGTACCAGGGATATTCCCACTTGTCCGGCATCGAGACGATGTCGGCGTTGTTCAGATGCGTCCAGTCGCTGTCGCGGCCGTGGCGGCGGGCCTCCGGCGGGGCCGGCTGGGCGGGATCGCCGGCAAGCCAGCGCCGGACGTCGAAATGGTAGAACTGCTTCGACCACAGCATGCCGGCGAGCGCCTGGCGCTGGACGAGGCGGGCATCCGGGTCGGCGATGTCGCGCTGGAGCGCGGCGTAGAAGGCGTCGGCCTCGGCCAGCCGCTGCGCCATCACGGCGTCGAAGGCGGCGGGGTCGCGCGCGTCCGGGCCCGCCTCGGGGCTCAGGCGGAAGCGTAGCGTGACGGTGCCGCCGGCCGGGACGGTCAGCCGCGTCCAGGCGGCGCATTTGGTGCCCTCGGCGAGGGGGTTCACCGCCTCGTGCCGGCCCTCGACGATCCGGTCGTTGATCGCGTCCTTCGGGTGGGCCGGGCCGGGCGTGCCGAAGAGCCGCCGCGTGTTGGTCTCGTTCTCGCAGAACAGGAACTCGGCCGGCTGGAGGCTCGCGAAGCGCAGGGCCGGGGCGCGCCCGCGGGTCGCCGCGACGGCGCCGGTCTCGGTCAGGCGCAGCAGCGGGCGGGGCTGCTCGGCCTCCCAGGATTCGCGCCCCCACGACCAGGTGTTGCGGGCGACGACCTGCGGCAGGACGTGGAGGTCGGCGGCTTGCCGCCCGCGGTTGACAACCGTGACCCGCATCAGGATGTCGTCGGGGGCGGCCTTGGCGTAGTCCACGGTCACGTCGTGGTAGCGCCCGCCTTCGAACACGCCGGTATCGGCGATCTCGTATTCGGGGAGGTTCTTTCCCTTGCGCCGGGCATTCTCGGCGACGAGGTCGGCATAGGGGTAGGGGGCGTGCGGATACTTGTAGAGCATCCGCATGTACGAATGCGTCGGGGTCCCGTCGAGGTACCACCACAGCTCCTTGACGTCCTCGCCGTGGTTGCCCTCGTCGTTGGTGAGCCCGAACATCCGCTCCTTCAGGATCGGGTCGCGGCCGTTCCACAGGGCGAGCGACAGGCACCAGAGCTGGCGGTCGTCGCTGAAGCCCGCGATGCCGTCCTCGCCCCAGCGATAGGCGCGGGAGCGGGCGTGATCGTGGGGCAGGTAATCCCAGGCGGCGCCGCCTTCGCTGTAATCCTCCCGCACCGTGCCCCATTGCCGCTCGCTCAGGTACGGCCCCCAGCGATGCCAGCCCTCCGTCTCGACGGCGGCGAGGCGGCGGCCCTCCGCGGTGTCGGTGAGGCAGGCCGTGGAAGAGGCGGGCATGGTGGGGTCTCCAGTCACAGCGATCTAAAAATTTCGGAGAACTTCTTTGTGAGGCAATCCCGCCCCTTTCCCGGACGACTGAAGCGTCAGCGGAGGGAGATCCGGGATCCAGCAGAGAATATGCCGCGAAGCGGCTCTGCATGCTGCAGCGTTGCTGACAGGCGGACGCTTCGCGACTTTTCGTGCTGGATCCCGGATCTCCTTCCACTTCGTTTCAGTCGTCCGGGAAAGGGGAGGGCGGTATGGGCCATTGGCGATCTTCCGGCCGCCCGACATCGAACACCTACACCGGATCGAGGTCGAGCATCCGCCGCACGCGGATCAGCTCGCCGAGGGACCAGGCCTGGAACGGGCAGCCGCCGGGGCGGTGGGGGGCATCGCCATCGGCGACCTCCGAGATGTGGCCGAGGCCGGCCTCCCGGAGATGCGCCTCGAGCGGCGGCAGAAAGCGCGCCCTCGCTTCGGTCCTGGCCTCGGCCGAGCCGCCGCGGACGGAAAGCCAGGCCTCGACGAAGGGGCCGATCAGCCAGGGCCAGACCGTGCCCTGGTGATAGGCGCCGTCGCGCTCGGCCGGACCGCCGGCATAGGTGCCGCGATACTCCGGATCGGCGGGATCGAGGGAGCGCAGGCCGAGCGGCGTGAGGAGCCGCGCCTCGACCACGTCGACCACCGCCCGGGCCGCCTCGCCGGTGAAGAGCGGGAAGGGCAGGCCGCCCACCGCCAGGATCTGGTTCGGCCGGATCTTGCCATCCACCGCGCCCGGAACGTGGTCGGCATCGATCACGTCGTGGAGGGCGCCGGACGGTGCGACGAAGCGATGGACGCTCGCCGAGGCGCGCCGCTCCAGGTCGCGCCAGCGCGGCGACCAGCGGGCGATGCCGATCCTGAGCGCGTTGATCCACAGGGCCTGGACCTCGACCGGCTTGCCGATGCGCGGCGTGATCACCCGGTCGCCGACCTTGGCGTCCATCCAGGTCAGCTGCATCCCCGGCACGCCGGCCCGCAGGAGCCCGTCCGCATCGGCCGCGATGCCGTAGCGGGTGCCGGAGGCGTAGCCGTCGAGGATCGCCGCGCAGGCCCGCTCCAGCCCGGCGGCCTCCGCTTCCGGTACCGCCAGGCCGGCGGATTCGTGGGCCGCGAGGGTGTCGTGCACCGCCACCACGTACCAGAGCGAGGCGTCGACGGCATTGTATTCCGGCGCCTCGCCCCGGTCGGGGAAGCGGTTCGGCATCATGCCCTCGCTCACCGCCCCGGCCCAGGCGAGCAGGATCGCCCGGGCCTCGGCCAGGGCACCGGTGGCGACGAGGAGGCCGCGGAGCGCGATGAAGGTGTCGCGGCCCCAATCGGTGAACCACGGGAAGCCCGCCACCAGCGTGCGTCCGCCGGGCCGGTCGACCAGATAGGCGGAGGCTGAGAGCGCCAGGGGCGGGAGCGCGGCGCGGCGCGCCTCCTCGTCCGCGATCAGCCGCTCGGCATGGGCCGCCGCCCGCACGGCGAGCCCGTCGCCGGCGCGCAGGATCATGATTCCCGCACCGGCGGCGAGATCGAAGGTGAAGGTGCCCGGGCTGGCCAGATCCTCGGTATCGTCGAGGCCGCGGTCACGCTCCGCCGCGTACAGGAAGTCGCGGTACCAGTCCGGCGCGTGGGCGTAGGCGCCGTTGGTCAGCGCCGCGACCGCCGGCAGGTCGGGATAGGGCCGCCAAGCCACGTTGCCGCCCCGCACGGTCGCCGCGAAGGCGAAGGCCGGGTTCTCGTGGTGCAGCGCGTGGTAGTCGCGGCCCGACAGGAGCGGGCGGACGGTGAGCGTGCAGGGGCCGTCGCCGGTCAGGCGCTGCCAGCGCAGCAGCGTCTCGCCGGAATCGGGGACGACCAGCACCGCGTGACGGAGCGTGGTGCCGTCCGGAAGCCGGAAGGTCCAGGTCGGCCAGGGCCGGGGCGCGAAGTCCGCGACGTGGCGCCAGCCGTCGGGGTGGATCACGTCGGGCGCGTAGCCCTGCGTCGAGAGCGGGACGGAGCCGGCCGCGGTCGCGACCTCCGCCTCGAACCCGTTGACCAGCACCACGCGGCCGGTCGGCGGGGTCGTCGCGGTGAGGAGCAGCGCGTGGTAGCGCCGGGTGCGCGGGCCCGAGACCGGGCCGGAGGCGAAGCCCCCGAGCCCGTCGGCCTCGAGCCATTCGCGCGGGTCCACGGTCAGTCGCCGTCGAGGGGCAGCCAGCGCCGGCCGTCGCGGGCGAGAAGCTCGTCCGCCGCATTCGGCCCGGCGCTGCCGGCCTCGTAGGGCTCCGGCTCGCCGCCCGCCCCCCAGGCCTTCACCAGCGGATCGACCGCGGCCCAGGACGCCTCGATGTTGTCGGCGCGCTGGAACAGGGTCGCGTCGCCGCAGAGGCAATCGTAGAGCAGAGTCTCGTAGCCGACATTCGGCTCCTGCGGGAAGAACGCGTCCTCCCGGAAGGTGGAGCGCACGGCGCCGAGCCGCATGGACGGGCCCGGCACCTTGGCGTTGAACTCGGTGGTCATCCCCTGAACCGGATCGACCATGATCCGCAGGATGTTCGGCGCGATCTGGTCCACGGGCGTGTCGCGAAACAGCCGGTAGGGCGCGGGCTTGAAGTGGACCGCGATCTCGGTGCGCCGCCCGGTCATCCGCTTGCCGGTGCGCAGGTAGAACGGCACCCCGCCCCAGCGCCAGTTGTCGATGGTGAGCTTCAGGGCCGCGTAGGTCTCGGTGCGGCTGGCTTTCGCCACGTGCGGCTCGTCGCGGTAGCCCGGCACGGCGCGGCCCTGTTCGGTGCCGGCCCGGTACTGGCCGCGCACCGCGTCGCCGGGCTGGACCGGCTGCACCGCCTGGACGAGCTTCGCCTTCTCGGTGCGCACGGCTTCCGCGTCGAAGGAGACCGGCGGCTCCATGGCGGTCATGCACAGAAGCTGGAACAGGTGGTTGGGCACCATGTCGCGGAGCGCCCCGGTCGGCTCGTAGAAGGCGCCGCGCTCCTCGACGCCGATGGTCTCGGCGGCGGTGATCTGGACGTGGTCGACGAAGTCGCGGCGCCAGATCGGCTCGAACATCCCGTTGGCGAAGCGGATCGCCATGATGCTCTGCACCGTCTCCTTCCCGAGGAAGTGATCGATCCGGTAGAGCTGGGATTCGTCGGCGACCGTCAGGAGGCGCTTGTTCAGCTCCTGGGCCGAGGCGAGGTCGCTGCCGAACGGCTTCTCGATCACCACCCGGCGAAAGGCGTCGTCGCCCTGCTTCAGGAGCCCGGCCTGTCCCAGGTGCTCGACGATCGGCGCGAAGAACCGCGCCGCGACCGCGAGGTAGAACACCGCGTTGCCGGGGATCTTCTCGGCGATCGTCCTGTAGGTCTCGGGCGCCAGGAAGTCGCCCTTGAGGTAGTGCAGCCGGTCGCGCACGAAGCCCCAGGCCGTGGGATCGATGTGCTTGGCGTGGAACTCCGCCGTGTCGTCCTTGGTGAAGGATTCCATCGTGTCGGAGAGGTTCTTGCGCCAGCTCTCGTCCGAGCCGTCGGAGTGGTCGACGCCCCAGATCGTGGTGTTTTCGTCGAGGAGGTGGCTGCCGGCGAGGTTGTAGAGCGCCGGCATCAGGAGGCGCTTGGTCAGGTCGCCGCCGGCCCCGAAGATCACGAGGGTCGCGGGCGGGGCCGGCTTGCTGCCGGAGGCGGCGTGCCCCTCCACCGGGACGTGCGACGTCATGGGGCTCTCCTGATCGTTGGGTGCGACGCAGCGAAGCGAGAGCCCGGAAGCTAGATCCCGCCCTGCGGCGGACAAGGGATGGACCGGGGCCTCCGCGCGCGGGGGATGCAGGCCTCACCCGCATCCCCGCCGCCTTTCCGGGCCGCCGGGGGCGGCCTAAGGTTAGCCCTTGGAACCGGGATCGGGAGCGAGCGGGACATGGCGGACGGCACCAGGCAGGCGGGCGGCGTCGCGGTGATCGGGAGCGGCGGGATCGGCGGCTACCTGGCGGGGGCGCTGGAGCGGGTCGGGCGCGACGTGACCTTATGCGTGCGCACGCCCTTCGACCGCCTCGTCGTCACGGACGCATCGGGCGAGCGCGAGGTGCGGGTGCGCGTCGTCGCCGATCCCGCCGCGGTCGGCCCCGCCGAGTGGGTGCTGGTGACCACCAAGGCGCAGGACACCGCGGGCGCCGAGCCCTGGTTCCGCAGCCTCGTCGGGCCCGGCACCCGGGTGGTGGTGATCCAGAACGGCGTCGGCCAGGCGGAGCGGGCGCGGCCCCACCTGCCGGCGGGCGTGCCGGTGCTGCCAGCGATCATCTATTGCTCGGTCGAGCGCACGGCGCCCGGCCGCATCACCCATCACGGCAGCACCAAGATGACCGTGCCGGCCGGCCCCGACGGCACCGCCTTCGCGGAGCTGTTTTCCGGCACCCCGTTCGAGATCACCCAGGAGGCGGATTTCGTCACGGTCGCCTGGCGCAAGCTTCTCAGCAACGCGGTGGTCAACCCGGTCACGGCACTGACGCTACGCCGCATCGTGGTCTTCAACGATCCGGCGATCCGGGACCTCGCCCGCGGGCTGATGGACGAGGTGATCCGCGTCGCCAATGCCGAGGGCGCCCGGCTGACCGACGAGGACGCCACCCGCATCCTCGACGGCTACCTGCGCATGCCCGGCGACGGCGGCAGCTCGATGCTCTACGACCGCCTCGCCGGCCGGCCCCTGGAGCACGCCCACCTCACCGGCGCCGTCGTGGCGGCGGCGGAGAAGCACGGGATCGCCGTGCCGCTCAACCGGGCGATCCTGGCGCTCGCCG
>NZ_JTHF01000450.1 GCF_001043895.1 Methylobacterium indicum
GCGGGCGGTCGGGCTCGACGGCCTCGACGAGGTCCGGGCCGGGCGGCTCCAGCACAGCGAGCTGCGCTTCCTCGAGATCGCCCGCGCGCTGATGCTGCGCCCGGCCTTCCTGCTCCTCGACGAGCCGGCGGCGGGCCTCTCGGCGCTGGAGATCCAGCGCCTCGGCGGCCTGATCCGGGCGGTGGCGGATGCCGGGATCGGCGTGCTCCTCGTCGAGCATCACGCCGACCTGATCTTCGCGATCTGCGACGAGATCACGGTGCTCAATCTCGGCCGGGTGCTCGCCGCCGGCTCGCCCTCGGACATCCGCAACCACAGGGAGGTGGTCAGTGCCTATCTCGGCGCCTGATTCGACGGTTTCGCCGCTCCTCGAGGTACAGAGCCTGGAGGCGGGCTACGGCAAGATCCGGGTGCTCCACGGCGTCGACCTCGTGGTGCGGGAGGGCGAGGTCGTGACGCTCCTCGGCCCCAACGGCGCCGGCAAGTCGACATTGCTGAGGGCGCTGTCGGGCCTGCTGCCGGTCCAGGCCGGCAGCGTCCGGCTCGGAGATACGCTGCTCTCCGGCGCCGGGCCCCGGGCCGCCGTCCGGGCCGGGCTGTCCCACGTCATCGAGGGCCACCGCGTCTTCACCGGACAGAGCGTCCGCGAGAACCTGCTGCTCGCCGCCTACGACCTGCCCCGGGCCGAGCGCGAGGCGCGGATCGACGAGGCCCTGGCCCACTTCCCCGAGATCGCCGCGAAGAGCCACGACAAGGGCGCCTCGCTCTCGGGGGGCCAGCAGCAGATGCTCGCGGTGGCGCAAGGCCTGGTGCAGCGTCCCCGCCTCCTGATGCTCGACGAGCCGTCCGCCGGCCTCTCGCCGGTGCTCGTCGACCGGGTGCTGGAGGTGGTCTCTCGCCTGCGCCGGCAGGGCACCGCGGTGCTGCTGGTCGAGCAGCTGGTCGAGAAGGCGCGGGCCGTCTCCGATCGGGTCTATGCGCTCGCGCAGGGGCGGATCGTGCTCGCCGCCGAGGCGGGCGCACCCGATCTCCACGAGCGATTGGAGCGGGCGTATTTCGGCGGCGGGGGCCCGGCGCATGCCTGACGATTGTCGGCCAAACCGAGGTTTTGCCAGAACGCGATAGGGGACTGAACACGACCACGGGACACGACGGCGGCAGATGTGCGTGCCGGATCGGCGCACGCCCCCTTTCCCGGACGACAGAAGCGTCAGCGGAAGGAGATCCGGGATCCAGCATAGGAAATGCCGCGAAGCGGCTCAACCTGTTGCACCGTCGCAGACAATGAGACGCTTCGCGGCTTTTCGTGCTGGATTCCGGATCTCCTTCCGCTTCGCTTCAGTCGTCCGGAAAAGGGGT
>NZ_JTHF01000451.1 GCF_001043895.1 Methylobacterium indicum
CCCTCGGGCTACAGCCACGTTCTCGCGCGCTCGGACACGCACGACTTCACGCTGCTGCACAAGCCGTACTCGGCCGAGCAGCTGAGCCGCCTCCTGCATCAGATGCTGGGCCGCCGGCCTTGCGTGCGAATGGACGCTCCCTGTGCGGGGGAGACCTGGGAATACTCGGACATCGACGACCGCGGCGGCCTGTTGCGGCTGAAATACGATTTGGCCGACCACGTCACGCTGTTCGGCAATGTCGGCGGCGGGCTGACCGGCGTCGAGCGCTCCTTCGCCTCGGCGCCGACCATCACCAACGGCCGTGGCGACACCAGCGCGACCCCGTAATTCCACAAGCCTCGGCGTCGACCGCCTGAGCGTCGAGGGCGGCGCCCGGGTCGCATTCGAGACCGGTATCGCGTTCGAGACCGGTTTCGTGCGGCACGCCCTCGTCGTGCAGGCGTCCCTCTCCCACGAGGAGGCCGCGCGCCGCCTGTCGGCCGGGCGCGGCAGCTACCGGTCGAACCTCTACGACCCGGTGCTGGTCCCGCCCTCGGCGAGCCGGGCCGATCGATGCCGCACGGCTCATCCGGGATTCCCCGCCGATCAACCCCGGACCGGATGCGAAAGCCGCACAGCCGCTCGATCGCAGCGGAACCGGGCCCGCCCGACCCATTCCTCCGCTCATTCATCAGCGGGGGACTGGTATCACTCCGACAGTGATCAATGGCCTCATAGAAACGAGGCTCGCCTTGCTTGACATGCGATCGATGCGGCGCGTCGCGATTTATTGGGCGATCGTCGAAATTTTCTCTCATGCACGGCGATAGTTGAAAACTCTGCTCATGTCTGCGGGCGCAATCGCGGAAATTTGTTGATGGACGCATATCGGCAGTGCGGGACAGTCAAGCCGCATTCGCACCGACCGGCTTTAACCATCCATTAACCATATCGCCACAACACTGAGTAGCAACATCGAATGCCTGCACGGATATCGCGCAATCCGGGCCCCCACGCCGTGCGGGGTCCAGAGTGGGGGAAGAGGCGTGAGCGAACCTTCGACGAGTTCAGAGTTTCTTCCATCGGACGGCACGTCGAACGAGGCGAATCCGGATCGCCCTCAAAAATTGATCGAATGGCTGCTTGCAGGGTTCGGACTGATTCTTACGCTGATCTTCGTGACGGTTCTGCTCGAACCGAAAGGACAGGCGATCCTCGCGGTCGTATGTTTCGGTTTGTTCTTGCTGGCGAACCGCCGGCGCGGCCGTGGCACCACCGTCTTCCTGGCCGTACTCTCGGTTCTCACCTCCTTCCGCTACATGTTCTGGCGGGTGACGGACACGCTCACCATCGAACTGTCGATCGAGAGCTTCCTCGGCCTGCTGCTGATCATCGCGGAATGCTACGCCGTCACGATCCTGGTGCTCGGCTACATCCAGAACATCTGGCCCCTCAACCGCAAGCCGGTCCCATTGCCGGCC
>NZ_JTHF01000452.1 GCF_001043895.1 Methylobacterium indicum
CTGGGCCCAGCCGGTGATGCCGGGCTTGACCTTGTGACGGGCGAAGTAGCCGTCGACGACCTGGTCGTAGAGGGTGTTGGCCGCCTTCGCCTGGAGGGCGTGCGGGCGCGGCCCGACGAGGGACAGGTCGCCCTTCACCACGTTGATGAGCTGGGGCAGCTCGTCGAGCGAGCTCTTGCGGATGAAGCGGCCGACCGGGGTCACCCGCGGGTCGCCCTTGGTGACGATCTTGCTCGCCGTATAATCGCACTGGTCGGTATACATCGAGCGGAACTTGTAGACGTCGATGATCTCGTTGTTGAAGCCGTGGCGCTTCTGCCGAAAGAAGACCGGGCCGCGCGAGGTCAGCTTCACGGCGAGCCCGACGCCGAGCATCACCGGCGAGAGCAGCAGCAGCAGCACGGCGCCGACCACCCGGTCGAACACGCCCTTGACCACCACGTCCCAGTCGGCGATCGGCCGGTCGAACACGTCGAGCACCGGCACCGAGCCGAGATAGGAGTAGCTGCGCGGGCGGAGCCGGAGCTTCGAGGCATGGGCCGAGAGGCGGATGTCGACCGGCAGGACCCAGAGCTTGGCGAGCATCTGCAGGATGCGCGCCTCGGCCGAGATCGGCAGGGTGAAGACGATCAGGTCGACCTTGGTGCGCCGGGCGAAGGTCACGAGGTCGCTGACGGTGCCGAGCTTCGGGTAGCCGGCGACCACGTCGGCCGAGCGGCCGTCGTTGCGGTCGTCGAACAGGCCGACGACCTTGAGGCCGGAATCGCCCTGCGCCTCGATCGCCCGGATCAGGGCCTCCGCCGGCTCGCCGCCGCCCACGACGGCGACGCGCCGGTCGAAGCGGCCGCGGCGCATCTGCGCGCTCACCACCAGCGACAGGACGAGCCGCTCGGCCACCAGGAGCGCCAGCCCGCCGCCATAGACGGTGCCGAGCCACAGGCGCGAGTAGTTGTCGCCGAGCTTGGCGAAGAACAGGACCGTGGCGGCGAGCAGCATCACCAGCGACCAGCCGAGCACCACCCGGGCACCGACGCTGAAGAAGGCCCGGAACGCCCGGATCCCGTAGGCGCCGAGCGCCTGCAGCACCAGCACGTTGAGGCCGGCGAGCCCCAGGATCGCCGCGACGTAGCCGAGATGGAGCGGCACCACGCCGGCGAGGAGCCAGCGCTGGGCGCACAGGCCGGCGAGCGCCACGAGGCCGAACTCGACCGCCCGGACGCAACCGGTGAACACCACCGGCGACACCGCCGGGTCCGGCCGTACCGGCGCCACGGTCTCGGCGGGAGGCACGGCCTCGCGCTCGTGGCCGGCGCGGCCGAGCGGGCCGCCCTGGTCGGCCGCCACGGTCTTGAGGATGTCGCGGACGTCGAACGCACTCATGGCACGGTTCCGGTCACGGCTCGCGGGGGAGACCCCCGCATCGATCTAGGTGGAAAACGGAGGATCGCCCGTGGGCACTGACAAAAGCATTAAGATGCCCGCGATCGAATCGCTAAAAATGGATCGATCCCGGGGCGGGCATCCCCTCACGCTCCGACGATCCGCTGGCGGGCGGCGGCATAGCCCGCGAGCCCGTCCTCGGCCATCTGGTCCATCGAGAACCGGCAGCGGATGAAGGCGCTCAGGCCCGCCGCTTCGCCGCGGCGCGCCTCCGGATTCTGGTCGACCTTGCGCAGGATCGCGCCCGCGAGGGCGGCGGCGTCGTTCGGCGGGACCAGGGCGGGGGCGGCGGGCCCGAAAATCTCCGGGATGCCCCCGACATCGGTCGAGACCATCGGCTGGGCCGCCGCCGCCGCCTCCAGGATCACGTAGGGCAGCGATTCGGCGAGGGAGGGCACCACCATCACGTGGGCGCGGCTCAGCGCGGCGCGGATCGGCTGGGGCGGCTCGAAGCGCACGTCCTCGGCGAGACCCAGAGCCGCGACCCGCGTGCGCAGGGTATTTTCGTCCGGCCCCGAGCCGACCACCAGCAGCGTCAGGCGCCGTCCGCGCTCGCGGCGCAGGCGCGCCAGGGCCTCGAACAGCACCGGGACGCCCTTCGCCTCGCGCAGCTCGCCGATATAGACGAGGTCGAGGGCGTCCGGCGCCCGGTCGATCGGGGCGAATTCCTCGGCGGCGATGCCGTTATGGACGATCCGCACCAGCCGCGTCGTCGGTCCGACATAGGCCCGGTAGCGCCCGGCGATGAAGTCGCTCTCGAACAGGAAGACGTCGGTGCGGGCGGTGAGCACGCGCTCGGCCTGCATGTAGAGGCGATGGAGGGCCGAGCCGGGGCGGTAGTTGAAGCTGCCGCCATGCGGCGTGTAGGCCCGCACCGGACGCAAGGCCGACCCGACCGGGACCAGGCGGGCGAACAGGCCGCCCTTCGAGCCGTGCCCATGCAGCACGGTCGGCGCGGCGCGGCGCGCGAGCCGCGAGAGGGCGGCAAGCGCCGAGAGATCGCTCGGATGCGGGTTGCGGCGCATCGGCAGGCGGGTGACGCCGAGGGTCAGGTGCGGGGCGAGATCCGCCAGGGCGGCCTCGGCCCGGGCACCGCCGGTGCTGGCATCGCAGAACAGTCCGACATCGTGGCCGGCCGCGGCCTGGAGCCGGGCGACGTCGACGACGTGGCGAAAGAGGCCCCCGACCGGAGCCCGGAAGACGTGCAGGATGCGCTCCCGCGGCGCGGCCGCCGCGAGCGGGGCGGCATCCCGGAGCGCGGCGTCCCGCGGAGCGGGACTGGCGACGAGGCGGAGTGGGGAGGCGGCCACGGGCGTGTCCTCAGGCTCGATGACGGCGCCGCGGCGCGCGGCAGCCTCCATCTCGCCCCGGGACCGTACCCGGCCGGTTAAAGTCCGGTCGAAAGTTTTGTCCGTACCCGGATCGACGGGCGCGTGGTTAACCGCTGGTCAGTGGAAGTCGAGATCGCAGGATGGCCTGTCGCGTCCCAGACCTTGCCGGCGCGCAGGGCGGGGGAAGGAGCACGGGCACTCCTCAGAACCAGCGCTCCTTGACGACGATCGTGTCGCCGGGGCGCACCGGGTAGGTCATCGGCACGATGCCGGAGACGAGGCCGGTCGGCCCCTCGCGGGTGACGACGGCGTAGTCGCGGGCGGCGCGGGGCCCGAAGCCCGCCGCGATCGCCACCGCGGTCTCGACCGTCATGCCGCTGACATAGGGGTACTGGCCCGAGGTCGTGACCTCGCCCAGGATGAAGAACGGCCGGTAGACCTCGACCTCGACCGTGACGTGGGGCTCGCGCACGAAGCCGTCGCGCAGGCGCGCCTCGATGGCGCGGGCGGCCTGGGCGGTGGAGCCGCCCGCGACCTTGACCGGGCCGATCAGCGGCAGGGCGATGCGTCCGGCGCCGTCCACCGCGTAGATGTTCGAGAGGTTGTCCTGTCCGAAGACGATCACCCGCAGCTTGTCGCCGGCCGCCAGGGAATAGGCGGCACCGACCGAGCCCGTTCCCGTCTCGTCGAGCAGAGCGGTGCGGTATTCCGGCCGCAGGCAGCCCCCGAGCGCCAGGGTGGTCGCCACGGTGGTCACCATGCCGGTGAGGAGGGCGCGTCGGTTCATCGCTTCCGGCCAGTCCAGATCGTGTCGGCGAGGTCTGATGCCCGAGGTCTAGGGCGGCATGGTTAATGAAGTCTCACCCGGACAGGGCGTACGGAACCGGATCGTCCGCGCCGCCAGTGCCTTAACTTGTCGGCAACCTTAATCGGGTGTTATCGCGGCGCGGCCCGTCCACGGGCCGTCTCTCTCCGCGTCCTGACAGACGGTCCGCCATGCCCCGCGCCTTCCCCTTCGCCGAGCGGTCGCGTGCCCGCCTGCCCGACCGCCTGGCCGGGCGCAGCCGCAAGGGCCCGGACGCGGCCCGCCCCGACCTCGCGCCCCGCGAGGACGCCGACAGCGCGTCCTCGGACGGCCTGACTCTCGGCGATGTCGGCCGCCTGCTGCGGCGGCGCTGGTTGGTGATCCTGCTGCCGACGGTCGTGGCCTTCGGGCTCGCCGTCGTCTTCGTGCATGTCGTGACGCCGCGCTACACCGCGGAGGCCAAGCTCCTGCTCGAGAGCCGCGACAGCGCGCTGACGCGCCTGCAGCAGGACCGGGGCGAGCTGCCCCAGCCGATCGACGAGCAGGCCGTGGCGAGCCAGGTCCAGGTGGTGATGTCGCGCGACATCGCCCGCGAGGCGATCAAGAGCCTCGGCCTCGTCGGCAACCCCGAATTCGACCCGATGGTGAAGGGCGTCGGCGGCCTCCAGCAGGTGCTGGTGATGCTCGGCCTCGCCCAGAACCCCCTCGACCGCGAGCCGGTCGACCGGGTGCTGGAAAAATACTTCGAGCGGCTGCTGGTCTACCCGGCCGGCAAGTCGCGCATCCTGACGATCGAGTTCCGCTCGAAGGACCCCGAGCTGGCCGCGAAGGCCGCCAACACGATCTCGGACCTCTATCTCTCCTCGCTCGCCGCCGCCAAGGTCGACACCGCGCGCTACGCCTCGACCTGGCTCGGCTCCAACATCGACGCCCTGCGCAGCCGCGTCGCCGAGGCCGAGGGCAAGGTCGAGGCGTTCCGCGCCCGCAACGGCCTCATCGGCAGCGGCGGCACCGCCAACCAGCCGCTCGCCGCCCAGCAGCTCGCCGAGCTCTCGACCCAGCTGACCCAGGCCCGCGCCGCCCAGGCCGATTCCGTCGCCAAGGCCAAGCTGATCCGCGAGATGCTCAAGGACGGCCGCAGCTTCGAGATCCCGGACGTCGCCAACAACGAGCTGATCCGCCGCCTCGTCGAGCAGCGCATCGGCCTGAAGGCGCAGCTGGCGCTGGAGGCCCGCACCCTGCTGCCGCAGCACCCGCGGATGAAGGAGCTCGGCGCCCAGCTCGAGGGCCTGGAGACGCAGATCCGGGCCGCCGCCGACCGCGCGGTGCGTACCCTCGAGAACGATTCCCGCATCGCCGGCAGCCGGGTCGAGAGCCTGCAGGCGGCGGTGGACGCCCAGCGCACCATCGTCGCCAAGGCGAATGGCGACGAGGTCGAATTGCGGGCGCTGGAGCGCGAGGCGAAGGCCCAGCGCGAGCAGCTCGAATCCTATCTCGGCCGGTTCCGCGAGGCCGCGGCCCGCGACGCGGCGAGCGCCGCCCCGGCGGATGCCCGGGTGGTCTCCCGCGCGGTGGTGCCCGACCTGCCGTCCTTCCCCAAGAAGCTGCCGATCATCCTCTTCGCCACGGTGATCGCGTTCCTGTTCGCCATCGGCGGGGTCGTCGCCAAGGCGCTGCTCGCCGGCGATCCCCC
>NZ_JTHF01000453.1 GCF_001043895.1 Methylobacterium indicum
GCGGCGGTGGAGGCGCCGCTGACTGCTCCGGACGGTTTCCTGTCTAGGCGACGTTCGCCGCGAAGGGGTGCTGGGCGCTCTTGTACTGCTGGGTGACCTCGGCGGCGGTCGGCGTGCCCTTGATGGCGCGCTCGATCGACAGCTTCGTCGCCTCGTAGTTGTACTTCTCGATCTTGGCGTCGTCCGCGGCTTCCCAGTGGATGAACACGCCGACCAGGATGTACAGGTCGTCGGCCTCGGCGGCCGGGATGATGCCCTCGGCGACGCAATCCTGCACCGCCTTGGCGACGGCGTGCTGGGCGGGTCCGAACATCTGGACCGCCTGGCGGGCGTCGTTGATCGTGACCTTGTTGAACAGCAGGGTGTTCGGCTTGCACGGCAGGTTCGGCGCGACCACGGCGAGCAGGCTGGTGAAGCCGTGCTTGTTGTTGGTCAGGCTGTTGCAGAACGCCGTCTCGGCGGCGCTGCCGCGCGGGCCAATGATGAGATCGATATGGGCGACCTCGTTGCCGTCGCCGACGAGGGCCTCGCCGACCATCACCTTGTTGATCGTCGCCATGTGGGGCTTCTCCCAGGTGTCGAAAGGTTAGCCGGCCGCCACATCAGTGCGGCGCAGCACCGCCATCCTTGCTGTCGGCGTTCAGCGTGAGCCGAACCGGTTGTCTGGATGGCGGGCGGACCCTACAGCGCCGCTGAACTCCGAACAAGCCGGCCGGCCCGGTACATTGGGCCATTTCCGGCCCGGCGACGGAAGGAAAGCTCTTACGGGGTTAAGACTTATTGGCAGGTTGCGCCGGTTCGGACCCCTCGCCGGCCTTCGCTCGCGCGAGGGCGTCGAGGAACAGCGTCGCGACCGTGAGGTCGGCACTGGTGCCCGGGTTGAGACCGGCGGCCTTCAAGGCGGAATCGTGGGAAAGGAGCGCGGCGCGCGCCTCCTCGCCCAGGGTAAGGGCACCGAGGGCGGCCTGCGCCTCCGCCCGCACCGTCTCGGCCGCTGCCGCGCCGAACTTGCGGGCGAGGTGACTGTCGGGAAAGCCGGTCAGGAAGGCGAGATGGACCGCCGTGGTGGTCCAGGGCTCGGCGAGGCCGCGGGCCCGCGCCTGCGCGAGGGCGGAGAGCCCGGTGCCGAACAGGTCCTCGAAGCCGGTGACGTAGGCCCGCGCGATGCGGTCGCGCGCGGCCGCCTCGCCCATCGCGGCGAGCACCGGCGGCGGCGGGCCGTCCGCCGTCACGTCGTGGCGCTCGGCCCGGCCCAGCCCGCCCGGGCTCGCGAGCCGGATCGCCGCGTAGATCCCGGCGGCGTCCGCGTCGTCGAGGTCGGCCAGCACGGCATCGAGGGCCGGGCGCAGGGGCCCCGGCCGCTCGGCCGCGCGGGCGAGCGGCGCGCAGAGCAGCACGATGCCGAGATTCGTGTTCTGGCCGACCCCCGCCCGCGTGGCGGCGACCGCGCCCTCGGCCCGGGCGCCGACCCCGGCCCCGGCGGATGCGAGAGGGCGCGCCGAGAGCGCCGCGCTCGCCTCGAAATCCGCCACGCTCATCCGGTGCCCGGCGGCGTGGATATGGACGTTGCCGGGCTTGATCGCCGCAAGTTCCGCCCGGCACGCGGCGAGATAGGCCGCCGCGATGGTGTCCGCGCCGAGCCCCGGCGACGGCACAGGGCCAGCCGTCACAGGGCTACCAGCCGCGGCGCGTGTCCCGCCCGCACCGCCGCCAGGAAGCCGGCGGCGACCTCCCGGGCGATGTCGACCTGCGTCACCTGCTGCAGCCCGGACCACGCCGGCATGCTGTTGACCTCGAGCACCTGGAAGCCGCCCTCCCCGTCCTCGACGAGGTCGATCCCCGTATAGCCGCAGCCGACCGCGGCGGCGGCGGCCTCGGCGAGTTCCGCCGCCCGGGCCGGCGGGCGCCAGGGCAGCGGCCGGCCGCCCCGGTGGACGTTGGTGATCCAGCCGTCGCCCTCGCGGATCATCCCGGCGACGGCCCGGCCGGCGCAGACGAAGACCCGGTAATCCTGCCAGGCGCCGTCGCGGCGGGCGACGTAGCGCTGGAGGTAGTAGACCCGGCCGACCAGCTCCTCGGGCGGCAGCTCCTCGGGCCGGGCGATGAGCTGGAGCCCCTCCCCCTGCGAGCCGAACAGGGGCTTGAGCACCAGCGGGCGGCCGGGACCCGCCTCCCGGGCCACCACCGCGGCGGCGGCGTCCCGGCGCGAGAGCACGAAGGTTTCGGGCGTCGGGATGCGGTGGCGCGCGAGGAGCAGGCTCGTCATCGCCTT
>NZ_JTHF01000454.1 GCF_001043895.1 Methylobacterium indicum
GAAGCACGACCGCACCGGCACCGGCACGCTGTCGGTGTTCGGCCACCAGATGCGGTTCGACCTCGCGGAAGGCTTCCCGCTCGTGACCACGAAGCGGCTGCACCTGAAGTCGATCATCCACGAGCTCTTGTGGTTCCTCGCCGGCGACACCAACGTCGCCTACCTGCAGGCGAACGGGGTCACGATCTGGGACGAGTGGGCCGACGAGCACGGCGATCTCGGCCCGGTCTACGGCCGGCAATGGCGCTCCTGGGCCAAGCCCGACGGCGGCAGCGTCGACCAGATCGCCTGGGTGCTCGACGAGATCCGCCGCAACCCGGATTCGCGCCGCCTCGTCGTCTCGGCCTGGAACCCGGCCGACCTCGACCGCATGGCGCTCGCCCCCTGCCACTGCCTGTTCCAGTTCTACGTCGCCGACGGCCGGCTCTCGCTCCAGCTCTACCAGCGCTCGGCCGACGTGTTTCTCGGCGTGCCGTTCAACATCGCGTCCTACGCGCTCCTCACCCACATGATG
>NZ_JTHF01000455.1 GCF_001043895.1 Methylobacterium indicum
CCGCCCACCGCCGGGCGGTCGTAGAGCAGGCCGGGCAGGCGCGGATAGCGCGCGCGCCAGGGGGGAGACTCCACCGGCATCGCCGCGTAGGCGGCACGCAGCTGCGATTCCGGGTCGGTGATCGCGTCGCGGGCCCAGGTCTCGCCGCGGGAATCGACGTGGACCGCCGGGCTCGACGCCACGAAGATGTTGCCCACGACGCGGTTGTCGCGCCCGCCGCCGAGGAAGACCGGCTGGTCGACCCGCAGGAAGAGGTTGCCGGAGACGGTGAAGCCGCTCGCCATGTCGTCGAGGTACACGCCCTTGACCTCGCGCTCGCCCTCGCCCCGGATGTCGTGCAAGAAGTTGTCGGCGATCACGCTGCCGCGCGCGGTCCAGTCGCGGCCGGAATAGATCGCACCCGTATCGGTGGCGCCGGCGAGCAGCCGCGCGATCTCGTTGCCGGTCACCCGGTGGTCGTTGCCGCGGAGATGGACCGCGTAGGCCGGTGAATCGTGGATGAAGCTGCCCGACACCTCGGCGCCGACGCCG
>NZ_JTHF01000456.1 GCF_001043895.1 Methylobacterium indicum
CCCCTGTGCTAGAGCCCTGCCCCAGCACCCTTCCCCTAAATCCTTGATCCCGCTCGCTGCCGCCTTGGCCGTGGGCCGGTGTCCCATCCCGCCGTCGCCATGAACGCTCCCGCCCCCAAGATCTCCTTCGTGTCGCTCGGCTGCCCCAAGGCGCTGGTCGATTCCGAGCGCATCCTCACCCACCTGCGGGCCGAGGGCTACGAGCTGGCGCGCAAGCACGACGGCGCCGACGTGGTGATCGTCAACACCTGCGGCTTCCTCGATTCGGCCAAGGCCGAGTCGCTGCAGGCGATCGGCGACGCCATGGCGGAGAACGGCCGGGTGATCGTCACCGGCTGCATGGGCGCGCAGCCGGAAGAAATCCGCGAAAAGTACCCGAACCTGCTCGCGGTGACCGGGCCGCAGGCCTACGAATCGGTGGTGGCGGCGGTCCACGAGGCGGTGCCCCCGGCCCACGATCCGTTCCTCGATCTCGTCCCGCCCCAGGGCGTCAAGCTGACGCCGCGGCATTACGCCTATCTGAAGATCTCGGAGGGCTGCAACAACCGCTGCACCTTCTGCATCATCCCGCAGCTGCGCGGCGACCTCGTCAGCCGTCCGGCGGCGGACGTGCTGCGCGAGGCCGAGAAGCTGGTGAAGGCCGGCGTCAAGGAATTGCTCGTCGTCTCGCAGGATACCAGCGCCTACGGCATCGACACCCGCTACGCCACGAGCCCGTGGCGCGACCGCGAGGTGCGGGCCCGGTTCTACGACCTCGCCAAGGAACTGGGCGAGCTCGGCGCCTGGGTGCGCCTGCACTACGTCTACCCCTACCCGCATGTCGACGAGGTCATTCCGCTGATGGCCGAGGGCAAGGTGCTCCCCTACCTCGACATGCCGCTCCAGCACGCGAGCCCGACGGTGTTGAAGCGCATGCGCCGCCCGGGCAACCAGGAGAAGATGCTGGAGCGCATCCGCTCCTGGCGCACCACCTGCCCGGACCTCGCCATCCGCTCGACCTTCATCGTCGGCTTCCCGGGCGAGACCGAGGAGGAGTTCGAGGAGCTGCTGACCTGGCTCAAGGAAGCCAAGCTCGAGCGCGTCGGCTGCTTCCAGTACGAGCCGGTCCGCGGCGCGCCTGCCAACGCCGTCGCGGAGGCGGTACCGGACGAGGTGAAGGCCGAGCGCCAGCGCCGGTTCATGGAGACGCAACAGGCGGTCTCGCTCAAGCTCCAGAAGGCCAAGGTCGGCAAGCGCCTGCCGGTGATCATCGACGCCGCCGGCCCGACCGTCGCCAAGGGCCGCTCGAAGTACGACGCGCCCGAGATCGACGGCAACGTCCACGTCGCTTTCCGCCGCCCGGTCCGGGTCGGGGATATCGTGACGGTGAAGATCGAGTCGGCGGATGCCTACGACCTGCATGGGGTGGCGGTGTAAGGGGCACCGCGTCGTGCGCATTTCCTCCTCTCCCCGCGGGCGGGGAGAGGCTTTCGCCCCCCTTGCCGGGGGCGGAAGGAGCGCAGGCGTAGCCGGAGCGAGGGTGAGGGGGTGTCTCCGGAGGAGACCCATCCGGAGACACCCCCTCACCCTCGGCTACCGCCTCGCTGTGTCCCCTGAACGGTGACACAGCCCTCTCCCCGC
>NZ_JTHF01000457.1 GCF_001043895.1 Methylobacterium indicum
AGCAGCACGCCGACGTTGTCGCCCGCCTGGCCCTGGTCGAGCAGCTTGCGGAACATCTCGACGCCGGTCACCGTCGTCGTCGTGGTCGGGCGGATGCCGACGATCTCGACCGTCTCGCCGACCTTGATGATCCCGCGCTCGACGCGGCCCGTCACCACCGTACCGCGGCCCGAGATCGAGAACACGTCCTCGATCGGCATCAGGAACGGCAGGTCGATCGGACGCTCCGGCTGCGGGATGTAGGCGTCGACCGTCTTCATCAGCTCGAGCACCGCCTCGTGGCCGATCTTCGGCTCGCGGTTCTCCAGCGCGCACAACGCCGAGCCCTTGGTGATCGGGATGTCGTCGCCCGGGAAGTCGTACTTCGAGAGCAGCTCGCGCACCTCGAGCTCGACGAGGTCGAGGAGCTCCGGATCGTCGACCATGTCGACCTTGTTCATGAACACCACCAGCGCCGGCACGCCGACCTGGCGGGCGAGCAGGATGTGCTCGCGGGTCTGCGGCATCGGGCCGTCGGCGGCCGACACGACCAGGATCGCACCGTCCATCTGGGCGGCACCGGTGATCATGTTCTTCACGTAGTCGGCGTGGCCGGGGCAGTCGACGTGCGCGTAGTGGCGGTTCTGGGTCTCGTACTCGACGTGGGCGGTCGAGATCGTGATGCCGCGCGCCTTCTCCTCCGGCGCCTTGTCGATCTGGTCGTAGGCGGTGAAGGTCGCGCCGCCGGTCTCGGCCAGCACCTTGGTGATCGCCGCGGTCAGCGA
>NZ_JTHF01000458.1 GCF_001043895.1 Methylobacterium indicum
CGAGGGCGTCCATGAAGGCCCATCCGTCCTCCTCGCCGAGGGTCTGGAGCCAAGCCGCGACGAGGAGGTATCCGGTGCCGGAAGCGGCCGGATCGGGCATGACGACCCGACCCTTGAGGGTGGGGCCGAGCAGGTCGCGCCAGAAGCTCGGGCGCGGGATGCGGTGCCGGTCCGCGACCTCGACGTTGAAGCAGATCACCCCCAGATACGCGTCCATGCCGGTCCAGCTGTAGGGCGTCACGGGATCGCGGAAGGCCGGCCGCAGCGCTTCGGCGCCCGCGGGGCGGTAGGGATCGAGGAGGCCGGCGGCCTTGACCTGGATCAGGCTGCTGGCGGCGAGCCCGATGAGGAGGTCGGCCTGCGGTGCTGCCTTCTCGGCCAGCAGCCGGTCGGTGACGAGGCCGGTCGAGTCGCGCAGCCAGGCGATCTCGACCTCCGGCACCGCCGCCTCGACGGCCCGGCGGATCGGGTCGAGCTGCTCGATCTCGAGGGCCGTGTAGGCGACGAGGCGGACGCGCTCCCCCGCC
Organism: Methylobacterium indicum; assembly: GCF_001043895.1. Classification (GTDB taxonomy): domain Bacteria; phylum Pseudomonadota; class Alphaproteobacteria; order Rhizobiales; family Beijerinckiaceae; genus Methylobacterium; species Methylobacterium indicum. The sequence continues at coordinate 528 of NZ_JTHF01000458.1, forward strand.
GGCGCGGGACGGGCGACGCCCACGGCCGCGAGGAGGGCCAGGA
>NZ_JTHF01000459.1 GCF_001043895.1 Methylobacterium indicum
GGGCAGGGGCACCGAGACGAGGGCGGCGGCCAGGGCGGCCGTCGGCGTCACCGCGCCGGTCGTCGTCACGACCCTGGTCCCCGCGATCGACGTCGCCGCGGCCGTGGCGATCGCCGGGCCGGCGAACTCGGACGGGCGGCGGGGCGGCAGCGGCGCGGCGGCGAGGCGGGACTTCGCCGGCGTCTCGGGCGCCTCGGAGGTGTCCGGCTCGGCGGCGGTGACGGAGGCATCCGGCGTCGCCGGCAGGGCTGCGGGCGCCTCCTGCGGCACCGGGTCCGGCGCGCGCAGGGCGGCCTGGCGGGGCGCCGCTTCCGGCATGAGGGCGGAGGGGGCGGCCGCGTCGGCATAGGCCATCGCGGTGCGGGTGCCGGCCTCGTCCGGCTGGGCGCTCGCCAGGGCGACCGGGCGGACCCGGCCGGAGCGGGCCGACAGCACCACGGGAGCGGGCGGCGGCGGGGCGGCCGGCTTCGCGCCGCCGAACAGCATCGCGAAGAACTGGCCGACGACGTTCGGGCTGTCCTCCTCGTCCGCCGCGGCGATGGCCTGGCTCACACCCATCACGCTGCCGCCGCGGGCCAGGATCTCGGCCTTGGCCATGTCGTAGCCCGGCATCGGCCGGCCGTCGGCCGGCAGGTGGACGGTGCGGCCGTCGGGAAAGAGGCGGGCGAGCTGGTCGTGGCTCATCCGGGGCCAGGACCGTACCGAGCCGACGTCGAGATGGACGAAGGGGCTGTTGGCCTGCGGGTACCAGCCGACGCCGCCGCGCTGCATCTGCATGCCGATCGCCCGGATCCGGTCGATCGAGACGTCGGCGAGGTAGAAGTCCATCGCCTTGCCGAGCATGTGCTGGCTGTGCTCGGCCACCGCGCGGGAGCGCCGGCGCAGGGCGGCGTTGGTCTGGGGCGAGCGATAGGCCGAGACGACGTGGATCGCGTCCTGGGAGCCGACGGCGCGGTGGGCCTCCCACACCACGTCGAACAGGCGCGGGTCCATCTTGGTCGGCTCGTCGAGGCGCCAATCGCGCAGGAGCCAGTTCAGCTGCTCCAGGGCGGCGCGGTCGTAGCGTCCGTCACGCTTGAACGTGATCGAGGCGCTCTCCTTGGTGTGCTCGTGGAAGATCGAGATCGTGCGGGTGTCGCCGTTGGCGACCGCGTCCTGCGTGCCGCTGGTCGAGCCGAGAACGGCGGTCAGGACGGCCATCAGCGCCAGGGCGCCGCGACGGCAGGGGCGGGATCCCCGGGTCGGGTCGGCCGCCCCGCGGCCGGCACGCTTGAGCGCTCGCACGATCCCTCATCCTCACTCGGGCCAACGGGCCGACATGGTGAATGCAGGGTTGCCGAGAACCGTGAACAAAAGGTTACCGGGTCCCTGCGACAGGACGACGAAAGGGTTAGGCGGCAACCATGGCGAAAATCGGCCCCGCTTCACGTTTCCGTGTGATCGCGACCACTGGTTGAACAAGGCTGGTTTGGCGACGCGACCGGCGCAAGGTTCCGCCCTGCGCGGGAAAAAAAGACGACTGTGGCAAAGTCGAGCGCAGGACCTCTTCCTTCGTGTGAAAGAAGAGATCCTGCGCCCGACTCTAAAACGACTTTATCCCCGTGATCACACATGGGCGGCGAGGCGTTGAAGTCTTTGCCGCTTCGGCCCTGCGGCGTCGGCGTGCGGGAGTGGCTACCACCAGCCCCGCCGGATCGCCCCGGTCTCGCCGAAATAGTCCGGGGCCGGCTGCACCGCCGCCGGTTCCTGGGGCTCGGTCGCGGTGGCGACCGGGCGGCGCGGGGCCGGGCGGGGGGCGGTCTGCTGGGCCAGGTCCCGGTCGCGATGCGGCGTGGCGG
>NZ_JTHF01000046.1 GCF_001043895.1 Methylobacterium indicum
TCGATCGCCGCGCAGACCAACTTGCTGGCGCTCAATGCCACGATCGAGGCGGCCCGGGCCGGCGAGGCGGGGAGGGGCTTCGCGGTGGTGGCGGCCGAGGTCAAGGAACTGGCTGGACAGACCGCCAAGGCGACCGAGGAGATCGGCGGCCAGATCACGGCGATCCAGGCCGCGACCGGGCGTGCCGGCGAGGCGATCCTGCAGATCGGTCGGACGATCGCGTCGATCAACGAGATCTCGGGGATGATCGCCGCCACCGTGGTGCAGCAGACGGAGGCGACGACGGAGATTTCGCGCAACGCCGCGGAAGCGGCGCACGGCACCCAGGACGTGTCGGCCAACGTGGCGCGGGTGCTGACCTCGGCCGGCGAGACCGGCAGCGCGGCGACGCAGGTGCTGGGGGCGGCGGCCGAGCTGGCGACGCAATCGCTCAGCGTGAAGCAGGAGGTCGACACCTTCCTGCGCGACATCCAGGCCGCCTGACCGGAGCGGGGGGGAAGAATTCGGGGCGATCGTCCGGGTGCTGACGGTGTCCTGAGCGGACCGGAGATCCGTGCGCGGCGGCCGTTCGGCCTGAGCGTCAATAGTTGATCGTCGCCCGCAGGCCCATCACGGTGGCGTTCTTCAGGCGACGGCCATCCTCGCCGGCGAGCCCGCCGCCGGGCCGCATCACGAGCTGCAAGTCGGGCTGCACCGTGAAACCGGGCACCACTTCGGCCTGGTAGGTCGCTTCGATCACCACCTCGCTCGACCGGATCGGTCCTGTGCCCTGGCCGAACAGGATCGTGTCCCGGTCGAAGGCCCGGGCCGCCGGGCCGATGCGGGAATAGATCACCCCGAGCGCCACGGTGTCGTTGGGGCGGCCCGGCAGCAGGCCTTTGTAGGCGAGGCCGCCATCGAGATAGAAATCGATCAGGTTGCGGTCGCCCGGAACCTTCGACAGTCGCAGGAAGGCGCTGGCGCCCTCGTCCTCGGTGCCGGGCTCGCGGTAGAGCGTCTGGTCGATGATGCCGTAGACGCCGCGGTCGCCACGGAAGCGCCGGGCGACGCCGCTCGCTTCCGGGTCGGCGAGCAGCCGGCCGGACACGCTGTCGAGGCGCGGGCTGTCGAACCCCCCGAAATGCTGCCATCCGCCGAGCGTCGCGGTGCCGTGCAGGGCCTCGCCCCAGAGATCGAGCGTGTAGGCGTACGCGACCTCGCCGATCAGCAGGGGCGGGTCGCTGGTTCGGAAGCTGGTCCCGCTGCGGTCGATGCGCTGCGGGTCGGTGTCGTCGCCCCGGCGCAGGCCCGCGGGATCGCCGTTGAACAGCGCCGCCTGGATCGACAGGTGCGGGTCGGGGACGTACTTGACCCGTATGGCCGGGGTGGCGAGCGGATAGATCGGCCCGCCGCTCGGCAGTACCACGGCGCCGATATTCGGCCAGCCGAATCCGGCATTGAAGAACACCACCGCCGACTGGGCGATGGCGAACTCGGTATCGGCCGAGACCTGGCCGACCTTGATCGAGAGCGTGTCGTCGAACAGGCTCTGCTCGAGCCACACTTCGAACAGCCGGGTTGCCGGCAGCGCCTCGATGCCGCTCACCGTCGTCAGGTTGTTGACGTAGGAGCGGGACATCCCGTGGCCGTGGATCTGGAAGAAGTCGGTGTGGAACTTCGCTCCGGTCCATCCGGCGAGCCTGTCGAGATCGACGTCGAGGGAGGTGTCGAGGCGCCCGCCATAGGTGACGCCGCGCCGCAAGCCCCCGCGCAGGTTGGCCAGCCCCTCGCCGATATAGGTGATGGTGGTGGTGATGCCGCGCTCGGCGAGGAAGGCGCGGGTGCCGAACGGGTCGCCATAGGGGCCCAGCGACGACTGGATCGAGCCGCCGATCGTCAGCGACACCTGATCGGAGGTGCGCGCCTGGGCGATGGCGGTCTGCGGGTCGCCGCCGGCGCCCGTGAGGGGAAAGCGGGCGAGGATCGGCAGGACCGGGGCCGGCGCGGCCTGCTGGGCTGCGGCCTCGCCCGCGGCGAGACCGACGAGACCCAGAATCGCCGCGCGCCAGTCCGCCATGCCGCGCTCAGTACCGCGCCGGCACGTACATTTCGGCCGGAACCGGGCCGCGGACGTAATCGGGGTTGCGCACCCGCTCGGGCAGGTGGACGGGCGCCCGCTCGACGGTGCCGTAGGGCACCTGCTCCAGCAGGTGGCTGATGCAGTTGAGGCGGGCGCGCTGCTTGTCGACGGCGTCGACCACCCACCAGGGCGCCTCGGGGATGTGGGTGCGGGCCAGCATGTCCTCCTTGGCCCGGGTGTAGCTCTCCCAGCGCCGGCGCGATTCGACGTCCATCGGGCTGAGCTTCCACTGCTTGAGCGGATCCTGGATCCGCATCTCGAAGCGGTGGGCCTGCTCGGCATCGGTGATCGAGAACCAGTACTTCACCAGGACGATGCCGGAGCGCACCAGCATGCGCTCGAACTCGGGCACCGAGCGGAAGAACTCCTCCACGTCGGCCTCGGAGCAGAAGCCCATCACCCGCTCGACGCCGGCCCGGTTGTACCAGGAGCGGTCGAACAGCACCATCTCGCCGCCGGTCGGCAGGTGGCTGACGTAGCGCTGGAAGTACCACTGGCCGCGCTCGCGCTCGCTCGGGGCGGGGAGGGCGGCGACACGGCAGACCCGGGGGTTCAGGCGCTGGGTGATGCGCTTGATGACGCCGCCCTTGCCGGCGGAGTCCCGCCCCTCGAACAGCACCACGACCTTGAGCTTGTGGGTCTGGACCCAGTCCTGGAGCCGCACCAGCTCGTGCTGGAGCCGCAGCAGCTCGCGGAAGTAGAAGCGCCGGTCGAGCTCCGGCCCGGTGCCCTCGCGCGGCGGCACGAGGCCGGCGAGGCGCTCCTCCTCCATCTCGAGTTCCAGCTCCTCGTCGTAGGCCTCGGCGATCTCGCGCCGGAGCGCCGCGATGAGGGTCGCCTGCGACGTGCCGTCCAACTCGCTCATGGTGGTGTGTCCCGCTCCCGTTCGTCCGACCGGAAGCCTTACCCGCCGTCCCGTGACACTATCGAGAAGCCGGCCGCCGGGACCGCAACGGCCGGGCTCGCTGACGATGGGGAAAGGAAAGTGGTGGGGGAAGTAGGACTCGAACCTACGAAGGCATAGCCAGCGGATTTACAGTCCGCCCCCTTTGCCGCTCGGGACATTCCCCCACGCTGCCGTCGCCGGCAGGGGCCGCCGCGCGAGCAGCGGGTCCGTATGATGGAGCGATCCGCGTCCCGCAAGACGCCGGAAGCCGCCCCGACCCGTGCCGTCGATGCGGATCGGCATCGCTCAACGACGGGTTGACCTGAAAACTGAATGGTGGGGGAAGTAGGACTCGAACCTACGAAGGCATAGCCAGCGGATTTACAGTCCGCCCCCTTTGCCGCTCGGGACATTCCCCCACGCTGCCGTTACCGGCAGGGGCCGCCTCTCGGCGACGGGGCCCTTATGGTGGGGCGCTCCGGGGGTGTCAAGCCGGGATCCGTGGCCGGCTCACCGGAGCCGTGTCAGCCCGCCTCCGCCACGTCGCAGAGGCGCAACTCGACCCGGTCGGCACCGCGCCAGCGGTCGCGCGAGAGGGTGCCGGCGGCATGGATGTCCCGGCCGATATGCGAGAGCAGGAGCCGCCCGACCGGCGATTCCGCGGCCCGGAACGCGATGGCGCCGACCGCGACGCCGTCCCGGCCGCGCAGCTGCGCCTTGACGTGGCCGGTGCCGACGACGCGCGCATCGGCGACGCGGTGGCGGGCGAGGGCGAAGACCGGCTCCGGCGCGCCCTGGCCGAAGGGCCCGGCCCGCTCGACGGCGTCCGCGAGCTCGGGTTGCACCCCGCCGGCCGAGACGAGGCCGTCGACCAGCAGCGCCTCGCCGAGGCGCGCCTCCGCCACCGAGGCGGCGAGGTCGCCCGACAGCGCCTCGCGGAAGCGGTCGAGGTCGAGGGCGGCGAGCGTCACGCCCGCCGCCATGGCGTGGCCGCCGCCCTTGGCGGCAAGCCCGGCCTCGACGCAGGCCCGGACCGCCCGGCCGAGATCGGCCCCCGGGATCGAGCGGCCCGAGCCGGTGGCGGTGCCGTCCTGGCGCAGCGCGAAGGCGAAGGCCGGGCGGCCGAACCGCTCCTTGAGGCGGGCCGCGATCAGCCCGACGACGCCCGGATGCCAGTCCGGGCTGCCGGCGACGAGGACCGGCTGGTCGGGATCGCGTTCCAGGCGCATCCCCATCTCGGCTTCGGCCTCCGCCACGGCGGCGGCCTCGATCGCCTGGCGCTCGCGGTTGAGCGCGTCGAGCTGGGCGGCGATGCCGGCGGCCTCGATCGGATCCTCGCAGAGCAGCAGCCGGGCGCCCAGCGTCGAATCGCCAATGCGGCCGCCGGCATTGATCCGGGGGCCGAGCAGGAAGCCGAGATGCCAGGCCTGCGGCGCTTCCCCGAGACCGGCGGCGTCGAGGAGGGCGGCGAGCCCCCGCCGGCCGCGGCCGCGCATCACCGCCAGCCCCTGGCGCACGAAGGCCCGGTTGAGGCCGTGCAGCGGCACGACGTCGGCGATGGTGGCTAGCGCCACGAGGTCGAGCCCCGCCATCAGGTCGGGAATGGCGAGCCCGTCGCGGCGCAGGCGTCGGTTGAGCGCCACCAGCGTCAGGAAGACCACCCCGGCGGCGCAGAGATGGCCGAGGCCCGAGAGGTCGTCGAGGCGGTTCGGGTTGACGAGGGCGTGCACCGGCGGGAGCACCTCGGGCGCGCCGTGATGGTCGAGCACCACCACGTCCATGCCGAGGCGCCCGGCCTCGGCCAGGGGCTCGTGCCCGGCGGTGCCGCAATCGACGGTGACGAGGAGGGTCGCGCCCTCCTCGGCGAGCATCCGCACCGCCGCGACGTTGGGGCCGTAGCCTTCCGTGATGCGGTCGGGGATGTGGAGCCGGTAGGGCACGCCGAGGTCGCGCAGCGCGCTCGCCAGCAGGGCGGCACTCGCCGCCCCGTCGACGTCGTAATCGCCGAAGATCGCGACCTTCTCGCGCTTCTGGATCGCGACGGCGAGCCGGTCGGCCGCGGCCTCCATGTCGACCAGCACGGCGGGATCGGGCAGGAGGTCGCGCAGGCGCGGCTCGAGGAAGCCCGGCACGGCATGGAGGTCGACCCCGCGGCCGGCCAGCACCCGGGCCAGCACCTCCGGCAGGCCGTGGCCCTGCGCGATGGCGACCGCGAGGCTCTGCGCCGGCGCCGAGGCGCAGCGCTCGTGCCAGGGCCGCCCGAGCGCGGAGCGGTGGACGTCGAGGAGGGGGCGGGGCAGGTCGAGGATCGTGGACACCGGGGGAGTGTAGCGGGATTCGCGGGAGCGCGCTGCCGCAGCCGGGCGACAGTGGGGGGCGTTCACGCTTGAGGCGCGCCGCGTGAACCCTCCCCCCTCTGCGGGGGAGGGTGCCCGGCGGAGCCGGGCGGGAGAGGGGAACCACGCTTCCGGAAATGACTGAACCGTTCTGACGGGCGCCAAGCTCTGAACCGTCGCGCTGCCCCTCTCCCGGCCTGCGCCGCAGGCCACCCTCCCCCGCAGAGGGGGGAGGGTTCAGCCGCGCGGGTCCCTTCAAACGCGAAAAGCGGGGCACGAGGCCCCGCTTTCCCGGTCCGGAGCAAAGTGCTCCGGCAGACCGTGCCCTGACGGGTCGACCGTCAGAAGTTCTTGACGATCTCGTCGACCACCTTCTTGGCGTCGCCGAACAGCATCATGGTGTTGTCGCGGAAGAACACCTCGTTCTCGACGCCGGCATAACCCGAGCCCATGCCGCGCTTGATGAACAGCACGGTCTTGGCCCGCTCCACGTCGAGGATCGGCATGCCGTAGATCGGCGATTGCGGATCGGTCTTGGCGGCCGGGTTGGTGACGTCGTTGGCGCCGATCACGAAGGCCACGTCGGCCTGCGGGAACTCGCCGTTGATGTCCTCCAGCTCGTGCACCTCGTCGTAGGGCACGTTGGCCTCGGCGAGGAGCACGTTCATGTGGCCCGGCATGCGGCCCGCCACCGGATGGATGGCATACTTCACGTCGACGCCGGCCTTCTTGAGCTGGTCGGCCATCTCGCGGAGCGAGTGCTGGGCCTGTGCCACCGCCATGCCGTAGCCCGGCACGATGATGACCTTCTCGGCATTCTTCATGATGAAGGCCGCATCGTCCGCCGAGCCCTGCTTGACCGGCCGGGTCTCGACCTGGCCGCCGCCCGAGGCCGCCGCGGCGTCGCCGCCGAAGCCGCCCAGGATCACCGAGATGAACGAGCGGTTCATCGCGTGGCACATGATGTAGGACAGGATCGCGCCGGACGAGCCCACCAGCGCGCCGGTGATGATCAGCGCGAGGTTGCCCAGCGTGAAGCCGATGCCGGCCGCCGCCCAACCCGAATAGGAGTTGAGCATCGAGACCACGACCGGCATGTCCGCGCCGCCGATCGGGATGATCAGCAGGCCGCCGAGCACGAAGGACAGGATCACGATCAGCCAGAACAGCACCTTGCTGCCGCCGCCGATGAAGCCGGCCAGCAGCGCCACCAGCACCACCGCCAGGACGATGTTGATGAGGTGGCGCTGCGGCAGCATGATCGGCTTGCCCGACATGCGGCCGTCGAGCTTGAGGAACGCGATCACCGAGCCGGTGAAGGTGATGGCGCCGATGGCGACGCCCAGGCCCATCTCGAACAGCGACTGCTTGTGGATGGCGCCGTTCTCGATGATGCCGAAGGCCTGCGGCGCGTAGAGGGCGCCGGCCGCCACCGCGACGGCCGCGAGGCCGACGAGGGAGTGGAAGGCCGCGACGAGCTGCGGCATCGCGGTCATCGGCACGCGCTTGGCGATCACCGCGCCGGCGCCGCCGCCGATGCCGATGCCGAGCAGCACCAGGAACCACGCCCCGACGCCGGCCGGCGGATGGCCGATCAGCGTCGTCAGGATGGCGATGCCCATGCCGATCATGCCGTACAGGTTGCCCTGCCGGGAGGTGGTCGGGTGGGACAGGCCCCGCAGCGCCAGGATGAACAGGACGCCGGAGACGAGGTAGAGGAGCGAGGAGACGTTCTCCGACATCGCCTCAGGCCTTCTTCTTGTACATGCTAAGCATGCGCTGGGTGACGAGGAAGCCGCCGAAGATGTTCACGCTGGCGAAGACCAGGCCGATGAACCCGAAGAAGCGGGCCCAGCCGGTGCCCTTCTCGATGTACGGAACGCCGACGGCCAGAAGCGCGCCGACCACGATCACCGAGGAGATCGCGTTGGTGACCGACATCAGCGGGGTGTGGAGGGCCGGGGTCACCGACCAGACCACGTAGTAGCCGACGAAGATCGCCAGCACGAAGATCGCCAGACGGAAGACGGTCGGGTCGATGGCGCCGTGGGTCGCGGCGGCGACGCCGTGGCCGACGCTGTCGGCGATGATCGCCGCCTGGTCGGCGGCGCGGGCGGCGATGTCGGCCGCGTTGCGGGCGGCGGCGGCGGCGGCACGCGCCTGCTCGGCCGCCTGGTCGGGGGGAAGGGTAGCCATGAGGTCTCCTCCGATTGCAGGCGAGGCCTTAGGCCGCCTTGGGCTGGAAGTTCGGGTGGACGACGGCGCCGTCGCGGGTCAGGCAGGTCGCCTTGACGAGCTCGTCGTCCCACTTCACCGCCAGCGTCTTCGCCGCCTTGTCGACCAGGGTCTCGACGAAGGCGTAGAGGTTGCGGGCGTAGAGGCTCGACGAGGTGGCGGCCAGCCGCCCCGGGACGTTGGCGTAGCCGACGATCTTCACGCCGTTCTGCGTCTCCACGACCTCGTCGGCCTTGACGCCCTCGACGTTGCCGCCGCGCTCGACCGCGAGGTCGACGAGGACCGAGCCCGGCCGCATCGCCGCCACCATGTCGGCGGTGACGAGCTTGGGCGCCGGCCGGCCGGGGATCAGCGCGGTGGTGACCACGATGTCCTGCTTGGCGATGTGGCTCGCCACCAGCTCGGCCTGCTTCTTCTTGTACTCGGCCGACATCTCCTTGGCGTAGCCGCCGGCGGTCTCGGCCTGCTTGAACTCGTCGTCCTCGACGGCGACGAACTTGGCGCCGAGCGACTCGACCTGCTCCTTGGCGGCGGGCCGCACGTCGGTGGCGGTCACGACCGCGCCCATGCGGCGGGCGGTGGCGATGGCCTGCAGCCCGGCGACGCCGGCGCCCATCACGAAGATGCGGGCCGCCGGCACGGTGCCGGCCGCGGTCATCATCATCGGCAGCGCCCGGCCGTAGACGGCGGCGCCGTCCACCACCGCGCGGTAGCCCGCGAGGTTGGCCTGGCTCGAGAGCACGTCCATCACCTGGGCGCGGGTGATGCGGGGCATCAGCTCCATGGCGATCGCCGAGACGCCGGCATCGGCCATCGCCTTGACCTCGGCCTCGTGGCCGTAGGGATCCATGATGGCGATCACGATCGCGCCGCGCTTGAGCGCGGGAAGCTCGTCGGCGCCGGGGCGGCGCACCCGCAGCACGATGTCGGCGCCCTCGGCGGCGGCCTTGGCGTCGGCGGCGATCGAGGCGCCCGCGGCCTCGTACTCGGCATCCGGCACGCCGGCCTTGAGGCCCGCACCGGACTGCACCGTCACGTCGGCCCCGAGAGCCTTGTACTTCTTCACCGTTTCCGGGACTGCCGCGACCCGCGGCTCCGCCGGATCGGTCTCGGATAGGACCGCGATCCGCATTCAGATTTCCCTTTGGTCGATACACGGCGCGGAGCGCCGATCCCCCCTTGCGGGCGGTGTGTACAAGGCCACGCCTGCCCCACAACTGTAAAGCCGTCCCCTCGGCAGAAGGGACGGCTCTGGTTACAAATCTTTAACGATTGAGTCACGCGCAATCTGTCGGGCGCGTGAGACGGAGAGGGGCGGACGGGCCGCCCGCCGCCTCAGTAGAAGGCGAGCATGAGGGCGAGCAGCACCGCCACCACGGCCGGGGCGCGCCAGCCGATTCCCGGGGAGAGGGCGCCGATGGCCCCGCCGATGCCGCCGAGCACGACGCCGATGATGGCGGTGATCCAGGCCTCGCGCACACCGCCGACGGCGAGGGAGAGCACCCAGCAGATCACCACGGTGGTGGCGATCTCGACGAAGCGGACGAAGCCCCGGTAGGTGGCCTCGTGGGTCGGTCCGTCCATCTCCGGGCTGTAGGCGGAGTCGGTGGCGTGATTGATGTCGGCCATGATGCGGTAGACCCCGTCTTGTGCTCGTTGGCCGGGCTTTAGCGCATGCTCAAGGTCCCGGCAATCAGCCGATAGATGATCCGCGCGCGCGGACGCGGCTTGCTCGACCCACCGGCAAGCCGTTGCAGGAGCGAGATTTTCGGGCGTGTGGACCGGCCCGCCGGCGGGCCGGCCGCGGGCGTGGATCGACGGCCGAAGGTGCGGATCCGCACCTTTTTCCAAATCCAGGCTCCGCCCGGCCGCGCCTCCGCCTCAGACGGGATGGGGCAGGCCCGCCTTCTCCAGGGCCGCGTGCTGGCGGGCGGCGAGGTCGTCGAGGGAGAACCGGTCGATCTGGGCCTCGAACAGGCGGTGGTAGTTCAGCTCCGAGCGAAGGTGCAGGAACACCGCGCCCAGGCCCACCGCCGCCCGGTCCATGAAGACGAATTCCCGCGGCACCGTGACGGGACCGCGCTCCTTGAGGGCGCGATGGACCTCGAAGGCCTGGCGGCGGCCGTACTCGCTCGGCTTCACGCCGTCCGCCACCGTGCGGACCCGGTCCTCGAGGAGCGGCCCGTAGATGAAGCGGGCCCAGATGTTGAGGGTCTCGACGAGGTCGCGGGTGAGGTTGCGGAATCCCCAGCTCTCATAGGCGTGGACGACGCGGGCCTCGTCGTCGTGCAGGAGGCCCTTGTAGAGGTCGACCACGCCGCCGACGAAGCGGGGGTGGAAGATGCGCACGCAGCCGTAATCGAGCAGGTTGATGCCCTGCGGCTCGTCGCCCTCGGAGAAGACCGTGTAGTTGCCGAGATGAGGATCGCCGTGGATCACCGCGGCGCGGCTGAAGGGGTGCCACCAGGCCTGGAACATGGCGTGCGCGAGGCGGTTGCGCAGCTCCAGCGGCCCGCCGGTGAAATTCAGGATCTTCTCGCCCTGCAGCCAGCCCTGGGTGAGGAGCCGCTTGGTCGACAGGTCCGGGTAGACGACCGGGACCCGCACGGTCTCGACGCCCTTGAGCACGTCGGCGTAGAGCGCGGCGTGCTTGGCCTCGCGGGTGTAGTCCAGTTCTTCGCGCACCCGGTCGCCGATCTCCTTGGCGATCTCGCGGGTGTCGATCACCGCGCTGATGCGCCGGTGCAGGGCGAAGGCGAGTTCGAGCTGCTTGAGGTCCGCCTCGACGGCGGATTGCATGTCCGGGTATTGCAGCTTGCAGGCCAGCGGCGTGCCGTCGAGCGCCTCGGCCCGGTGGACCTGGCCGAGGGAGGCGGCGGCGGCCGGCCGCAGGTCGAACGCGCCGAAGCGGTCCTTCCATTGCGGCCCGAGTTCGGCGGCCATGCGGCGCTTGACGAAGGCGGCCCCCATCGGCGGCGCCTCGGATTGCAGCTTCTGCAGCTCGGCGGCGTATTCGGGCGGCAGCAGGTCCGGCACGGTGGCGAGCAGCTGCGCCACCTTCATGATCGGTCCCTTGAGGCCGCCCAGGGCCTGGGCGAGGGCGGCGGCGCTCGACACGTCCTCGCCCTTGCGCCCGAGGAGCCGCGCGCCGGCCATCCGGGCGGCGACGCCGCCGACATTGGCACCGACCTTCGCGTAGCGGGCGGCGCGGGCGGAGAAGCGATTGGCTTCGCTGTCGGACATGCGGGACGTGGCTCGTGCGAGGATGCGCGCGGACGGGTGCCGCGCGCCGGACTTGGAGCCTAGATAAGCCCGCGCTCCCGCACCGCCAGGGCGACCGGACAGCGCGGGCGCCGTCCGTCGGGCAGGGCGACCGGACAGCGCGGGGCGCGCCGCCCTTGGGACGTCAGGATTGCCGCAAGGCCGCGCGCAGGACCCGCACCATCTCCTCGATGGCCCCGTCGCGATCCTCGGACTTGGCCGCGTAATCGACCGAGGCGTCGAGATGCGAGCTGATGAGCTGGAGCACCGCCTCGCGCACCGCGGCCGTGATGGCGTTCATCTGCTGGACCTCGTCGAGGCAGTAGCGATCCTCCTGCACCATCGCCTGGAGGCCACGCACCTGACCCTCGATGCGCTTGAGGCGCTGGAGGATGGGCTTCTTCTCCTCGTCGGTGCGGCGCACCTGGAGCCGGCCGTCGACGTATTGGTAATCCATGGTGTGCCTTCCCCGACCGGGGGTCCGCTCGTCCGGGAGGGCGCGGGCGGCCCGGGCGATGTCGGGTCTGGTGGATGAACGCCGCCCTATCCCTGAGGAACGGCAACCGTTCTTGCACGACAGCCGGGCAGGTCAAGCTCAATCTTGGCCGTCCGGCCGCGCGCCCCACCGTTCCTTTGGGCTAGGTCTTGCTGCCGGGCCTCGACGGCTCGGCCATCCGCTCGCGCCGGACGCCAGAATTCGGGCGGGCCGGGCCGAGACACGGCTCCTCGCGGAGGGGCTGGAACGCCTCGAAACGGAACTGTCCCGTCCCATCGATCGACGGGCCCTCGCAGCATGACCCCGGATCGACTTGGGTTCCGTTACGTTCGATCCCCATGAACACGCGACCGACGGTCCGTGCCTTCTTCGACCGGCCGAGGGAATCGGGTGCCGGGAGCGCGTCCGTCAGCCCGCCGGTGTCCTCGATGATCGCCAGCCATGGGTGCCGGTGCATCGTATCGCGGACGATGCGGACGCCGAGCCCGTCCTGATGCCTCTGTCGCAAGTGGCCTGTCGCAAGTGGCGTTGGAGAGCCGCACCGCCGGGATGCGCCCCGTCGCCTCCGCCGCCACGCCGGCGGACATCGCGCCCGCCAGGTTGCCGCCGGCTCGACATGCGAGCCGTCGAGGGCGAGGCCGTCGCAATCGGCGGGCAGGGCCGCGACGCCGGTGGACAGCGGGTCACGCCGGAGCATCCCCTCGACGACGCGGCGCGGAAAAAAGGGCCGTCGCGCGGGCTGCCCCTCATTCACGGGGCGGGCAGCGCGACGCCGACGGCCGGAAGGGCGCCGCCCTCGCTGCACGACCACGCCACCGCCGAACATGAAAAAACCGGGCCTCGGCCTGCGCCGATCCCGGTTCATCTCATCTCGAACACAGTCGACGATGAGTTCCACCAAAGACGATTTGGTGGAGCTGAGGGGATTCGAACCCCTGACCTCCGCAGTGCGATTGCGGCGCTCTCCCATCTGAGCTACAGCCCCGCCGTGAGCGGGCATATGTCATATCGCCGAAGCGATGTCACCTACCCGGTGGCGCTAAAACCACCAACCTCTTCACCGGACCCAACCCAGCGTTAACCACGCGAGGCAGGCCTGGTGGAGCTGAGGGGATTCGAACCCCTGACCTCCGCAGTGCGATTGCGGCGCTCTCCCATCTGAGCTACAGCCCCGTCCGAGGCGGGTGCCTTGTAGGCCGGCCCTTCTCAGCCTGTCAATTCCCCTGGAGGCCCCGCCGCGTCGCGACTGCGCGCGGGCGCCCCGGGCTCGCACGGACCACGCATGCGCTCGATCCTCTGGCTCATCGACAACATCATCACGCTCTACGTGTACCTCCTGATCGCCAGCGCCGTGCTGAGCTGGCTGGTGACCTTCAACGTGGTCAACGTGCGCAACCCGATCGTGTCGCAGATCGGGGAGTTCCTGTTCCGGGTGACCGAGCCGGCCCTGCGGCCGATCCGGCGCATCCTGCCCAACCTCGGCGGCATCGACATCTCGCCGATCATCCTGGTGCTGGGCCTGTTCTTCCTGCGCAACCTGATGTTCGAGCTCTTCGCCGGCATGGCGTAGGGCGGACGGGGCGGACCCGCGATGAGCGCCCGGCCCTGGCGGACGACCCCGGAGGGGATCGAGGTCCGGGTCCGGGCCACCCCGCGGGGCGGGCGCGACGCCCTCGACGGCGTCGAGACCCGGGACGACGGCCTGCCCGTGATGAAGGTGCGGGTGCGGGCGGCTCCGGAGGACGGGGCCGCCAATGCCGCCATCCGGGACGTCCTGCGGCGCGCCCTCGGCCTCCCGGCCTCCGCGGTGACGCTCTCGTCCGGCGCCACCGCGCGGATCAAGCTCTTTCGCATCGCCGGCGACGGGGCGGCCCTGTCCCGGCTTTTCGAGGCCTTGGCCGAACCGCAGGCCCGGTGAGGCCGGAGGCCGGTCGATGACCGGTCTCGTGTAGGGCTTGACCGTGGGGCGGCGCTGCCCCTCAAATCGCCGCCGGCATCCTCGGCCGGACCCGTCCCGGCCGTATCGGACACTTCCCGGAGCCTGCCGGGCGCCTCGGCGCGCCCGGCAGGCTCTTGCATGACAGGCTCTCGCACGAGAGGGGCGACGATGAAGACCAACCCGGGCCGCTTCTTCGAGGATTTCCGCCTCGGGGAGACCATCCGCCACGCCACGCCGCGCACCGTGACCACCGGCGACGTCTCGCTCTACACCGCGCTCTACGGCCCGCGCTTCGCGGTGCAATCCTCCGACGCCTTCGCGGCGGCCTTCGGCTACGCTCGGGCCCCCCTCGACGACCTGCTGGTCTTCCACGTCGTGTTCGGCAAGACGGTGCCGGACATCTCCCTCAACGCGGTCGCCAATCTCGGCTACGCGGAGGGGCGCTTCCTGCGGCCGGTCTATCCGGGCGAGACCCTGAACACCGTCTCGGAGGTCATCGGCCTCAAGGAGAGCTCCAACCGCCAGACCGGCGTGGTCTATGTCCGCTCCACCGGCACCAACGCCGCCGGCGAGGCGGTGCTGAGCTATTGCCGCTGGGTGCTGGTGCGCAAGCGCGACCCCGAGGCCACCATCGCCGCCGAGGCGGTGCCGAGCCTCGCCAAGGCGGTGGCGCCCGAGGAGCTGGCCGCCGCCCTGCCGCCCCTGAACGCCGGCGCCTACGATCTCGGTCTTGCCGGCAGCCCGCACCGCGTCGGCGACTACGCGGTCGGCGAGCGCATCGATCACGTCGACGGGATGACCGTCGAGGAGGCCGAGCACCAGATCGCCACCCGGCTTTTTCAGAACACCGCCAAGGTCCATTTCGACGGCTTTGCCGCCAAGGATACCCGCTTCGGCAAGCGGCTGATCTATGGCGGCCACGTCATCTCGCTCGCCCGGGCCTTGAGCTTCAACGGGCTCGGCAACGCGTTCTCGATCGCCGGCATCAATGCCGGGCGCCACGTCGCGCCGCTGTTTGCCGGCGATACGGTCTATGCCTGGAGCGAGGTTCTGGCGGTCGCCGAGCTTCCCGGGCGCAACGATGTCGGGGCGTTGCGCCTGCGCACGATCGCGACCAAGAACCAGCCCTGCGCCGCCCATCCGGACAAGGTCGGGGACGCCACCGACCCGGCGGTCATCCTCGACCTCGATTACTGGGCATTGATGCCGCGCTGAGCGCGTCGCGGGGGCCTCGTCCGGCGACGTCGAAGGCCTTGCCGGGCGACCGGCATTGGCTTTGCCCATACGCCAGGACGCCGCGTGGCCCCCGCGACCACTCGCACGGGCGGAACGCCCGGACAAGACGGTAAGTATCTCTCAAGCCTAACGTAACGTCTTCTTCATCGTTGAGCCGTAAGGTTTGCCCAGGGACGACCGGACGACGACTGATGCTGAAGCGCTTCTCACCGAAAAACGAGTTTTTGGAGCTGCTCGCGACGCGGGCCGGCGTGGGTCTGTGGGAGGTCGTGCCGCACCAGGGCGATCTCACCCATCCGAAGACCACGGTGACCTGGACGCCGGAAATGCGGCGCATCCTCGGCTACAAGACGATCGAGGAGTTTCCGAACACGCTGGAGGCGTGGTCGAGCCGGATCTATCCCGCCGATCTTGATCACATCATGTCCGCGTTCGCCGCCGCGATCAAAGACGCGAAGAACCAGGGCGCCTACGACGTCAAGTACCGGATCGTGATGCCGGACGGCAAGCCGCGCTGGTTCCGGGCCACCGGCGGTGCCAATTACGATGCGAACGGCATCCCGACGCGGATCTGCGGCTCGCTCGTCGACATCGACGAGGAGATGAACATCAAGCTCCGCGACGAGGAACGGGCGAAGCGGCTGGAGGAGCTGTTGACCGGCTTCACCCGGGACTCCGCGGCCCTGTTCGCCACCCTCTCGAATGCCGCCACGGAGATGAACGCCGCCGCCGCCTCGATGGCCGGGACGGCGAGCCAGACCAGCGCCCGCTCGACGGAAGTCGCGGGATCCGCCCAGCAGACGTCGAGCAATATCGGCACCGTCGCGGCGGCTTCCGAGCAGCTCGGCAGCTCGGTCAACGAGATCGGACGCCAGGTCCAGGGCTCGGCGAGCCTTGCCGAGGCGGCGGTGGTCGAGGCGGATTCGACCGCGCGCCTGGTGCAGGAACTGAGCGGCGCGGTGAGCAAGATCGGCGACGTCGTCAGCTTGATCTCCTCGATCGCCGGGCAGACCAACCTGCTCGCGCTCAACGCCACCATCGAGGCGGCCCGGGCCGGCGAGGCGGGCCGCGGCTTCGCGGTCGTCGCGGCGGAAGTGAAGGAACTCGCCAACCAGACCGCCAAGGCGACCGACGAGATCTCGGCGCAGATCACGCGCATCCAGGATTCGACCGCGCAGGCGGTCTCGGCGATCAGCGGCTTCGGCACGCGGATCCGCGAGATCAGCAGCGTGACGACGACCATCGCCGCCGCGGTCGAGGAGCAGAACGCCGCGACCCAGGAGATCGTCCGCAACGTCGCCCAGGCGGCCACGGGTGCGGGCGACGTGATGACGGGGACCGCCGGCGTCTCGGCCTCCGCCGCCGAGACCGGCGAGACCGCGGCACGGGTGATGACCGCCTCGTCGCAGGTCTCGGAGCGCTCGCGCGAGCTGAACGTCCAAACCGACGCGTTCCTGCACGCGATGCGGGCGGCCTGACGGGGCCGTCCTCCAGAACGCATCGTCGACCTCCGATGCCTGGATCAGGCGTCGGAGGTGTCAGGCATCGGTCCTGGCGGCGGTGAAGCGGCGGAACGCCTCCAGGGTCTCCCGGCTGACATGGTGCTCGATGCCTTCCGCGTCGCAGCGCGCCACGTCGGGGCTGACGCCCAGCGCCAGCAGGAACGACTCGACGATGCGGTGGCGCTCCCGCGCCTCCGCGGCCAGCGTCCGGCCGGCCTCGGTGAGGAAGACCCCGCGATAGGGCCGCTGCTGCACCAGGCCGTCCTCGGCCAGGCGCTTGAGCATCTTGGCCACCGTCGGCTGGGCGACGCCCAGCCGGGCCGCGATGTCGACCTGGCGCGCCTCGCCGCCGTCGCCGATCAGGTCGGCGATCAGCTCGACGTAATCCTCGACCAGCTCGAGCCGGCGCGCCTCGCGCACCTGCCGGAAGCCGGCGGAATGCGCCTCGGCATCGACCAGGGCGGCGGGCTCGTGCGGGCGGTCGGTGTCCTGCATGGGGTGGGGTCGTCCGCCTCGTTCGTCGGTTCGGGGTGACGCAGTCTTACCCGAGGACGGGCCGGGTGTGCAGGGCCCTGCCGTTCGCGATCCCCGGCGGCCTCATCCCTCGGGCAGACGCAGGTCGGCGACGAAATCCTGCGCGAACGGGGGGAGTGCGGCGAGGTCCCGCACGCAGATCGTCAGGTCGCGCACCGCCCAGGGGTCGTCGAGCGCCACCGGCGTGATCGCCATGGTGCGGGCGGCCCGGCGCGCGGTCGTTTCGGGCACGATGCCGAGGCCGACCCCGCACTCGACCAGGCGGCAGACCGCATCGAAGCCGCGCAGCTGCACCCGCAGCCGCAGGGGCTGGCCGCTGCGGCCGGCCTTGGCGGCGAGGAAGCGGGTGAGCGCGCTCGCCCGGTCGAGCCCGACGAGATCGTGGCCGAGCACCTCGGCGAAGGGCACGGAGGGCCGCGCGGCCAGCGGATGGCCCTGGGCCACCACCAGCACGAAGCGGTCGCGGCGGAACGGGTAGGTCTCGAGGCTGCCGGTCTCGACCGTGCCGGCGACGAGGCCGAGATCCGCCGCGCCCTCGGCCACGAGGCCGACGATCTCGTCGGAGAGCCGCTCCTCGATGTCGACGCTCACCCCCGGATGCCGGGCGAGGTAGGCCGACAGCACCTCGGGCAGGAACTCGGTCAGCGCGTTGGTGTTCGACAGGACCCGGATCTGGCCCGCCGCCCCGCCCGCGAAGGCGGCGAGGTCGCCCTGCAGCCGCTCGACGTTGCCGAGGATCTGGCGGGCATGGGCCAGCAGCGTGCGCCCGGCCGGGGTCGGGGTGACGCCGAGACGGGCCCGGACGAGCAGGGAGGCGCCGAGCGAGGCCTCCATGCTGCGGATGCGGTGGCTCGCCGCGGCGAGCGCGAGGTTCGCCCGGTTCGCCCCGTGGGTGATCGACCCCGCCTCGACGACGTGGCGAAACAGGCTGAGATCGACGAGATCGAAATGCATGGCCGCACCTCCCCGGGGTATCCGACGTCCGCCGGTCCCGACCGATCGTTTCGCCGACCACGAAGGTAGAGCGCCCGGGCCCACGATGACCAGAGGCCCTTCCAGCCTTCGCGGCTCGCGAAGGCTGGGTCAACGAGAACCGCATTGCGAACTGGACGCATTCCAGAGAGACAGGTTGCGGCTTGTGTCACGCGTGTGGACCGACGGCCACGTTGCGCTCGCGCGGCGGAGCCGATAGGTGACCCAGTTTAGAGCCGGTACAGACCAGGAATCTTTCGAGGATCACGATGGCGGACACCGCAAGGCCCATGAACCCCTCCGGCAACCCCGCCGGCAGACCGGTCGTGCGACCGCTCTCGCCCCATCTCCAGATCTATCGCTGGACCTGGACCATGGCGATGTCGGTGGCCCACCGCATCACCGGCGTCGCGCTCTACGGCGGCACGGCGTTGCTGGCCCTCTGGCTGGTCGCGCTGGCCGCGGGTCCCGGCGCCTACGGCCCGGTGGCGTGGTTCTTCGGCTCGATCCTCGGGCGGCTGATCCTGTTCGTCTACACCTGGATCCTGATGCACCACATGCTCGGCGGCATCCGCCACCTGGTCTGGGATTTCGGCCACGGCATGGAGCCCGGCACCCGCATCGCGATGGCCCGCTTCACCCTGATCGGCTCGACCGCCCTGACGGTGCTGATCTGGTTCGTCGCCCTCCTGGCCCGCTGAGAAGGACGCCCCCGAGATGGCCGACACCCGTCCCTCGATCCGTACCGCCCGCGCCCGCATCAGCGGCTTGGGCGCCGCCCATCACGGCACCCGCGAGTGGTGGATGCACCGCGTCACCGCGGTCTCGAACGTGCCCCTCGTCCTCGCCTTCGTGGTGATCGTCGCCCTGATGGCCGGCCGGCCCTACCCGGCGGCGGTCGCCCTGGTGTCGCACCCGCTGGTGGCGATCCTGCTCATCCTTGGCGTGCTCTCGGTCACGAACCACATGCGGATGGGCCTGCAGATCGTCATCGAGGACTACGTCCACGACAAGGGCCTGCGCATCGCCGCGGTCATCGCCAACAACTTCTACTGCGTCGTCGTCGCGGTCGCCTGCCTCTACGCCATCGTGCGCGTGAGCCTGCGGGCCTTCGCGTAACGCCAGAACGGGAACCTCGCCCATGGCCTCCACCGCTTCCGCCGCGCCGGCCCAGAACGGCAAGGCGTACACCATCATCGACCACAGCTTCGACGTCGTGATCGTCGGCGCCGGCGGCGCGGGCCTGCGCGCCACCGTCGGCTGCTCGCAGGCGGGCCTGCGCACCGCCTGCATCACCAAGGTCTTCCCGACCCGCTCGCACACCGTGGCGGCCCAGGGCGGCATCTCGGCCTCGCTCGGCAACATGGGCCCGGACGACTGGCGCTGGCACATGTACGACACCGTGAAGGGGTCGGACTGGCTCGGCGACCAGGACGCCATCGAGTACCTGGTGCGCAACGCCCCGGCCGCGGTCTACGAGCTCGAGCACTGGGGCGTGCCGTTCTCGCGCACCGCCGAAGGCAAGATCTACCAGCGCCCGTTCGGCGGCATGACCACCGATTACGGCAAGGGCACCGCCCAGCGCACCTGCGCGGCGGCCGACCGTACCGGCCACGCCATGCTGCACACCCTCTACGGCCAGGCCGTGAAGGCGCAGACCAACTTCTTCATCGAGTATTTCGCCCTCGACCTGATCATGGACGAGGAGGGCCGCTGCCGCGGCGTCATCGCCATCGACCAGGCGACCGGCGAGATCCACCGCTTCCGCGCCGCCACGACGATCCTGGCAACCGGCGGCTACGG
Source organism: Methylobacterium indicum (assembly GCF_001043895.1). Taxonomy (GTDB): domain Bacteria; phylum Pseudomonadota; class Alphaproteobacteria; order Rhizobiales; family Beijerinckiaceae; genus Methylobacterium; species Methylobacterium indicum. The sequence goes on from NZ_JTHF01000046.1 coordinate 19,320, forward strand.
CCGGGCCTACTTCTCGGCGACCTCGGCCCATACCTGCACCGGCGACGGCAACGCCATGGTGCTGCGGGCGGGCCTGGCGCTCGAGGACATGGAGTTCGTCCAGTTCCACCCGACCGGCATCTACGGCGCCGGCTGCCTCATCACGGAAGGCTCGCGCGGCGAGGGCGGCTATCTCACCAATTCCGAGGGTGAGCGCTTCATGGAGCGCTACGCCCCCTCGGCCAAGGACCTCGCGTCCCGCGACGTGGTCTCCCGCTCCATGACCATGGAGATCCGCGCCGGCCGCGGCGTGGGCAAGAACAAGGACCACATCTTCCTGCACCTCGACCACCTCGACCCGAAGATCCTGCACGAGCGCCTGCCCGGCATCTCGGAGAGCGCGAAGATCTTCGCGGGCGTCGACGTGACCAAGGAGCCGATCCCGGTCATCCCGACCGTCCACTACAACATGGGCGGCATCCCGACGAACTTCCACGGCGAGGTGCTGACCCTGAAGGACGGCAACCCCGACCACGTCGTGCCGGGCCTGATGGCGATCGGCGAGGCGGCCTGCGTGTCGGTCCACGGCGCCAACCGGCTGGGCTCGAACTCGCTCATCGACCTCGTGGTGTTCGGCCGCGCCGCGGGCCTGCGCTGCGCCGACACGGTGGAGAAGGGCGGCCGCCTGCCGGAACTGCCCAAGGACTCCGCCGACAAGGCGCTCTCGCGCCTCGACCGCTTCCGCTACGCCAATGGCGGCACGCCGACGGCGGAGCTGCGCCTCGAGATGCAGAAGACGATGCAGAACAACTGCGCCGTGTTCCGCACCGGCGAGGTGCTGGAAGAGGGCAGGGGCCTGATCAACAAGGTCTGGGCCGGCACCGACGACGTGAAGATCACCGACCGCTCGCTGGTGTGGAACACCGACCTCTTGGAGACCCTGGAATACGACAACCTGATCGGCCAGGCCGTCGTCACCATGGAATCGGCCGCCAACCGGACCGAGTCGCGCGGGGCCCACGCCCGCGAGGACTTCCCGGACCGCGACGACAAGCAGTGGATGAAGCACACGCTCGCCTGGCTCGATCCCGACGCCCGCAAGGTCGCGATCGATTACCGGCCGGTCCATACCTACACGATGTCGAACGACATCGCGTATATCGAGCCGAAGGCCCGCGTGTACTAAAGGCCGACGCGACGGCCGGCTTGGAGGGATCGATGACCGAGTTCCCCCGGATCACCCGCGACCCGGCCGTCATGGCCGGGAAAGCCTGCATCCGCGGCAAGCGGGTGACGGTCGCAATGATCCTGGGGAATCTCGGCGAGGGCGTCGGCATCGACGAGTTGCTGGCGGCCTATCCCTATCTCGAGCGCGAGGATGTCCTCGAGGCTCTTCGCTACGCATCCTGGATGGCGCAGGAGCGTGAGATCGCTCTCGAGCCGGCGGCGTGAGGATCCTGGTCGACATGAACCTCGCGCCCGCCTGGATCCCGTATCTCGCGAGCCTCGGGCACGACGCGGTCCACTGGTCGGAGGTCGGTGCGGAGGATGCGCCCGATACCGACATCATCGATTGGGCGCGGAGTCACCACCGCGCCGTCATGACGGCCGATCTCGATTTCGGGATCGCCCTGGCACGGTCGGACGCGACCGCACCGAGCGTCATCCAGCTCCGCACGGGAACCACGCTGCCCGGGCGCGTCGGCCCCCTCGTCGCCCGCGCGATCGACGGGGCGCGGGCGGACCTGCTCACCGGAGCCCTCCTCACCATCGAGACCGGACGGGTGCGATTGCGTCCCCTCGGGCTCGACCGCACCGATCAGGCATAGACAGATGGCCCAGTTCAACCTCCCCAAAGGCTCCCAGTACACCGAAGGCAAGACCTGGCCGAAGCCGGCCGGGGCCAAGAACGTTCAGGAGTTCCGGATCTACCGCTGGAACGAGGACGACGGCGCCAATCCGCGGATCGACACCTACTACGTCGATCGCGACGATTGCGGCCCGATGGTCCTCGACGCGCTCTTGTGGATCAAGAACAAGATCGACCCGACCCTGACCTTCCGGCGCTCGTGCCGCGAGGGCATCTGCGGCTCCTGCGCCATGAACATCATGGGGCAGAACACGCTGGCCTGCACGCTCGGCATCGACGACTGCAAGTCCAGTCAGGTCAAGATCTATCCGCTGCCGCACATGCCGGTGCTGAAGGACCTGGTTCCCGACCTGACCTCGTTCTTCGCCCAGCACGCGGCGATCGAGCCGTGGCTGCAGACCGAGACGCCCTCGCCCGAGAAGGAGTGGCGCCAGACTCCCGAGGACCGCGCGCGGCTCGACGGGCTCTACGAGTGCATCCTGTGCGCCTGCTGCACCACCTCGTGCCCGAGCTACTGGTGGAACGGCGACCGCTTCCTCGGCCCGGCGGCCCTGCTCCAGGCCTATCGCTGGCTGATCGACAGCCGCGACGAGAATACCGGCGAGCGCCTCGACGGGCTGCACGACCCGTTCCGGCTCTACCGCTGCCACACTATCATGAACTGCGCCAACACCTGCCCGAAGGGCCTGAACCCGGCGAAGGCCATCGCCGAGATCAAGAAGATGATGGTGGCCCGCGAGGTCTGATCCTCCCGCGCGACACGCCTGGGTGTGGCCGACTGGGTCCTGTCGGCCACACCCCCTCGAAAAGGCGCCTTCGGGCGCCTTTGTCGTTGGGGAAAGACCTGTGCCCGCCTTCGCGGGATCGTATTTGCCGGGGACCAACGACCTCGAAATCAGGCCCCTGCAGGACCCCTCGATGCCGCGTCAGATCCTCTGCACCGTCGCCGCCCTGGCGCTCGCCGCCAGCGCCGGCGCCTGCTCCTCGTCGCGCTTCGACACCGCGGCCTTGAGCGCCCCGGCCCGGCCGGCCCCGCGGGTCGCCCGGCCGCTGCCGCCCGAGGAGCCGGATCTCGGCCCCGGCCTGTCCTCCGGCCCGGTCACCTCGGCGCCGCTCGCCCCGCCGCCGGGCGCCGCCGGCGCTCCCGTCGTCGCCAACCCGTCCGGCCCGATCATGGCCGAGCCGAGCCCCCCGCCGCCGGTGCAGCAGCAGGCCGCGATCGCGCCGCCGCCGCCCCCGGTGGTCTCGACCGGCGGCCGCTCGGCGGTGGTCGGCGGCTGGACCGCCAAGGACGCCACCGGCGCGAGCTGCAAGGTGAACCTCGCCAGCACCCCGGCGCTGGACCTCTACAAGGCCTCGTCCACGGGCTGCGCCAACAAGGACCTCGCCAAGGTCACCGCCTGGGACTACCGCGACGGCGAGGTCTACCTGTATCAGCCCGGCGGCACCGTCGCGGCGCGCCTGCGCCCGGCGGGCGGGGCGATGGACGGGGCCCTGTCGAAGTCCGGCGCGCCGCTGGCGATGGTGCGGTAGGCTACTCGGCCGCGCTGAGCCGGAAGGCCTGACGGCGGGGCTCCGCGTCGCCCCCCGTCGCGCCGATCATCCGCCGGCAATCGGCGATGGTCGAGCGCGCCGTCTCGATGGCGATCATCACGGCCGCCATGGTGCGGGTGTCGGTCTCGCGCTCGCGGGTGTAGCGCACCACGTCGGCGGCAAGCGCATCGACCTCGCCCGTCAGGGCGTCGAGGCCGGCGGCCTCCGCCCCCCTCGCCTCGGCCAGGATCTCGAGCAGGCGGTCCATCACCACGTCGATGCGCTCGCGCCGCAGGCGCCTGAGGCGCTGGCGCAGCCAGGCCAAGGCCGAGCCGAAGCCGCCGCCGAGCACCGCCAGCAGGTAGACCCAGTCGCCGTAGCGCTCGATGAAGCCCTGCTGCTCGCGCTCGTAATAGTCGATCGCGCCCGGATGGATCGGCAGCCGGGCGCTCGTCGCCTCCGCGGTGGTCTCGTAGGCGGGCGCCGCCACGTAATCGGCCGCGGGCGTCGCGTCGGAGAGGCGCGAGCGCAGCTCGAACAGGTGCTGGGTCACGTCCGCCGCCACGGTGCGGCTCATCGAGGCCTTGGCCATCAGCCGGTAGGACGCGCCGACGGTTTTCACCTCCTCCTCGGGCACCTTCGGGCTGCCGCCGAACAGGCCGGCCGGCACCGTCACCGCCTGGAGCCGAGGCAGGCGCTCGATGATCGCCGGCCCGTCCTCGACGCCGACGAAGTCGACCTTGCGGGTCCGGCTCGCCGCCTGGACCGTGCCGACGAGGCGCAACGCCATCGGGGCGGCCGGGGCGATCACCGCCACCACCGCGTCGATGCGCTTCTGCGCGAAGGCACCGGCGAGGTCTTCTTCCGCCATCGGCACCAGTCGCACCTGCCCGGCGGGAATAGGCCCCGTCCCGCCCTCCTGCAGGGAGAGGCCGTAATAGCCCATCAGGTTCTTGAGCAGCCACAGATCGGCGTCGCGGTGGGCGACGATGCCGAGGCGCTTGCGGGCGAGACCCGGGAAGGTCGTGATGCCGGACGGCGCCGGCGAGGCGATCAGCATCGCCTGGTCGCGCAGGATCGCCAGCGTCAGGCCGTTCGACGGCAGGTCGACGTCGGGCCGCACCACCGCGAGGTCGGCTTGGCCCGCCTCCAGCGCCTTGGCGCTCTCGCGCACGTCGTCGAAGGGCAGGATCTTGAGGCGCACGCCCTTGTGGGCGGTCTTCAGCGCCTCCGCATAGGCGCGGATCAGGGCGGGCTCGGTGCCGTCGCGCGGCGCCACCGCGATGGTGAGCGTCGTCGCCTGCAGCAGATACAGCGCGACCGCCGCGGCCACGGTCAGCACCAGGCTGGTGACCAGGAAGATCCGCTCGGGCCGGAACGCCGTCGTCATCGCGCGGATACGCCCTCCTCGGACCGGTTGCACCGATCCGATGAAACAGGGGGAGGGTGCTCCGGGTTGCGCGGCGCCCGTGTCGCAGGGTGAGACGGGCCTAAGGGTTGACCCGCACGCCCACCAGATACGTGTCCGAGTGGTAGCTCGACCCCACCGCCGTGCTCTTCAGCAATTCGCGGGCGTAGCTCGCCCGGAAGCCGAGCCAGCGGTTGAGGCGATAGTCGAGCTTCACGCCGGCACTGTAGCCCTGCTCGCGGATGCTGGTGCCCTGGTAGTCGTTATTGATCACGGTGCCGGTGAGGGTCAGGCGCAGGTTGCGGCGCAGGTCGTGGGTGATCTCGGCGACGGCGGTGCGGGTGAAGATGCCGCTGGCCCCCGGCACGATGGTCTCGCTGACGCTGGTCGAGGCGCCGAGGCGCAGGGCGGTGAGGGCGGTGGCCGCCCAGGTCATCGTGCCGTCGATCACCGGACCGGTGACGTCGCGCAGGCGGCTGTCGGCGTAGTGGCGCGACAGGTAGCCGCCCGAGACCTCGCCGGTGAGGAGCCGGCTGATCTCGAAGCTGGAGCCGCCCCGCACCGTCACGCCGTCGGAATCGCGGCGCAGCCCCGACTGGTCGACGGCGAAATCGTGGATGCGGGTGTCGACCAGGGCGTCGACGAAGGGGGTGAAGCCGGGGGTGATCTCGTAGCCGGTGCGCAGGCGCAGGCCGTACTGGTTGGCGTTGCGGTCGTCCTGGCGCAGCAGCGTGCCGTCGGTGAGCTGGGCGTTCTCGAAGGTCTGCCGGTCGACGAGGCCCGCCACCGTGACCTGCAGCCGGTTGAAGGCCTGCGTCACCCCGACGGTGCCGCCATAGGCCGCGACGAGGGGCCGGTCGCGGACCTGGGCGGCGAGGTCCGGGCTGCCGGCGCGCTGGGTCGAGATGGCGTAGCGGCCCTCGAGATCGACCTTGGTGTCGCGGGCGACGTCGAGGCGCAGGCGCATCGCGCCGTCGCCGTCCGGCCGGTTGGCGTTGCGGTTGTCCGGGTACAGGAAATAGCCGAAGCGCATCGCCCCGGTGAGCTCGTGGGACGACCAGTCGCTCGCGACGCGCAACTCGCCCTGGGTGAGCAGGGCCATCGAGCTGCGGCGATAGATCGAGCGGTCGGGGTTGCTGTCGTAGCCGACGCTCTGCTGCAGGGCCGGAAAGAGGGTGAGGCCGCCGAACCGGATGCCGAGCGGCCCGTAGGGGTCGAGGGGATCGATGGTGCGGCGGCGCAGGAGCGGCGCCGCGGTGGCGAGATCGGGCAGGCCCGAGACCGGCACCTGCACGGTCGGGCGCAGGCGCAGGTCGTCGGCGACCCCCTGCTGGGTGGCCTGGCGGGTGATCGCCGTCGTGGGCGGGCGGCTGCGCCGCTGCGGCGGCGTGCGCGGCCGGGCGCCGAAGCGCGACGCGCCCGGGCGCGCAGGGGTCCGCGACAGCCCCTGCGGCGCCGGACCGGTCCGCAGCGCGAAGGTGGCGGGATCCTGCCCGCCCGGGAGCGGGCCGGGGAGCGACGGATCGGTCGCCGGGGTGGTGGCGGTCTGGGCCGCGGCCGGGGCCGACAGGATCGCGGCCGATGGAAGCGCCGCCGACAGGGAGGCGGCCAGCGCCAGGGCCGGGAGGCCGGGGCCGGCCTGTCCGCGTGTTCGCCGCTCGTCCGCCACGGGCCTGCCGCTCCGCTCCGCCGGGGCCCGCCGGGGCCGCCGGACCATCATGGTTAAGAGCGGTACAACGAACAGGGTTAAGCCCCGGTAACCGGCCCCCTGCCTCGGGCATCCGGCGGCGCCCCGTCGCCGGAGCCGAGGGCACGCTGCATCAGAACGGTGTCGAGCCAGGTGCCGTGCTTCCAGCCGACCGAGGTCAGTACCCCGACATGCCGGAAGCCGAGGGCGGCGTGGAGGCCGATCGAGGCGGCGTTGGCCGAATCCCCGATCACCGCCACCATCTGGCGAAAGCCGGCTTCCGTCGCCTCGGCGATCAGACGCTCCATCAGCCGCCGGCCGAGGCCGCGCCCGGCCTGGTCGGGCCGGACGTAGACCGAGTTCTCGAGCGTGCCGCGATAGGCCGGCCGGGCCCGGTAGGGACCCGCATACGCGTAGGCGACCACACTCCCCGCCCGCTCGGCGACGAGGTAGGGGTAGCCGTTCTCGACCAGGGCCGCCCGGCGCCGGGCCATCTCGGCCTCGTCCGGCGGGTCGATCTCGAACGAGGCCCGGCCGGTCGCGACCGCCTGGGCGTAGATCGCCGTGATCGCCGCGACGTCGTCCTCCCGGCAAGGCCGCAGGACCGTCTCGCTCTCCTCCATCGCCCGCACTCCCTCCGGTGGACCGCGCCGGCCGGCACCTTCTGGCGCGGCCCTCGACCCCTTATATTCCGGTCATGAGCGCTTCACCTCCCGGACGCCCGCAGGTCCGCCGCCTCGACCCGGTGCTCGTCGACCGCATCGCCGCCGGCGAGGTGGTCGAGCGGCCGGCCTCGGCGGTCAAGGAACTGGTCGAGAACGCGATCGATGCCGGCGCCGCCAGCATCGCGGTGACGATCGCCGCGGGAGGCCGGCGGCTGATCCGGGTCGTCGACGACGGCGGCGGCATGGGCCCGGGCGACCTGGCGCTCGCGGTCGAGCGCCACGCCACCTCGAAACTGCCCGACGGCGACCTCGAACGCATCGAGACCCTCGGGTTTCGCGGCGAGGCGCTGCCGTCGATCGGCGCGGTGGCGCGGCTCGCCATCACCTCGCGGGTGCCCGGCGCGGAGAGCGGCCACTCGATCGTGGTCGATGCCGGCGAGCGCGGGCCGGTGCGCCCGGCCGCCGGCCAGCCCGGGACGCGGATCGAGGTGACGGATCTCTTCGCCGCCACCCCGGCCCGGCTGAAGTTCCTGAAATCCGACCGGGCCGAGGCCACGGCGGTGGGGGAGATCCTGCGCCGCCTCGCGGTCGCCCACCCGCAGATCCGCTTCACCCTCAGCAGCGAGGGCTCGACGACGGCCGGCCTCGTGCTCCCGGCCGAATCCGGGCCCGGCTCGTGGCTGCGCCGGCTCGTCGCGGTGCTCGGCCCCGAATTCGGCGCGAACTCGGCGCCGCTCAGCCTCGAGCGCGAGGCCTTCGCCCTCGACGGCCATGTCGGCCTGCCGACCTTCCACCGGGCGGCCGCCACCCATGTCCACTTCGTCGTCAACGGCCGGCCGGTGCGAGACCGGCTGCTGCTCTCGGCGGTGCGCGGCGCCTATGCGGACGTCATGGCCTCCGACCGTCATCCGGTCCTGGCGCTGGCGCTCACCTGCGATCCGGCCCTCGTCGACGTCAACGTCCACCCGGCCAAGACCGAGGTGCGCTTCCGCGATCCCGGCCTGGTGCGCGGGCTGATCGTCAGCGCGATCCACGAGGCCCTGCGCCGGGAGGGCGGGCGCAGCTCCGGCACGGTCGCGGCCCGCACCCTGGAGAGCCTGCGGCCGGCGCACACGCCGCTGCCGGCGCAGGGGCGGGTGGCGGCAGGAGCGCCGGCCTCCTCGGCGGCCCGCGCGCCCGCGAGCCTGTTCGCGCGGCGCGACGAGACCGCGCCGTCGCGGCCGGAGGGCTCGGGCCGGATCGAGGCCTTCGAGCGGGATTTTGGCGCCGCGCCCAACGAAACGCCATGGGAGGCGCGATGGGAGGCGCCATGGGAGGCGCGCGAGCCCGATCAGGCCGCCTACGAGGGACCGCCCGAGGCGGGCGGCGGCTTTGGCGAGGCGGCCCAGGCGCAGTTCTCCGGCGACCTCGCCGCCCCGAGCGCAGACCTGCGGGCGCCCGCCGCGGCCCCCGCGCCGGCCGCGGAGACCGCCCACCCCTTGGGTGCGGCGCGGGCGCAGCTGCACGAGACCTACATCGTCGCCCAGACCCGGGACGGGATCGTCATCGTCGACCAGCACGCCGCCCACGAGCGGCTGGTCTACGAGCGGCTGAAGCGCGAGCGGGCGGGCGGCGGCATCGCCCGCCAGATCCTGCTGATCCCCGACGTGGTCGAGCTCGACCCGGCCGACGCCGACCGCCTCGCCGACGCGGCCGACGCCCTGCAGGATCTCGGCCTCGTCCTCGAGCCCTTCGGCCACGGCGCGGTGCTGGTGCGGGAGGTGCCGGCCGCCCTTGCCGGCGGGTCGCTGCGGGCGCTCCTCACCGACGTGGTCGACGCGCTCATCGAGGGCGGGGCCGACCCGCTCGCCCGCCGCCTCGACGCGGTCCTGTCGCGGATGAGCTGCCACGGCTCGATCCGGGCCGGCCGGCGCCTGCGGCCGGAGGAGATGAACGCGCTGCTGCGCGAGATGGAGGCGACGCCGTTCTCCGGCCAGTGCAACCACGGCCGGCCGACCTATGTCGAGCTGAAGCTGTCGGACGTGGAGCGGCTGTTCGGCCGACGCTGACGGGCGTGGCGTGCGATCATGCAGGATGACGCATGACCCGGCGCCTCATGCATGCGACGGAGGCGTTTTGGCGAAATAGCGCGCGTTGCGTGCGATTCTCGCATATCGCAGTTGCGAGATCATCGTTTGTTGCAGCGCAACATCGGGGGCATGGTCGGGACAGGAACCGAAGAGTTCCGCGTCCCCTCCTACTTCGGAGCCGAGCCCATGGCCTCCCCGTCGACCGCCGCGACCCGTCCCGCCACCACCGGCTTCCTCGCCGGCATGCGGCGCCTGTGGCGCGAGCACAGCCGCCGCGTCGCCGAGTTCGGCATTCTGCCGCTCTGACCGCGACCGCGCACGGGGTCCGTGCGCGGCGTCCCGCCCTCACGCCGGGCCGTCGACGCGCGGCGCGTGGGCCGGGCGCCCGGTGAGGCGCTCGACCATCGGTTCGGCGAGCGCGTGGTAGAGCCCCTCGCGGCAGACGAGCTTCGAGGTCGCGTCGGCGATCAGCGCCGCGACCATCAGGGGGATCACCAGGGCGTGGTTCTCCGTCATCTCCGAGACGATGACGAACGAGGTGATCGGCGCCTGGAGCACGCCGGTGAGGTAGGCGACCATGCCGACCAGCACCACGGCGCCGACCGGCACGCCCTGGAACAGGCCGGCGACCTCGGCGCCGAGGCCCGCCCCGACCGCCAGCGAGGGGGCGAACAGCCCGCCCGGGATGCCGCTGATCGACGACAGCGTGGTGGCGACGAACTTCACCGGGCCGAACCAGGCATGGGTCTCGGCGGTGTCGTGCAGGAGCGCCTTCGCCTGCTCGTAGCCGGTGCCGTAGATGTGCCCGTCGGTGAGGAGCCCGCAGAGCGCGACGCCCAGCCCGCACAGCGCCGCGAAGATCACCGGCCGGCCCGAGACGAACCGCCCGGCCGGGCCCGGCAACCCGCGGGAGACCGCGATGACGATGCGGCTGAACAGCCCGCCGAACAGGCCGCCGAGCACGCCGCAGACCGGCACCACCGCCCAGGCCCGCCCGAGCGGCAGCGTATCGCCGGTGGTGCCGAAATAGGTGTAGTTGCCCACGAGCGCGAGCGAGGTCAGGCCCGCCGCGATGATCGCCCCGAGGATCAGGCTCGAGGTCTTGGCCTCGTAGGAGCGGCTGAGCTCCTCGATGCCGAACACGATGCCGGCGAGCGGCGTGTTGAAGGCCGCCGCCACCCCGGCGGCGCCCCCGGCCAGCAGCAGGCCGCGCTGGCGCTCCGGGGCGAACCGCCCGGCCGCCGCCATCAAGGCCGCGCCGACCTGCACCGTCGGCCCCTCGCGCCCGGTCGAGGCGCCGCAGAACAGCCCGAGGGTCATCACCACGATCTTGCCGGCGGCGACCCGCAGGGAGATCAGGCGATGGCGCAGGGACGGGTCCTCGATGTCGCGCGCGGCGATCACCTGCGGGATGCCGCTGCCTTGCGAGTTCGGGAAGACCGTGCGGGCGAGGAGCGCCGCGAGCCCGAAGCCGAACGGCGTGAGGACGAGGGCGATCAGGGGCGAGATCCCCAGCACCGCCCGGAACCCCGCCTGCGCGGCATCCGCGAGCGAGGCCATCAGCACCGCCGCACCGCCGACCGCGATGCCGCCGACCACGAACAGGCCGCGCCGGACCCACACACCGGCGAGATCCCGCGCCCCGGGCATCCGCCCCCTCAAACCCCGCACCGCCGTGTCCCTCATCACCTTGACCGATGGGCACCTTGGACGAAGCCGCCGGGAATGCGAAGCTCTTCGCCGACAGAACAGGCAGGAGGGAGCCGCATGCGGGTGCTGGTGGTGGGAGCCGGGGCGACCGGCGGGTATTTCGGCGCCCGGCTCGCCGCTTCGGGACGCGACGTGACCTTCCTGGTCCGCCCGGCCCGGGCGGCGCGGCTGGCGGAAGCCGGCCTCTCGGTGCGGAGCCCGCTCGGGGATGTCCGGATCGAGGCGCCGACGACCGTGACCGCGGCGGCGATCCCGGGGCCGTTCGATCTCGTGCTCCTGAGCTGCAAGGCCTACGACCTCGCGGGCGCCCTCGACGACGTCGCCCCGGCGGTCGGGCCAGACACGATGGTGCTGCCGATCCTCAACGGGATGGCGCATCTCGACGCCCTCGACGCCCGGTTCGGGCGCGATCGGGTGCTCGGCGGCTCCTGCGCCATCGCGGCGACGCTCTCGCCCGAGGGCGCGATCGTCCAGATGACCGAGCTGCACGCCCTCACCTTCGGCGAGCGGGACGGCACGCGCTCCGAGCGCGTCGCCCGGGTCGCGGCCGTGATGGAGGGCGCGGGCTTCACGGCGCGGCTGAGCGAGACGATCCTGCTCGAGATGTGGGAGAAGTGGGTCTTCCTCGCGACGCTCGCCGCCGGCACCTGCCTGATGCGCGCCCCCATCGGCGACATCGTCGCCGCCCCGGGCGGGCGCGAGGCGATGCTCGGCCTCCTGGAGGAGTGCCTGTCCATCGCGAAGGCGGCGGGCGAGGCGCCGCGGGAGAAGTTCGTCGAGACGAGCCGCGGCACACTGACGGCGGCGGGCTCCGGCTTCACCGCCTCGATGCTGCGCGACATCGAGAAGGGCGCCCGGATCGAGGCCGACCACATCGTCGGCGACCTCCTCGCCCGCGGCCGCGCGGCGGATCCGGACGGGGCGTGGCCCTCCCTCGCGACCGCCTACACCCACCTCAAGGCCTACGAGAGCCGGCGGGGGCGCGAGCGGGGTTGAGCGGACCGGGAAAACCGGTCTCGCGCCGCGACCGACGGGGACGATCCGCCCGGTCGGGGGAGGGCGGTTCGTCCTCCCCCCTGGGCGTCCCTACTGGAGCGCGGGGGCCGGGCAGAACGAGGCGTCCTGCTTGAACAGGTCGCCGCCGTCCGGCTGCGCGATGTAGAAGTTGAAGTTCTGGTGGCGCAGGTAATAGCCCGGCCAGTCGATCGACTCGTAGGACGTGCAGGTTCCGGTGGTGCAGCCGCAGGTGCCGGCGAGCCCCGCCCGCGGCGTGAAGGTCGCGCCGCGCTTGAAGATGTCGCCGCCGTCGCTGGCCTGCTGGTAGATCTGGAAGTTCTGGTGGCGCAGGTACTGGCCGGCCGCCGTGCTCGACTGGAACGACACGCCCTGGCCGGCGAGCCCCGGCACCTGCCGGAACGTCGCCTGCTGGCGGTCGGAGGCGGTGGCCGGCGTCATCAGGCGGGCGGTGCCGCCGACATTGGTCAGGTAGCTCGTCGTGTAGTTGCTCGCCTGCAGGCTCACCGGCGTCGAGGCGGCGGAGCCGTCGGCCGGCGGCGCCGGGCAGAACGAGGCGTCCTGCTTGAACAGGTCGCCGCCGTCCGGCTGCGCGATGTAGAAGTTGAAGTTCTGGTGGCGCAGATAATAGCCCGGCCAGTCGATCGACTCGTAGGACGTGCAGGTTCCGGTGGTGCAGCCGCAGGTGCCGGCGAGCCCCGCCCGCGGCGTGAAGGTCGCGCCGCGCTTGAAGATGTCGCCGCCGTCGTTGGCCTGCTGGTAGATCTGGAAGTTCTGGTGGCGCAGGTACTGGCCGGCCGCCGTGCTCGACTGGAACGACACGCCCTGGCCGGCGAGCCCCGGCACCTGCCGGAACGTCGCCTGCTGGCGGTCGGAGGCGGTGGCCGGCGTCATCAGGCGGGCGGTGCCGCCGACATTGGTCAGGTAGCTCGTCGTGTAGTTGCTCGCCTGCAGGCTCACCGCCGCGCCGCTGGCGACGCTCGTGCCGGTACCGCCGCCGGCGCCGGTGCCGCCACCTCCCGTGCCGCCGCCGGTGCCGCTACCGCCGCCGCCGGCCTGGCTGCCGGTCCCGGTGCCCGTCGCCGCGACCGCCGGGGCCGCCACCTGGCTCGGCGCCGCGACGCCGGCGCCGAGCGCCACGATCACGCCCGGCGAGGGCACGCCCTTCTGGTCGATCGCGACGAGCTGGTAGTAGCCCGGAGGCGCGACGTTCGCCGAGGCCGGGGGCTGCAGGGTCACGGCCGTGCCGGCCTGGGTGAAGGCGGCGGGGATGCGGCGCTGGGTCGAGTTGAAGCTGTGCGTCGTCGCGCTCAGGCCGACCAGCACCACCTGGGCGAGGCCGTTCTGCGAGGTCAGCTCGAACTGCATCGCCTGGCCGTGCTGCAGCTGCGCGGTCGAGAGGCTGACGATCTGCGGGCGGGGCGCGAGCGCCGTCTTCCCGTCCACGGTGGTGAACAGGTAGGGCGGGTAGAACACCTCGACGTTCTGGTTCGCCACCGGACCCGGCGCGCCGCCGCCGGCGAGCAGCACGGCGCCGTTCTGCATCAGGATCGCGCTCGAATGGTAGCCGCGATAGACCCCGCCGGAGGCACCCGCCGTCCAGGTCCCGGTCCGCGGGTCCCAGATCTCGGATTGCAGCACGGTGTCGCCGTCGGCCCGGTCGTTCCACTTGCTGCCGCCGGTCACGGCGATCTGGCCGGTCGGCAGCACCGTGGCGTTGGCCCAGGCGCGCCCGACGCTCATCGGGGCGGTGTCGGTCACCACCGGGTTGCCGCCGTTGATGTCGATCACCGTGGCGCGGCTGCTCGACAGGAAGCCGTTGCCGTTGTCGTAGCTGTTGCCGCCGACCTGCAGGATGCGGCCGGTGTCGAACATCGCCGCCGTCGAGACCGGGCCGACATTCGGCGCGTCGAGGGCCGAGGCGGCGTCGCGCTGCGGCTCCTTGAAGGTCGTCACCGTCACGGCGCCGTTGCCGCTCGGATCGAGGAACCACATCTTCTCCGACGTGATGCCGAAGACCTTGCCGTTGGGGGCGACCCAGGCGCGCGGGTACCACCACCTGTTGTTGTCCGGCCCGAACGCGTCGCGACTCTTGGCGCCGAACAGGCTCGTCCACCGGGTGCCGTCGAAGAGCTCCGGGGTCATCCCGGTCATGTAGCCCTTGTCGATGCTGCCCTGCGGGTCGGCCCAGCCGCCCTGGTAGGGGTAGGAGCCGCCCATGATCAGCTGCCGACCGTTGGGCAGGGTCAGCATGGTCGAGTAGTAGCGGTCGTTGGCGAGCTTGGCGGCAACGGCGGTCACGGCGGTGGCGGTCCCGTTCAGGGTCAGGCTGCCCTTGTCGTTGCCGTTGTCGAAGATGCCGCCGGCGATCATCAGCGAGCCGTCGGGCCGGAAGGCCTGGGCGGCGCAGAAGCTGTTGATGCCGCCGACGCCCGCGAGGGTGATGTGCCCGGCTCCGAAGCCCTGGGTCGGATCCCAGCTGTCGAAGGTGCGGCCGTCCTGGGTTCCCGGATTGCCCGCCGGTGTGCCGAAGGACAGGATCTTGCCGCTCGGCAGCAGGCTCAGGGTGATGGCATTCATCGGCCAGCCCTGCACCCCAGAGAAGACGCCCGTCACCGGCGCGCCGTCGGGAAGGGCGAGACCCGCCATCGTCGGGTCGGCGACCGGATTGACCACCACCTTGAACTGCGCGGCCTCGGCCGGGGCGAGGAGGCCGGTCGCCAGCACCGTGGCAGAGAGCAGGGCGGCATCCCGCAGACGTTGGGCGGCGCCGCGTATCGGTACGGTCATGGTCGGGTCTTCCGGAGGCGAGAGGGAACGGAGCGGGACGCGGCCTCAGCGGGCGGCGTCGAGGCCCTGCGCGAAGGTGTCGAGGACGGCGATGTCACTGGCGAGCCGCGGACCATCGACCGGGTCGCCGCCGTAATTCGACGCGACCGCGCCGCGCCGGTCGAAGAGCAGGATCTGCGGCGGCGGCTCCGGCAGCGAGGCCGCCGGGTAGCGCAGCATCGCGGCGAGCGCGTCGCTCCAGGCCGGGGGGCCGGTCAGGAAGCGCAGCCGCGTCCCCGCCCCGACGGTGCCGTCCACGAAAGCCCGCAGGCGCGTGGGCGAGGCGTCGAACGAGACGGCGAGAAAGACCGCGCGGTCGCGCAGACCGTCCGGCAGGGAGCGGGCGGCCCGCTCGAGATCGAGGGTGCGGGCGACGCACACGATGGCGCAGTCCGGCGCCACGAAGGACACGACCACGATCCGGTCGCGCAGGTCGTCGGGGCTCAGGGTTGCACCACCCTGGTCGATCCGGCGTCCCGCCGCGCCCGCGGGCCAGAGCAGACCGTCGAGGTCGCTGGTCGCCGGCCCGGCCGCCGCAATCCGCGGCTCGACGGAAGCGGTGCCGGTGCTCCCCCCCAACGTCAGGCCGAGGGCGAGCCCCGCGATGCACGTCATGATCGGCCGCATGGCTCGAGTCCGCCAATCCATCGCTGAGGAATTTCGCGATGGAGACCATGCCGGAGCGGACGTTGATATCCGGTAATCGGGCTCGGATAACGAATCATGACCTCGCTTCCCCTGCGATCACGGGAGGTCTTCGCGACTACAACTTGCAGTGTATTCCCCGTCGATCGCCCGCATGATGAACGAGGTCTATCCACGTCCGGAGAAAGGTCCGGAGATCGTTCGGCGATCGAGCAGCGGCGGGTGAAACAGGAGACCGAGACAGGTCGACCCGCCATGGTCGGCTCGCGACGACCGGCGGCACCCGGCCCGAAGCCGTCACACTGGCCCGCGGGTGCGCCACGCGGTCCGCCGGATGGCGCCGCGGCACTGCGCCGAGCGGAACGGCGGGGCAGCCGGAGGGGCCCGTGCTCCCGCGGGCCCCTCCCACAGTCGGCTACGAATCCCCCTTGACCATCCCCCCGAGGAGGGGCAGCATAGTTTTCATCGAGTCGAACTCGAGGAGGTAGCCATGAATTCTCAAGGTTGCAGCCCTCACGCGACACATACCGATGCCGGTGACCAGGAAACTCCACCGGACTACTTGCGACAGGGGTAGTGGTTCCAGGGCGGGCTGAATGCGGCACGGGGCCGAGACGGCCATCACCAGCGTGCCGCGCGAGAGCCACCCGTACCCTGGAACGTGGACCCTGCCTTTTAAGGCTCGTCGGTGCGCCGGCGAGCCTTCGTTGTTTTGGGACTTTTGCGATTTGGTTCGTGCCCGGCAGGCCGGAGACGCCTGGACGCAGAGGCAGAAGAGAATATTCTTAACCTGTCGTTAAGTTCCCCACCCCTCGCAAAGATCGCGCGCAGCCGGCTACGAAATCCTCTTGACGACCCTCCGGCAGAGGAGCAGCATAGTCCTCGTCGAGAAGAACTCGAGGAGGCCACCATGAATTCTCAAGGTTGCAGCCCTCACGCGACACAAACCGATGCCGGTGACCAGGAAACTCCACCGGACACCTTGCGACAGGGGTAGTGGTTCCAGGGCGGGCTGAATGCGGCACGGGGCCGAGACGGCCATCACCAGCGTGCCGCGCGAGAGCCACCCGTACCCTGGAACGTGGACCCTGCCTTTTAAGGCTCGTCGGTGCGCCGGCGGGCCTTCGTTATTTTGGGGTCCGGGCGGGGCATGCTACGGCGGTGGCAGGAGGACCCCCGATGTCATTCGATCGTTCCCGCCGCGGCAGCGACCCCCGGCAGGCCGCCGAGGCCGCGTTCCGGGCCGTGACCCGCAAGCCCGTGGAGGGCGCAGCGCCCCAGGACGGCAAGGACGCCGCAGCCAAGGGCGTGGTGAAACCCGCCGTCCGGGCGGCCGTGCCGGGCGTGCGCGAGACCGTGTCCCTGCGCCTCGACCGCGACGTGCTCGAGCATTTCCAGGAAGAGGGGCCGGGCTGGCAGGACCGCATCAACGCGGCGCTCCGCAAGGTCGCCGGCCTGTGAGGACGAGTCGTCTCTGATGCGGCTGCGGCTCGCGGCCCTCCTCCTGCTGCTCGCCGTGCCCGCGCGGGCCGAGGGCGGGCTGGTGACCAACCCGTTCGCGTCGAATTACCGGTCCGTGCCGATCGACGCGCGATCCGCCCCGCCGGGGTTCAGCGCAGGAACTGCCCGAAGGCCCGCGGCCCGTCCGAGGTCTTCACGGTCCCGGTCACCTGCAGGGTCGCCGTATCGATCGCCGTGACGGTGTTCGATTCCCAGTTGGCGACATAGACCGTCTTGCCGTCCGGGCTCGCCTGGATGCCCTCCGGGTACTCTCCGACATCGAGGCGGGGCCCCGGTTCCAGGGTGGCGGTGTCGAAGGTGCTCACCGTACCACCATACTGGTCGGTCACGAAGGCGCGGCCCTGGGCGAGCGCCACCGCGTAGGGCCGCTCGCCGACCTTGACCCGGCCGACCTCGCGGCGCGTCGCGATGTCGACGACCGAGACGTCGTTCGAGCCGACATTGGCGCTGTAGGCCCGCTTGCCCGCGGCATCGATCGTGACCCCGAAGGGCCGGGTGCCGACCGGAATCACCGCGACCCGCTGGCGCGTCGCGGTATCGACGAGGGAGAGCGCGTCGTCGTCCCGGTCCGCCGCCAGGAGGAACCGGCCGTCCGGCGTCACCGCGATGCCCGACGGCGAGGTGCCGACCGGGATCTCGCCCGCGACCGTCAACGATGTCGGGTCGACCTGCCACAACCGCTTGGCGTACCAGTCGGCGACGTAGACCGCGCCGCTCACCGGGTTGACCCCGACCCCGAGGGGACCGCCCCCGAGGGCGACCGTCTGCACGACCCGGCGCGTGGCGGCGTCGATCACCACCAGGGCCTTGCCCTCCGGCGCCGTGACGTAGACCCGGGCCCGATCGGGCGAGAGCGCGATGCCGGCCGGGGCGCCGGGCACGGGAATCGTCGCCACCCGCTTCAGCCCGTCGAGCTCGACCACGTCGACCGCGTCGGCGTTCTGGGCGGTGACGAACGCCTCCGTCGCCCCCGACGGCCCCGCCCGGGAGGGGACCGGCACGAGGCCGATCCCCAGGAGGAGGCAGAGCCCGGCGAGGGACCGGGCGCGCCCGCGGCTCACGAACCGCTCTTCTCGAGCTTCGCCTTCAGGTTGTCGAGGCCGGCGCGGTACAGGGCCGACACCGCCTTGATCGCCGCCTCGTCGCTCAGCTCGGGCGGCGGATCGTTGTTCATGTAGCCGCGGTAGAACGCGCCGTCCCACACCACCTCGGACGCCTTGCCGCCGTCCGCCGGCTCGACCTTGATCGTCGAGGAGTAGTTGTTGACCGGCAGGACCTTCACGTCGACTTTGTTGATACGGTACGACAGGCTCTTCTGCTCGGCCGAGTACTTGTAGAGCTCTTCCTCGACCGTGGCGCCACCCTTCAGGGTGAGGGTGCGGGTGGCCTTGACCTCGTTGCCGCCCTTGCCCTCGGTCTTCTCGACCGGCGGCAGCCAGCTCATGTCCTGGAAGTTGCCGACCACCGCCCAGACCTTGTCCGGCGAGGCGTTGATCGTGACCTTCTCCTCGACCTTCTTGCGGGTCGGGCCGTGGGCCTGGGCGGCGGGGGCCGCCGCGAAGGCGGCGACCAGGGCCGCCGCGATGATGCGCTTCATCGGATCTCTCCTGTTCACGCGTGTCTCACGCGTCATCGACCGCGAGGGAACCTCCGGCCGCCTGGGGCAGGGCGGCCGCGACCTTCGCGGCGATCCAGTTCCAGGCCTCGCGCTCGGCGGGCCCGGCCGTCTTCTCGACGGCGATGCGGTGGTGGTGCAGCTCGGCCAGCACCGTCGCGGGCTCCAGCATGTGCAGGCGCGTCGATAGGATCGCCGCCTCCAGCACCGCGCTCTGCGCCCGGTTGTAACCCAGGAAGGGGCGGTGCGCCTCGGCGCGCACCACCCGGCCGCGGAAGCGCGGCCGGACGGGATCGTCGCGCACCTCCGCGACCTGCAATTCCATGTGGCCGTAGGCCGCCTCCAGGCGCGGTACCGGAATGTCGCGGCACGGCACGGTCGCCCAGTCGCGCCGGCCGGTGACGCAGCCGGCGATCACCCGCATGTCGGAGGGCGCGGCGGCGGCGAAGAACGGCACCGCCTCCAGGTTGGCGATGGTCGGCGAGGGCCGGAACGGCGCCACCCAAAAATCGTCGCCGTCCCGGATCAGCCCGAACGGCACGAGGTGCAGGGCGCCGTCGGGGTCGGCCGTCGTCACGATGGTCTCGAGGATCAGCGGCACGGCGCTCAGGGCTTTCCGCTCTGGCGGGTATGGCCCGGAGCCTTGAAGCGGGTGGTGTCCTCGGCGTCGGCGTCCATCGCACAGCCCCAGTCCAGCGGCTCGTCCTGCACGTAGCGCTTGCCGAGGCGCCAGGCCAGTTCCGCCTTGGTCAATTCCCCGCCGAGATAGAAGGCATGGCCGCCATCCGCCTCGACGCCGAGCTTGGGAAAGAACGCCATCGCGTCGCGCCCGACCTCGTGGATGTCGCGGTTGTAGATGTGGACCCCGTCCTCCGCGATCGCGACGCGGTAGTTCGGATCGCGCACGTCCGCGGCGAGCGCCGCGATCTCGTCCGCATTCTGGGTATAGGGCCGCTTGTCGTGCAGGGCGAGGAGGGCGCGGCCATAACCTTTGGGCAGGGCGGCGTCGGCCTTGGCCGCGTACATCACCCGGCGGGCGGCGTCGTGCTCCTCGACCGTGCGGCGGGTGTGGTTGGAGACCTGCACGATCAGCACGTTGCCGATCGACAGTTCGGAGCACACGCCCATCAGCAGCGCCGTCACCCCGAGGCTGTCGGCCTCGGTGAGCTCGGTCAGGTTGCCGGTCCCCATCATCATGGCGATGTCGGGGTGGCGCCGCCGGGTCTCGTGGTAGCGCACGAGCGACGCCGCGAAGCCGAAATGGATCGGTTCGAGGATCGGGTCGGCGATGAAGGGTTTTCCCGCCCGCTGCATCCGCTCGATCGCCCGATCGAGGGAGGGCAGATCCTCGGGCCGCGTCGGCACCAGGATCGGCACCGCCTCGGTCTCGAAGGCGAGGTCGAGGGTCTCCTCGTTGAGGCTGAGCAGGAAGTCGGCCCCGGCGGCCGCGCCGCGCCGCAGCTCGTCGGCCGAGAACGAATCGATGCTGACGCGCAGCCCCTCGGCCTTGAGGAGCCGCACCGTCTCGTCGAGATGCGGAAAGGCCGTGTCCGGCAGGCCGCCGAGATCGATCACGTCGGCGCCGCGGCGGGCGAGGTCCCGGGCACGGACGAGAATCTGCTCCGGCGTCATCCGCGAGGCGTCGACGATCTCGGAGAAGATCCGCACGTCGTGGCGCGTCAGGTCGACCTTGCGCCCGGCCAGCCCGAGGAAGACCGGCAGGTCGACGATCTCGTCGGGCCCGCGCTCCACCGGCACGCCGAAATGCGCCGCCAGCACGGCCGGGTCCGCCCGGCAGCGCCCGGGCAGGATGACCCGCGTCGCCTCCGCGGGGATCGTCACCCGGCGGCGGATGATCTCCTCGGTCATCAGCGCGGCGACCTTCACGCCGGCATCCGCGATGGTCCAGGCGAACCGCTCCGGCGGCAGGGTCGCGGCGATCTTCTCCAGCCGCGCCTTGGCGAGCCGTCCGGTGATGAAGACGAGGTGCTCCCTCACGCGGCGCGCTCCGACAGGGATTCGCGGCAGGTCCGGTCGCCGCCGGGGCCCCGTAGCACGATCGCGCCGGCGAAGAGAGTCGCAAAGGACGGGAAAGCGGCGTCGACCAGCCCGGCCCGCGCCAGATCCGCCAGGGCGCCCCCGGGCGCCGGATCGACGGACTTGACCAGCAGGCAGCGCGCGGCCCCGAGGCCGGCGGCGAGCCACAGAGCCAGGCTGTCCGAGGTCACCTCCCAGCTCTCCGGGATGTCGGGATGGCCGGCGCCGAGGGGGGAGGGATCCCAGACCGGCACGGCGCCGGCGGCGAGGCACGCCCCCGGCTCCGGCGTCACGACGAGACGCGGCTCCAGGGCGGCGAAGATCCGGGCCATGCCCGCCATCGCGTCGAGGGCGAGGCGATGGGCGAGGGGATCGGAGAATCCGAGGGCGCCTTGCGTCGTACGCACCGCCTCGGCGAGCGCGCCGCCGCCCGGCACGATCGCCACCGGCCCGTCCTCCCCGTCGGCGAGGGACGCGAGAACACGACGCAGCCGGTCGCGATCGGCCACGAGGCTGCCGCCGACCTTCACGACGGTGAGCCCCCCCGCAAAGCCTGCTTGCTGTCTCGGCACGGGGTCAGGCCGCGGCGACGCGGGGCGCCGCCAGCCGCCGGGCCGCCTCGGCGATCCGCGCCGGATCGAGCCGCCCGGTCCGGTCCGCCGCCGCGCAGAGGCCGCCGCGGAAGCCGAGATAGCCGGGCCGCAAGGTCGCGAGATCCGGGATGTCGTCGAGCCGGAGCGAGCCGGCGAGGCCCGAGAGCAGCCCGTGCGCCCGGCACGCCGCCGTGAAGCCGGCGAGGCGCGGCAGGGCCAGGTGGTCGGTGAGGCGCCGGCCGTCCTTGCCCCGCGTGTCGATCATCGCGCCGGAGAAGCCGGCGGCAGCGAGCCCCGGGACATCCGCCCCGTCCGGCCCGTCCTCGGCGAAGAGCACCGCGATCACCGGCCTGCCGGCGGGCAGAAGCAGGCCGGTCGCGTCCCGCCCCGGCGCCCAGGCGATCTTGAGGTAGCCGACCCCCGTGCCGGCGAGCGCCGCGAGGCAGCCGGACGCCTCCGCGGCGTCCCGCGGCTCGCCCGCCACCGCGCTGGTGAGCCGGTCGCCGGAGACCGCCACGATCGCCCGCACGGTCTCGGCCGGGAGCGCCCCGAGGGCGCCGCGCTCCGGGTCCTTGCCGTCGATCAGGTCGGCGCCGCCATCGCGGGCGAGCGCCGCCTCAGCGGCGTCGCGGACACTGACGAGGAGGCGGACGCGGGAAGAAGAGGGATCGGGCACGGGATCAGGACCGGTTCGGCAGCGGCTCGGCGAAGAGGCGGTTCTTGACCAGCGAGCGGACGCCGTGGAGCCAGGTCTCGTCGGTGTCGCCCTGGATCACCACCTGGCCGCCGCGCAGCACCTTGCCGCTCGCCACGTCCGTGATGGTGATGTTGAGGTTGAGCACCTGCGGCGCGCTGCGCTGGACGTAGCCGTAGACGACCAGAGCCGCCCCGGCCGCCTGGGCGATCTTTTCCGCGCAGCCCTCGCACTTGTAGAGCGGGGCGTCGCGCCGGATCGCTGCGGCCTGGGGCGTCAGGTCCACGGGGTCGAGCCCGCGCCCGGCAACCTCGCGCCGCAGGGCGTCGGTGGCCAGCGCCAGGCGCCGCGCCTCGTCGGGCTTCAGCGGCCGCGGCCCGATCACCCCGGGCTCGGCGAGCTCGATCGCGAATACCGCCGCGGGGCTCGACGCCGCCAAGACGGGCGAGATGACGGGCGGGCCGACGAGCAGGGCCGCCAGGGCGGGCAGGATCGCCGGGACGGAGAGGGCGCGCGGAACCAGCATCGGGCGACCCTCGCATGACGGCGCGGGCGGGCGCAACGCGGTCTCGCGCCACCGGCCTTCGGACTTTGGGCGAAGAAATTCTCAGAAATTCCTCATCGAACAGGCGTTGAGGGTGCGCGACGATCCGGGCTAGCCTGCCCCGGCATGGCCTCCTTCCGTAAGCGCGCCCTCGCCCCCCTCGGCCTCCTCGCCGCCCTGACGGCGGCGCCCGGGCCGTGGCTCCCCGAAGCCCAGGCTCAAGCGCCCGATGCAGGAGCGCCCGCGCCGCCGGCGGCCCAGCCCGCGGCCCCGAAGGCGGCGGAGATCCGCATCGGCCTGATCTACCGGCCGGCCCCGGCGCCGTCCTCCTACGACGCGCAGGCCGCACCCGAGGACGAGGGGCTGGCGGGCGCCAACCTCGCCATCCGCGACAACACCACGACCGGCCGCTTCGTCGGCCAGAGCTACGCCCTCGACGCGGTGGCGCTCGGCACCGCCGCCCCCGGCGCGCCGCCGCCGCAGAGCCCGGTGGACGCCGCCCGCGAACTCGCCGCCAAGGGCCTGCGCTTCATCGTGCTGGCTTTGCCCGCCGACGAGCTGCTGGCGGTGGCCGATGCGCTGAAAGGGTCGGGCGTCGTCCTGTTCAACGCCAGTGCCCCGGACGACCGCCTGCGCGGCACCGATTGCCGGGCCGACATCTTCCACGTCGCCCCGAGCCGGGCGATGCAGACCGACGCGCTGGCGCAGTTCCTGGCCTTCATGCGCTGGCGCAAGCTCTTCCTGATCACCGGCCCGCAGGACGGCGACAAGCTCTGGGCCGAGGCGCTGAAGCGCTCGGCCAAGAAGTTCGGGCTCCAGATCACGGCGGAACGCCCCTGGACCTTCGGGCCCCTGGCGCGGGCGCGGGGCGACACCCCGACCCGGGCCGAGGCCCTCGTCTTCACCCGCGGGCTCGACTACGACGTCGCCGTGGTGGCGGACGAGGCGGGCGATTTCGGCGATTACGTGCCGTTCCACACCGTCGACCCGCGGCCCGTCGTCGGCACGCAAGGGCTCGTCCCCACCACCTGGCACCCGACGCTGGAGGTCTGGGGCGCCGCCCAGGCCCAGAACCGCTTCCGCCGCCTCGCCGGCCGGCTGATGCGCCCCCTCGACTACCAGGTCTGGGCGTCGGTGCGCGCGGTAGGCGAGGCCGCCTTCCAGAAGAAGACCACCGACCCGGCGGCGCTCACGGCCGCGATCGCCGACCCGGCCTTCACCCTGCCGGGCTACAAGGGCGTGGCCTTGAGCTTCCGCCCCTGGGACCACCAGCTGCGCCAGCCGATGCTCCTGGTGCAGCCCCAGGCGCTCGTGGCGGTGGCGCCGGAGCAGGGCTACCTGCACCAGCGCACGCCGCTCGACACGCTGGGCATCGACCTGCCGGAGACGCAGTGCAAGCTGCCGAAATCGTGACTGCGACAATGGCGGACCGGCTTCCGCCATAAGTCGGCCTCGCCCGCGGCGTCGCGGCAGGCCAGGTAAGATCCGACGAGCAAGACCCGACGACCAAGAGACAGGCGGACCGCGTGCCACCAGCGCGGCCGGAAGGGAGGACGAATGAGCCGTCACCGGATCGGACCGGCGCGCCCCGCGGCGCTCGCGGCGGCGTTGTCCGCCGCTCTCCTCGCCGCGCCCGCCCAGGCCACCACGGTCTATGTCAGCAACGAGAAGGGCAACTCGGTCAGCGTCATCGACGTCGAGACCCTGAAGGTCACGGCGACCTGGCCGGTGGGGCGCCGGCCGCGGGGAATCACGGTGGGGAAGGACGGGAGCCTGCTCTACGTCTGCGCCAGCGACGACGACCGCATCGACGTGCTCGACACCAAGACCGGCAAGATCGTGCGCTCGCTGCGCTCCGGGCCCGACCCGGAGCAGTTCATCGCGCACCCCTCGGGCAACCCGCTCTACGTCGCCAACGAGGACGACAGCCAGGTCACGGTGCTCGACATCGAGAAGAACAAGGTGGTGGCCGAGGTGCCGGTCGGCGTCGAGCCGGAGGGGATGGGGTTGAGCCCGGACGGGTCGATCCTGGTCAACACCTCCGAGACCACCAACATGGCCCACTTCATCGACACCAAGACCTTCCAGGTGATCGACAACGTGCTGGTCGACGCGCGCCCGCGCTTCGCCGAGTTCAGCCGCGACGGCAAGTGGCTCTGGGTCTCGGCGGAGGTCGGCGGCACCGTCTCGGTCATCGACGTCGAGACCCGCAAGGTGGTGAAGAAGATCACCTTCAAGATCCCGGGCGTCACCGACGAGCAGATCCAGCCGGTCGGCGTGCGCCTGACCGGCGACGGCACCAAGGCCTTCATCGCGCTCGGGCCCGCCAACCGGGTCGCGGTGGTCGATGCCAAGACCTACGAGGTCCAGAAGTACCTGCCGGTCGGCCAGCGGGTGTGGCAGCTCGCCTTCACGCCGGACCAGAAATTGCTGTTCACCACCAACGGCACCTCGAACGACGTCTCGGTGATCGACGTCGAGGCCATGAAGGTGACGAAGAGCATCCCGGTCGGGCTCCTGCCCTGGGGCGTGGCGGTCTCGCCGCAATAGTTTCGTACTTCCCCTCCCCCTTGTGGGGAGGGGAGGCGATCGACCTCCCAACCGGACAGATCATGCGCGCCCTTCTCACCGCCGCCCTGGCCTTCGGCCTCCTCGCCACCCACGCCTCCGCGGGCGACCTCACCAAGGGCCGCACCGACCTGCCCGAGCTGTTCCTCGGCGCCGAGGACAACGACTACGCGGTCCCCGTGAAGGACATCGAGATGGAGGCGGGCAAGTCCTACCGCCTGCGCATCACCGCCAAGGGGCAGAAGGAGTACAAGTTCTTCGCCAGCGAGTTCTTCCGCGGCGTGTGGATGAACCAGATCGTCATCAACCACCTCGAGGTGCACATGGCAGGCCCGCCGCACCACCTCGAATTCGACGACCAGGGCACGATCGCGGTCGAGTTCGTCACCGTGCGGGCCGGCGAGTTCCCGTGGTCGGTCCAGGGGCTGGAGAGCCGGGGCATGACCGGGCGCTTCATCGTGAAATGATCCGGGGTAGGCGGGTCGCCGCCGCTAGCCTACATCGACCGCACCACCAAGGAGGACACCCCCGGATGCGCGCGTTCCTCGCCGCCCTGCTCCTGCTGACGGCCTTGCCCGCCCGCGCCGACGATGCCGCGTCGTGCCGGGAGGGCATCGCGATGATCAAGGCCGAGCTGGCGAAGGCCCCGGCCGAGGCGGTCGCCAAGACCCTGAAGAAGGAATTGCGCGTCGCCGAGCGGGAGCTGGGCGAGAAGGAATACGACGAGTGCCTGGATGCGGTGCGCGACGCCCGCAAGGCGCTCGGCCGATGAGCGGGCCGGCGCTGGCGGTCGAGGGCGTCAGCCACCGCTTCGGCGCCCGCACCGCCCTCGACGCCGTGTCGTTCGAGGTGCCGCGGGCCGCCTTCGTGGCGTTGCTCGGGCCGAACGGCGCCGGCAAGACCACGTTGTTCTCGGTGGTCACCCGGCTCTATGCCAGCCAGGCCGGCCGGGTCGCGCTGCTGGGGCACGACCTGAACCGCGAGCCGTCGCAGGCGCTCGCCCGCCTCGGCGTGGTCTTCCAGGCCCGCACCCTCGACACCGACCTGACGGTGCGCCAGAACCTGCTCTACCACGCCGCACTCCACGGCATTCCCCGCAAGGCGGCGCTCGCCCGGATCGAGACGCTGCTCGCCCGCATCGGCCTGGTCGAGCGGCGCGACGACAAGATCCGCACCCTGTCGGGCGGCCAGTCGCGGCGGATCGAGATCGCCCGGGCGCTGATCCATTCGCCAGACCTGCTGCTCCTCGACGAGCCGACCGTCGGCCTCGACCTCGAATCCCGCGCCGACATCGTCGCCATCGTTCGCGCCCTGGTGCGCGAGGAGGGGCTGTCGGTGCTCTGGGCCACCCACATCTTCGACGAGATCGAGGGCGACGACCGGGTGGTGGTGCTGCATCGCGGCCGGATCATCGCCCGGGGTCTCGCCGGGGCGCTCAGCGAACCGACCGGCTCCCTCGAGACCGCCTTCCGCCAGATGACCGCCGAGCGCGGCCCCGACACCACGAAGAGGGTCGCATGAGGACGATGGCATGAGCGCGGGCGCGAGCCTCACTCCGGTCCGCGGCCGGCTCGATGCCGGCGGCTACCTCATCGCGTTGACGGGCATCGTCCGTCGGGAGCTGCTGCGCTTCTTCAACCAGAAGGAGCGGTTCTTCTCGGCGCTGGTGCGGCCGCTGGTCTGGCTGTTCATCTTCGCCGCCGGCTTCCGCAACACCCTCGGCCTGTCGATCACGCCGCCCTACGAAACGTATGTCCTCTACGAGGTCTACGTCGTGCCGGGGCTCGCGGTGATGATCCAGTTGTTCAACGGCATGCAATCCTCGCTGTCGATGGTCTACGACCGCGAGGTCGGCTCGATGCGGGTGCTGCTCACCAGCCCCTATCCGCGCTGGAGCCTGCTGCTGGCCAAGCTGATCGCCGGGGTGATCGTCTCGCTGATCCAGGCCTACGTCTTCCTGGCGGTGGCGAGCTTCTTCGAGACCGACATCCCCTGGAGCGGCTACCTCCTGGCCCTGCCGGCCTTCCTCGCTTCGGGCCTGATGCTCGGCGCCATCGGGCTGTTCCTGTCCTCGCTGGTGCGCCAGCTCGAGAACTTCGCCAGCGTGATGAACTTCGTGATCTTCCCGATGTTCTTCGCCTCCTCGGCGCTCTACCCGCTGTGGCGGATCAACGAATCGAGCGCGACGCTCTACTGGATCTGCCAGATCAACCCGTTCACCCACGCGGTCGAACTCGTACGCTTCGCCCTCTACGGCGCCTTCAACCCGGTCTCCTGCGCGGTCGTCGTCGGGACCGGCCTCGCGTTCTTCGTCATGGCGGTGGCCGCCTACGATCCCGGCCGCGGGCTGCTCGCCCGGCGCGGCGGCCCGGCCGGGGAGGCGGGCTGACCGCCCATCATCGAGAGATGCCCATGATGCTCCGTTCCACCCTCGCCACGCTCCTGGTCCTGGCCGCCGTCCCGGCGCTCGCCCAGCCGAAGCCCGATCCCGACTGGCCCTGCGCCCAGCGCAAGGTCTCGACGCTGGGTCCCGGCGCGGTCTGGACCGGGCCCGACCCGACCCAGGCTCTGGCCGAGTGGGGCAACGACACCGACGCGGCCCTGCTGGCGCAAAAAATCGCGTCGCGTCGGCTGCCGCTGGACGAGGTCGACGGCCTCCTCGACGCGTTCACGGCCAAGCTCGACAAGGCCGAGAAGGATGCCCGCCTGACCCGCGTCTTCGCCGGCGTGTTCGAGGTGCTGAACGGCGAGCGCGACAAGGTGGTGGCCGGCATCGGCCGCTACGCCCGCGGCCAGAAGGTGATGGCCGAGCGCATCCGCGACGAGGCCGGGCGGATCAGCGAGGTCAAGACCGCGCCGGACGTCCCCGACACGAAGGAACTCGCCGAAATCGAATCCCGCTTCAATTGGGACAAGCGCATCTTCCAGGAGCGCAGCCAGTCGCTGACCTATGTCTGCGAGGTGCCGACCCTGCTGGAGCAGCGGCTGGGCGCGATCGCGAAGAAGATCCAGGCAAGGCTGTGACGGAGCCTGCCTCCCCACGACGAGCCTGAATCCCCTCCGCGTCATCCCGGGGCCGCGCAGCGGAGCCCGGGATCCGGACGCTCAGGTCTTGCAGGACGAGGCGGGACGCGTCCCGACTTCCATGGAACCATCTGCGGTTCCGGATCCCGGGCTCTCGCCTGCGGCGAGCCCCGGGATGCCCCTGCCAGGTGGACGCGTGTTCGCGGGCACACCCCCGCACCAGCGATGACCGCTCTCACCCCGCCGGGGTGAACAACTCCCCCTTGCCCAGGGTCGCGAGGTCGCCGCCGTAGCGGCGCATCGATCCGCGCAGCAGGGCCGCCGCCTCGGGGGAATGCGCCGCGATCGACTTCGCCAGCAAGCGCAGCACCACGAGATCCTGTCTCCCGGTCTCGGCGAAGGTCGGCAGCAGGGCGCCGTGGCGGGCGGCCACCAGGGTGCCGCGGCGCATGCCGTAGCCCGGATGGTCGCCGACGACTTCGGCCACGATCGTACCGGCGATCATGCGCGAGCCCGCATGGTCCCCGGCCTGCTTCACCACGATCAAGCCGGCGCGCATCCGGTCGCCGAGGCGGTCGCCGGCGCGACCGCCGATCAGCAGCGTCGCGCCGTCGAGCCCAGCGGGGGCGCCGTGGATCGCGCCGCCGGCGCTCTCGGCGGCGTCGCCGTCTATGCGGATCGTACCGCCCTTGGCCGCCGTGCCGGCGAAGGGGCCGGCGGAGCCCGAGACCGTGATCGTGCCGCCCGTCATGCCGGCGCCGAGGCGCTGGCCGACATCGCCCTCGATCACGATCCGGCCGGCTTCGAGGCCGGCGCCGATCCGGTCGAGGCGGTCGGTGGCACCGACGATCCGCAACTCGTCGGCCCCGTCGAGGGCGACCGCAAAGCAATCGCCGAGGGTGAGGCCGTGGCGGCTGGTGCCGACCGGCAGCCGGGCGGCCTCGCCCTCGGACAGGCCGGCCAGCGCCGCGGGGGTGATCCCGGCGAGATCCAGGCGTTCGGGAGGCGCGGCGCGTAGGGTCAGGGTGGTCATGCGGCCTCTCCGAGCAGGTCCCGGAGGTGGAAGTGGTGGCGCCCGAGATTGCCGCCGTAATTGCCCGCCGTGACCGCGACGAGGCCGAGATCGGCCCCGGCCTTCGTCGAGGCGTGGAGCGCCGCCCGCATCGCCGCCGAGACGGTGCCGGCCGAGAGCCCGTCGATGACGATCTCCAGCACCACGTCGACCTCCGGCGGCAGGAGCGAGCCGGCGCGGCCCTTCAGGGTCGGGCAATAGGCGTCGTTGGTCGAGGCCATCATGCCCTTGGTGCGTGCGCCGACCTTGGAGCCGGAGCGGACGACGCCGCCCGGGAAGGGCAGGATCGCGTCCGGGATCGCGCGGGCCGCCGCCACCGCGATCTCGGCCACCCGCAGGGTGTCGGGGAAGCGCCGGCCGAGGAACAGCAGGTTGCCGCCGCCGACCGCGCCCTGGATCGTCGGCACGGAATGCTCGCAGACGAACTCGCCGTCCATCACCGGGGTGCGCCAGTAGCGACGCCCGTCGACGCGCTTGGCCGTGGCGAAGCCGTCGCCGAAATAGCGGATCGCCCCGCCGAGCTTGATCGCCTTGGCGGCGTTGGGGTCGTCCCAGGCGATGCCGGCATAGACCGCGCTGCCCGGCGAGGTCAGCACGCATTGGCCGACCCGGCGCAGGAGTTGGTCCTTGAGGCCGCCGGCATCGAAGCCGAACAGGAGGACGCGCACCCCGGGGCGCCCGTCCGGGGTGTCGTCGGGCGAGAGCACGGTGTCGATGCCCGCTTCCGCCCCGCAGCCGATCACCGAGGTGGCGAAGCCGGTCATGGTGACGGCGGCGATCATCGCCCATTCGGCGGTGTCGGCGGTGAGCACCAGGGCGGTGCCCGCCATGTCGAAGGCCTCCGCGAAGGTATCCTCGACCCGGATGCCGTTGAGGATCAGGTCCGGCATGCCACCGCCTCGAAAACCGGCTCGTCCGCCCGGCGGCCCGGGAAGGCCGCGTCGGGAACGGTGAAGCTCGACAGGCCGGCACCGAAGCGGCCCTGGAGATAGGACTCCGTCCGCCGCGCCATGCCGGCATCGGCCTCGACGGAGAGCTGGAGCGTGCGGCCGCGGGTCCAGGCGACGACCTCGCCGTCCTCGACGATCACCGTGCCGTCCTTGATCACCCGGTGGGCGCGGGCGAACATCGCGGTCCGGTCCGCCTGGTCGCGGTAGACCGCGATATCGGCCCGTGCCCCGGGGCGCAGGTGGCCGCGGTCGGTGAGGCCCAAGAGCTTCGCCGGCCCCGAGCGGGTGAGCTGCGCCACCTCGGTGAGGGTGTATTCGCGCTCGATTCCCGCGAGGCCCGAGCGCTCGGCGGCGACCTTGGGATGGGCAGCGACCTCGCGGTCCCGCGCCTCCTTGTCCATCAGGAGGTGAAGGATGCGCGGATAGGCGGTGAACGGCCCGCCATTCGGATGGTCGGTGGTCAGGATGGTGCGCTCCGGGTCGGGCGAGAGCAGCATCAGCTCGAGCCCGATGGCGAATTGCAGCGACGAGGTCGGGCCGCGGTCGCGGTAGCGGAACGGCACGATGCCGCCGCCCTCGGCGTCGCCGGCATTGACGATCCACTTCTTCGGGCTCGCCCCCTTGCGGCCGGCGAACTGGCGCAGGACGTCGAGGGAGATGGTCGCGGTCTGGCCGAACACCACCTGGCCGACATCGAGGGTAGCGTTGGGATGGCGCGCCAGCGCCTCGGCGATCCGCGGCGCGGCCGACTTGAAGCCGCCGGTCAGCGGGTTGTCCTTGTCCAGGGCCGCGTAGGCGTAGAACTGGGCGTGGGCGAAGTGGATCCGCCGGCCCTCCGCCGCCTCGAGGGTCTCGATCAGGCTGTCGTCGGCCCCGGGCAGGCCGAGATTGCTGCAATGGACGTGAAGCGGGTGGGGTACCTTGAGTGCCTCGACCGCGTCGAGGAGCCCGTCGAGGATTTGTCGGGAGGTCAGCCCGTAGGCCGGCACCTCGTCGTCGAGGGAGAAGCGCACCGCTCCGTCCTTGAAGGCGTCGGCGCCGCCGGCATTGATCACCTTGACGCCGAGCGCCCGGGAGGTCGCGACGTTGAGCGCCACGAGGTCGCGCACCGCATCCGCGCTCTCGCGGTCGCGCAGGAGCTGGAGCAGCTGGTCGTCGTTGCCCATCACGCACAGGCCGCCCCGGTCGAGGAGCGGGATCTCGGCGAGTTCGAGCTGGGTGGCGAGCGCGTTGACCGGCGGCATCGCCGGCTCGACGGCGGTGGTGTAGCCCATCCGGGCGTAGAGCAGGCCGACGTCGCGGCCCGACCCGTGCGGGTTCGGCGCGTCGGGCTCGGACACGCCGAGCTCCGGCAGCAGCAGGCGCGCCAGCACGACGTTGCCGCCGGCGATATGCGAATGGACCTCGACGCCGCCCGCCATGACGATGCAGCCGGCGGCATCGATGGTGCGGTCGGGCCCGCGATCCGGGGTGGCGACGATGCGGCCGTCCTCGATCCAGACGTCACTGACGGAGTCGCGCCCGGCGGTCGGATCGACCACCCGGCCGCCGGCGATGCGGGTCAGCATGAGGCGGAAAGCTCCGTAGGGGCCGCAGGCGCACGCATCGGTGCGGCGGCGAGGCGGTCGTGGAGGTCGGCGAGGATGGCGGCGGCGTCCGGAGCCGCGGCCGCGGCGGGCGCCCCGGCCTCGTGCCAGGCGATCGCGGCCCGGCCGGGATGCCAGAGGGCGGCGCCGGCCGTTTCGCCCGGCACGGCTACTGCGATCACGATCCGTGCCTCGCTGCCGGTCGGCGTCCCGAGGAGCGCCACGCTCGGCACGGTGCGGGTCCAGGCGGGCAGGGGAGCCGGCAGGGCGGCGAGCCACAGGGCCGCGTCGACCTCGCCGGCGGCGACCTGCCGTCCGGAATCGAAGCGCCAGGGATCGTGCTCGGGGCGCCCGCGGCCGAAGCCGACGCGCGGCCCCTGGCCGGTGCTCCAGGCCGCGACCTGCATGGCGGTGCGGCCCTGATGGGCATCGCCGAGGGCGAGCGCGAAGCAGCGGGTGGTCTCGTTGAGGTCCTTGACGAGACCGGTCAGCATCTCGGCCCCGAGGGCGCCGATCTCGGCCGGGTCGTAGACGATCACGCCGTAGAGGGCGTCGCGCAGGCGCGCCGCGAGGTCGGCCAGCGGATGGGGACCGGCGACGCGGCCGGCGACGAGCCCGCGCAGCAGCCCGATCGCCGCCGGGATCCCGGCCTCGCCCGCCGGGTAGGCGACGTGCCGAACGGCGCCGTCGCCGGTGCCGCCGAGGGTCGCGAGCGTGCGCGGACGACCCGAGGCCCGGCCCCGCACGGGATCGCCCGCCGCGAGATCGGGCACGAGACCGGCGGTCCAGGGCGCCTGCCCGACGACCAGCACGAGGTCGGCCCGGCCCCGCGCCTCGGCCGGGGTCGTCGCCATGGCACCGACTGACGCGAGCGCGCCGAGATCGGCGTAGACCGCCGCGCCCGCCGCGGGATCGACGGAGGCGCCGACGGTCCGGGCGAGGTCGAAGGCCGCCTGCACGGCGGCCGCGTCGGCGCAGAGGCCGGCGACGAGGGGGCTGCGCGCCCCCGCCAGCAGCTCCGCCGCCGCCGCGACCGCCGCGTCGCGTTCCACCGCTTGCCCGTCGATCCAGGCCGTCATCCGCCCTCGCTCACGTCTTCGCGGTCCCGTGGATCGCCCGACCCGGACCCCGCTTCGATTCCGCGCCGGACGGTCGCATCCGGGAGGGCGGCGAGGCAAGTCCCCCGAAAGTCCGGCTCGCCGCACCGGGCGCCAGAAAATATCCGCCCCGCACCGTTGCGCCGAGAGTTGCCCAGGCGACCGACGGTGTGGGACAGTCCCGCGGCGGGACGGCCCGGCGCGGCCGCCCGGGCGGCAGGGTCGGGCAGCAGGGCAGGAAGCGAGGCCGGTTTGGCGCACGGGATGGGGACGGCGCGGGCTGAGGTGCGGGTGCGCGCCCCGGCGCGGCTGCATTTCGGCTTCCTCGACCTGCATGGCGGGCTCGGCCGGCGCTTCGGCAGCATCGG
Organism: Methylobacterium indicum; assembly: GCF_001043895.1. GTDB lineage: Bacteria > Pseudomonadota > Alphaproteobacteria > Rhizobiales > Beijerinckiaceae > Methylobacterium > Methylobacterium indicum. Next base: position 52,398 of record NZ_JTHF01000046.1, read on the forward strand.
GCTCGGGCTCGACGCGCCCGGCATCGACCTCACCGCCGCGCGGGCCGACACCCTCCGGGTCACCGGGGCCGACGGGCCCGGCATCGCCGCCGAATGCGCGCGGGTGCGCGGCTACGCGGCGCTCGCGGCCCGCCATCTCGGGGTGCCGGAGACGGGGGCCTTCCACCTCGCGGAGGCGATCCCCGCCCATGCGGGCTTCGGCTCGGGCACGCAGCTCGCCCTCTCGGTCGCCGCGGCCCTCGCGGCGCTCCACGGCGCCCCCTTCGCGCCCGCCGCCTTCGCGGACGTCCTCGACCGCGGCAACCGCTCGGGCGTGGGCCTCGCCGCCTTCGTCACCGGCGGCCTCATCGTCGATGGCGGGCGCGACGAGACCGACGCGCCGCCGCCCGTGATCGCCCGGCTCGCCTTCCCGGAGGCCTGGCGGGTGGTGCTGATGCTCGATGCGGGCCGCACCGGCGTCCACGGTTCCGAGGAGCGCCGGGCCTTCCGCGAGCTGCCCCGGTTCCCCGCCGCGGAGGCGGCCGAGATCTGCCGCACGGTGCTGATGCAGGTGCTGCCCGCGGCCGTGACCGAGGATCTGCCGCGCTTCGGCTCCGGCATCACCGGGATCCAGCGCCGGATCGGCGACTACTTCGCCCCGCACCAGGGCGGGCGCTACGCCAGCGACGCGGTGGCGGCGGCGCTCGCCACCGTGGAGGCGGAGGGTATCGCGGGCTTCGGCCAGAGTTCCTGGGGGCCGACCGGCTTCGCCCTCGTCGCCGGTGCGGCGGAGGCCGAGGCGCTGGTCGCGACCCTGCGCGCCCGCCACCCGGACCTGGGCTACCGCATCGCGCGCGGGCGCAACCGGGGCGCCGAGATCGGCTGAGAGAGAATTCGGAAGCCATCTTCCGAGAATCCGCCGGGCCGGACCGACTCGAACTGGCGCAACAGCACTATCGTACAAGACACAGGCGGGACCGCCCGGCTTAGAAGGCGGGACGGCACCCGTCACGGCACGGGCTGCCGGTGCGGTCGCCCGGCTGCGCCGCTCCCGACAGGAGGTTCGAATGGCCCGCTCGATCCTGCACATGCTGACGCCGCTCAAGCACATGAGTCCGTTCGACGTGAACATGGCGGTGGATGCGGGCTTCGAGGTCGTCTCGACCTACACCGCCGTGGAGCCGGGCGAGGTGGTGCCGCTGGTCCAGGACTCGATCTTCTCCCGCGCGCCTCAGGACGGCACCCGCACGGCGATCTTCATCGGCGGCAAGAACGCCGAGGCCTCCCTCGACATGGTGGACGCGGCGACGAGCGCCTTCGTGCCGCCCTTCGCCAACCACGTCTTCGCCGACCCGGCCGGCTCCTTCACCACCGGGGCCGCGATGGTGGCCTGCGTGCGCAAGGCGCTGCACGACAGGTTCGGCGAGGGGCTCGCGGGCAAGCGCGTCGCGATCTACGGCGGCACCGGCGTCGTCGCCTATTGCGCCGCGGTCATCGCCGCCCAGGAGGGCGCCCACCCGGTCCTCGTCGGCTATAACGGCCGCGAGCGGGTGGCGGCGATCGCCGAGAGCATCCGCACCCGGTTCGGCGTCGCGGTCGAGGCCGCCGACGGCTCGGACCAGGCCGGCCGGCTCGCGGCGGCCCGGGACGCCGAGGTGATCCTGTCGGCGGCGGCCGCCGGCGTGCAGGTGCTGAGCGCCGAGGACCTGACCCAGGCCGGCCGCCTGCTCGTCGCCGCCGACGTCAACGCCGTGCCGCCCGCCGGCATCGCGGGGATCGACGTCAACGCCGATGCGGTCCCGCTGCCGAGCGGACGGGGCGTGGGCATCGGCGCGCTCGCCATCGGCAACGTCAAGTACGGTACTCAGGCCGGGCTCTTCCGCCGCCTGCTCCAGGCCGACCAGCCCCTGGTCCTCGATTTCCGCGACGCCTATCGGCTCGCCGTCGAGCTGACCGGCCAAGCCGGACCCGCGTGACCCGACGGGACGAGACCGGACGGGCGGGGACCTCGCGGCGATGACCGGCGAGGCGGTGCTGATCGCCGCGCAATCCGGGCGGGCGCTCGCCGCCGCGGCGCGCCGGGCCGGCTACCGGCCCTTCGTGGCCGACCTGTTCGGCGACGACGACACCCGGTCCCTCGCCGCCGGCTACCGGCGCGTGCCGGGCCGCCTCGGCGCCGGCCCGGGGGCCCGCGGCGTGGAGGCGGCCCTCGCCGCCCTGGCGGCGGAAGCCGGCCCCGCGGTCGGCCTCGTCCTCGGCTCCGGCTTCGAGGGATCGCCCGGCCTGATGCGACGCCTCGCGGAGCGGTATCCCCTGCTCGGCGCCTCGCCCGACGCGGTGGCGGCGCTGAAGGACCCGGACTCTTTCGCGGCGTCGTGCGCCCGCCTCGGCATTCCACACCCCGAGATCGCCCTGGCGCCGGTGGCGGCCCCCGATTCCTGGCTCGTGAAGCGGCGCGGCGCCTCGGGCGGCGGCCACGTTCGGGCGGCCCGGACGGGACGGCTGCCGAGGAACGCCTATCTCCAGCGCCGCGTGCCGGGCCGGCCGCACGCCCTCGCGGCGCTCGCCGACGGGCGCGGGATCGCCGTGCTGGCCGCGAGCGAGCAATGGACCGCGCCGGGCGCGGACCGGCCCTTCCGCTATGCCGGCGCCGTCGGTCCGGTCGCCCTGCCGGACGGCGTGCGGGCTGCGGTCGTGGAGGCACTCGCCGGCCTCGTCGCCGCGACGGGCCTGCGCGGCCTCGTCAGCGCCGATGTCCTGGTCGAGGGCGAGGCGTGGTGGCTCCTCGAGGTCAATCCGCGGCCCGGCGCCACCCTCGACCTCCTCGATCGCGGGCCCGTGCCGCTCTTCGCGGCCCATCTCGCCGCGAGCCGGGGCCGGCTGCCGCGGGCCCTGCCGGTGCCTGGGGATGCGGCGGCGACCGAGATCCTCTATGCCGACGCGGCGATTCCCGCGGTTCCGGCCCTCGACTGGCCCGACTGGGCGATGGACCGCCCCGCCGCCGGCAGCCGGATCGAGGCCGGCGCCCCGATCTGCACGGTGATGGCCGAGGGAGCGGACGCGGTCGCGGCCCGCCGCGCCCTCGAAACCCGGGCGGCCGCGCTGCGGGCGCAGTTGACGAAAAGGCCAGGAGACGCCGCGTTGGCTTTCGCGCGCCGCAGCGTCATGCTCGGGGGCGAGGCGCGCGATCCCCTCTTTCGTGCGGGAGGGGGGATCACGCGCCCCGACTAGACCGCGCCCGATCGCGTCGCGATCGGGCGCTGCTCTAGGTCTTTGATCTTGCCGCATTTTCTACGACGAACCGGTATTCGCTCCGTCGGAAGATGCTCTCGCGTCCCAAGGGGCCTCGAAGACCCCGATCGATTCGACCGGCCGACCGGAGGCCGACACGCCCCGGCCCGGCCCAAGGGAGTCCACCCGATGAGTTCCACCCCCACTGCCGCCGCCCGCCCGAGCGTCAACGCGCTCGCCGCCCCCCTGGTCGAGGCCCTGGCCGCCGAGGCGGTTCGCCTGCGCCTCGCCGTGTCGCGGGCGCCGGACGGGTCGCGTCTGATCGATGCCGGGGCGGGCGTGCGCGGCTCGATCGAGGCCGGCCGGCGGATGGCGGAGATCTGCCTGGGCGGTCTCGGCACCGTGACGATCGCCCCCGCCGGCCCGCTCGAGGCCTGGCCCTTCACGCTCACCGTGCACAGCACCGATCCGGTGCTGGCCTGCCTCGGCAGCCAGTATGCCGGCTGGAGCCTCGCCGACGAGACCGGAGATTCGGGCTTCTTCGCCCTCGGCTCCGGCCCGGGGCGCGCGGCGGCGGCGGTCGAGCACCTGTTCGAGGAGCTGGCCTACCGCGATTCCGCCGAGCGCATCGCCCTGGTGCTCGAATCGGCGAGCCCGCCGCCGGCCTCCGTCACCGCCAAGGTGGCCGAGGCGGCCGGCGTGAAGCCCGCCGACGTCACCTTCGTGTACGCCCCGACCCAGAGCCTCGCCGGCGCGACCCAGGTGGTCGCCCGGGTGCTCGAGGTCGCGCTGCACAAGGCGCATTCCGTCGGCTTCGACCTCGGCGCCATCGTCGACGGGATCGGCGCCGCACCGCTGAGCCCGCCGCACCCGGACTTCATCCAGGCGATGGGCCGAACCAACGACGCCATCATCTATGGCGGCCGGGTCCAGCTCTTCGTCGAGGCGGACGACGCCGACGCCAAGGGCCTGGCCGAGGCGCTGCCGAGCACGACCTCGCGCGACCACGGCGCCCCCTTCGCGGAGATTTTTTCCCGCTTCAACGGCGATTTCTACGCCATCGACAAGCACCTGTTCAGCCCGGCCGAGGTGGTGGTGACCTCGCTGCGCTCCGGCCATAGCCACCGCGCCGGCCGGCTCGTGCCCGAGTTGGTGGCGCGCTCCTTCGCCTGAGGCGGAATCGAGAGGATCGGGGTCATGCGGATCGGGCTCGCGGCCGATAACGGCGCCTGGCACAAGGCCCGGCTGCTGGCCGCGCTGACGGCGCTCGGCGCCACGCCGGTGCTGTTCTCGCTCGCCGACGTCACGGTGGAGACCGGCTACCCGGAGCCCCTGCGGGTGCCGGGCTTCGGCGACGCCCTGCCGGACGGGGTGCTGCTGCGCACCATCGCGGGCGGGACGTTCGAGGCCACCACGATGCGGCTCGGCGTGCTGCACGCGCTCGTCGCCGCCGGCACCGTGGTGTGGAACGGGCCCTCGGCCATCGAGCGCTCGGTCGACAAGGCGATGACGAGCCTGCTCCTCGCGCGCCACCGCATCCCGACGCCCGAAACCTTCGTGCTCTCGCGCCGGGACGCCGCCGCCGCGGTGGTGGCCCGGCGCGAGAGCACGAAGGTTTCGGGCGTCGGGATGCGGTGGCGCGCGAGGAGCAGGCT
>NZ_JTHF01000460.1 GCF_001043895.1 Methylobacterium indicum
CCGCGACCTCGCCTATACGCTGATCCGGGTGCTCGATTCGGAGGGCAACGCAGTCGGCCCCTGGGCCGGCTCGCTCACCGACGAGGAACTGCTCGCCGGCCTTCGCGACATGATGAAGCTGCGCGCCTTCGATGCGAGGATGCTGATGGCCCAGCGCCAGGGCAAGACCTCGTTCTACATGCAGCATCTCGGCGAGGAGGCGGTGAGCACCGCCTTCCGGCGGGCGCTCGAACCCGGCGACATGAACTTCCCGACCTACCGGCAGGCGGGCCTGCTGATCGCCGGCGGCTACCCGCTCGTCGACATGATGTGCCAGATCTACTCGAACGAGAACGATCCGCTGCACGGCCGGCAATTGCCGGTGATGTACTCGGCCAAGGATCACGGCTTCTTCTCGATCTCCGGCAACCTCGCGACGCAATACGTCCAGGCGGTCGGCTGGGCGATGGCCTCGGCGATCAAGAACGACACGAAGATCGCCGCCGCCTGGATCGGCGACGGCTCGACCGCGGAATCCGACTTTCACGCAGCTTTGGTCTTCGCCTCGACCTACCGGGCGCCGGTGGTGCTCAACGTCGTCAACAATCAGTGGGCGATCTCGACCTTCCAGGGCTTTGCGCGGGGCGGCTCCTCGACCTTCGCGGCCCGCGGCCACGGCTTCGGGATCCCGTCCCTGCGCGTGGACGGC
>NZ_JTHF01000461.1 GCF_001043895.1 Methylobacterium indicum
GGCCTGGATCGGCGCCTCGTCGGGCCAATCCTCGGGCCACACGAAGGCCGGGCGGGGGCCGGCCGTGCGGCGCGGCGCCGGTGCGGCGGTGCGGTAGCGGCGCACCCGCGGCAGCTTCGCCTCGGGCTCCGGCGCCGCCTCGGGCTCCGGCTCGGGCTCCGGCGGGGCGATCAGGCTCGGCAGGACGCGCTTGGCGGACTTGGCGTCGGCGGCGGCCGCCTGCGAAGGCTTGGCGAAGATGTCCTTCGAGAAGACGTCCTTGGCGGACGGCTCCCTGGCCGGAGAAACCTTCGCGGAGGAATCCTTGAAGGGATCCTTGGCGAAGGGATCCTTGTTGAAGGCCGGGGCCGCCGGCGGGTCGAACCGGCCGGACTGGGTGGCCGCGGCGGCCTCCTCGAAGAGGCCTGTCCCGGCCCACAGGTTGCGGCCCGGGGAGGCGGGCCGGCGCTCGGGCTCGCCCGTCGCGGCGGGGCTCGCCGGGGGCTTGCTCGCGGGGCGCTCGCTCTGGGGCCGCTCGCTGTCGGGGGTGGCGATCAGGGGGGAAGTGCGGCTGCGCTTGATCTCGACCGTGAATGACGGTCTCGCGCGGTGGCGCGTCATTGAATGTCCTGAAGCGATCTGTTCGGAATCAGTCGCCCGCGGCCATGCGCGCGGGCACGATCCTCACTTAGGATGGGTCACAGGAATTGTCCATGGCAAGAATTGATAAAGTCTCAACGGAGATCACAGTGACGGCATCCCGATGGACTGACGGGCGCAATGTTCTGCCGGCCGCGAGATTTGGCACAATCGACGCTCAGTCGTGGCGGCTCCGGCCGGAGGGCCGCGCGTGAGCCGGCCGATCCGGCACCCTCCCGTGCGCCGCCTCTTCGTCCTCACCGGGGCCGGGATCTCGGCCGAGAGCGGGCTCGGCACCTTCCGGGATCCGGGCGGGCTGTGGCGCCGCTTCGACCCGATGCGGCTCGCCACCCCGGAGGCCTTCGCCCGCGAACCCGAGGAGGTCCACGCCTTCTACAACCTGCGCCGGCAGGGGGTGCGGGAGGCCGCACCCAACGCCGCCCACGCGGCGCTCGCACGGCTGGAGGCGGGCCTTTCCGCCCGCGGCGGCCATCTGTTCCTGTGCACCCAGAACGTCGACGACCTGCACGAGCGCGCCGGCTCCCGGGCGGTGGTGCACATGCATGGCGAGCTGATGCGGGTGCGCTGCACCGCCTGCGGCGCATCCGAGCCCTGGGCGGGGGATCTCGGCCTCGACACCGCCTGCCCGGCCTGCGGGCGACGGGGCGGGATGCGCCCGGACGTGGTGTGGTTCGGCGAGACGCCGCTCCATCTGGAGGCGATCGGCGACGCGCTCGCGGCGGCCGACCTGTTCGTCGCGATCGGCACGTCCGGCGCGGTCTACCCCGCGGCGGGCTTCGTGGCGGAGGCCCGTGCCGCCGGCATCCCGACCCGGGAGATCAACCTCGCGCCGTCCGATACCGCCGGCCTGTTCGACGAGGCCAGCTACGGCCCGGCCACCCGGGCAGTGCCGGATTTCGTCGCGGAGATCTTGGGCGAAGAAAACCCGGGCGAAGAAAACCCGGGCGA
>NZ_JTHF01000462.1 GCF_001043895.1 Methylobacterium indicum
CTCGACGGGAGCGGCGGGCGGCGCCTCGCCGGGCATCGCCACCTCGCCCGAGGGCCGGCCGCCGTTGAGCGGCGGCGGCATCCCGGGGCCGAGGGATCCCGCCCCGGCGCCCTCGATCCCCATGATCGGGATCTCGCGCGCGTTGAGGGCGGCCACCAGATCCTTGAGCGCCTCCCGGCTCGGGGCCAGGGCGGTCACGTCGAGGATCACCGCGCGGCCGGCGAAGAACGCCGGAGAGCGCTTGGCAAGCGCGTCGAGATCGGCGAGCCAATCCTCGATCGGCGCCTCGGGCGCGAGCACGACCGCCAGGAACGAGCGGCCACGGAAGCGGATCGGTGGGCGGGGTGGGGTCTGGCTGGTCACAGGTTTACGACTCGTTACCAGCCCATCAGGCGCGCCGGATGGTTAGCGAATGGTTAACGCCGGTAACGAAGTCTTCACCTTTACGGTGAGGCGGCGGCGAGCGTGGCCTCGATGTGGCGCGCAAGCCCCGGATCGAGCCCGAGCCGCCGGGCGAGATGGTCGAGATAGGCCCGCTCCTGGGCCGTGTCGACGCTGATCGCCATCAGCGAGGCGGTGTAGAGCTCGCTCGCCTGTTCCGGGCTGCGGGCGAGGCGCGCAACCGCTTCGACGTCGACGGGTGCGCGCAGGGCATCCATCAGGAAGGCCTTGTCGTCGGCGTCGAGCGCGTGCCGGTCCATCTCGCCGAAGATCCGCCGCTGCTCGTCGGCGTCGATATGGCCGTCGGCCTTGGCGGCGGTGATCATCGCGATCAGGAGCGCGCGGGCCCGGTCCTGCTCGTCGGCCGCAGAGGCCGGGGCGAAGCGGGTGCCGCCGAGCATCCGGGCCGCCTCGTCGGCGGAGGGGATGAAGCCGGCCGCCCGCGGGGCAGCGGTGCCGCGCTGCCCCTGGTTCGCCTGCCAGCTCTGGTAGGCCTGATAGGCCAGGGTGGCGACGAGGGCGAGGCCGCCGACCCGGCCG
>NZ_JTHF01000463.1 GCF_001043895.1 Methylobacterium indicum
TCGATCACTTCGGCGAACCCGAAGCTGCGCGTCAGAATCGCCACCACGGCGAGGCGGAAGAAATCGTCGTCATCCGCGATCAGGGCGACTGGCGGAGTCGGTTGGGTCATACCGTGGCGTCTCTGGATACGGTCCGTGACCGATCCTAGAGCAAGTCGGGGTCGCGTGGGTACCCTCACGCTGCGGAATGACCGGCAATATCAACGACCTATCCCCCGGCTCGGTGGCCTCCGGCCGCCTGCGGGCCCCCGAAGCGTCTCTCCGGTCGACTTGTGGACAGTCCGGCAACCTGCGGCGAGCGATCGCACCCTTGCCCATGGTCCCGTTCTCCAGCAGATCGGTGGGGACGAGCCGTGTCCTCGTCCGCCGAGGTTCGGGCCGCGCCGGCACGTCTCCTCGCCGAACTGTCGCCCGTCCCGGGAAAAGGTCTTGAGAACCGCGGCGTGGACGCCGACGATCGGCTCCTGAGCAGAACTCGTGGCGGCGGGCCAACGCTCCGCCCGCTTCGGTTCTTGTTTGGTTGCAGATTTTCGTTGCCGAACTGGTATCCACCTCGGCGAAACCTGCCTAGAGCATTTTCCGACGA
>NZ_JTHF01000464.1 GCF_001043895.1 Methylobacterium indicum
GAACAATTCGCCGTCCTCGGTCAGGAAGCTCGGGGCGCCGAACAGGCCGCGGGACTTCGCCTCCTCGCCGATCGAGCGCAGGCGGCCCTTCACCGGCTCCTGGGTCGAGGCGCGGGGCACGGCTCGGGCCTGCCGAGGCCGCGTCTGGGCCGGTTCCGCCGGCCACGTCACACGGGATCCCTCGCGGCAGGTCGATGGCGGAGGATGAGCGCCCGGCCGACCAGCGTCACGGCCAGCGTCACCGCCAAGGTCACAAGCCAGGACTGGCCCGTACTTCTGAAGGGGATGGTGCGCACGACGAGTTCGGTCGCCGCTGCGGCCATCAGCCCGAGATAGGACAACGAGATCCAGAGATAGTGTTTCTCGCGCCAGTCGGGGCGTCGAGGCGAGCGCAGCACCGGCCACAGGCCTCCTGTGACGCAAACAAGATTTATGAGCGCCCCGACATGCAGGATGTTGAACGCTCCCGTGAACTGGACAACGAGCAGGGCCGCGCAATCGCCAATCATCATGACATAGACGAACGCGTAGCCGACGGCCCGATGTAGGCTGCCATGCTTGCGAGCCAGGAATTGTATCAGACCGAGCACGATCCCGGCCGCAGCCAGCACGGTATGAACGGATCCCGGTACGGTGAGGCTGGACATGTCATCGACCCCTTCGCTCGAACGATGCCGGTGCCGAGCGCGTCACCCCGGCCTACCCTCGGCCCCGGCCGGGCTCATGCCTGTTTGGCGCCTTCACCCGCCGGGCGAGGTGCGGCAGGGGAACGGGTACCGGGCGACGCCACGAGCCGCGTCGACTCAAGCGTGCAGCGATCGTCCCGTCCGATGCCGGATCGGCAAGGTCAGCCGACATCGCCTCCGTCTAGGATGGCGCGCAGAGCTGCGACGTGCGCCCGGTACGCCGCATGGCCCGCCTTCGTCGCAGCGATCCGTGTTCGCGGACGCTTCCCCTCGAAATCCTTCGTCACCGCGACGTAGCCCGCGCCTTCGAGCGTGGCGATATGGGCACCAAGGTTGCCGTCCGTCAGACCGAGCAGCACACGCAGGCGCTTGAACTCCAGCAGACTTCCGTCGGGACTCGCGGCGAGGGCAGCCATGATCCGCAGCCGTGCCGGCGCATGAATGATCGCGTCGAGGTCGTCAGGCATCTGTCCAGAAATCAGGTCGGGTCACACCGAGCCAATAGCAGGCCGGCCGCGACGAGGCCGCCGCCGCCAAGCAGACCGGCATAGAGCAGGAATCCCATGGGTGGTATCGCGAAGCCGGCCAGGAACAAGAGAGTCAAGGCGGCGCCGAGAACCGCCAGCAACGGCCCGCGCCAGAGGCCGGCGACGAGGTAGGCGAAGCCGGTGACGGTGCCGGCGTAGATGCCGAGCGCATTCGCATGCCCCGAGAGCAGGACGAAGGCCCAGAGCGCTGCATAGGCGGTCATGAGCACAGCCGACGCGCTGTATCGCAGTCCGCGCCTGGAGCGGCGCCCCCGGCCGATGCGGCGTTGCACGAGAACGAGCAGAAGCGTCGTTGCCCAGCCCAAGGCTGTCACGACCGACCAGATGGTATTCCCGCGCTCCGGCGCGAGAAAGGTGCCGACATACCCCGCCATCCAGGCGATACCCCACAGGATGAGGTAGGGGCTCGCCCGGCCATAGATCAGTGCGGCAAGCAGGCGGCTCTCGCCGTCCTCCGCAGCGGCGAGAGCGAGGCGTGCCTCCTCGCGCGCCTGGACCGTGTTCGAGATCGTCATCGCAGATCCCTCTTTGCAGATAACTCTGTGACACAGAGCTTTCTGCAACTCAAGAGACCCCGAGTTCACCGACGGTGGCCGGTTGCCGGAGCCGACGTCGTTCGGCGCTCGGGCTGCGGCGGCTCGCAAACGGAGTGCTACCGCATCCCGGCAGGCCGCTCGCCCACCGCCCAGGCGAGCGCCTGCTCCAGCCGGTCGTTGCCCCAGAACAATTCGCCGTCCTCGGT
>NZ_JTHF01000465.1 GCF_001043895.1 Methylobacterium indicum
GAAGGGGGGCACGGGGGAGGGGATCAGCGCGGCGACGGACCGGCGGACCGCGCGAGGCCGGGCAGACGGCGGGCCAGCATCCCCGCGCCGCGCAGGACTTCGCCGGCTTGCCCCACCGAGCGCCGCGCCAGCGCCTGGACGAGGCGCAACGGCACCTGTGCGCAAAACGCCGTGGCGACGAGGGCGAGCGCGGTCGCCCGGCCGTGATGCTTGGCGGCGTAGCGGATCTGGCTCTCGAGGAAGCAGGCGAGCCGGTGCGCCTTGGCCGCCCGGGTGGTGCCCTGGCCCTCGTGCCGCACGGAGATGCCGGCGAGGTGGCGCACCGCGAAGCCCGCGTCCCAGGCCCGGGCGCAGAGATCGACATCCTCGTAATAGACGAAGAAGCGCTCGTCGAAGCCGCCGAGCGCCGCAAACAGCGGGCGGCGGATCATCAGGAAGGCACCCATCACCTGGTCGACCGGCCGATCCTCCCCGTGGTCCCACTCCGTCATGAAGTGGGAGGGGACGAGGCCGGCCCGGTCGAGGAGGAGCGCCTGGCCGAGGAGCGAGCGGGCGGTCGGCCGCCGGGCGCAGGCACGCTGCACGGCACCCGCCTCGTCGAGGAGCTGCGCCCCGACTATGCCGGTGCCCTCGTCCGCCATCAGGGCCGCGTGGGCACCGAGGAGCGCCTCGGCGGTGACCCGCGCGTCGGGGTTGAGAAAAAGGATCGCGGCGGCCTCGCCCCGCGCCGCGCCGGCGTTGCAGGCCCGCCCGAAGCCCTGGTTGTCGGGATTGGCGACCACCGTCGCGCCGTGGCGCAGCGGCGGCAGCCCCGCGAGCGAGCCGTCGGTCGAGGCGTTGTCGACCACGACGACGCGCAGGGCGAGGGCGTCGCCGAGGGCGGCTTCGGCCGTCGCCAGGCTGGCGAGGCAGGCCCGCAGCAGGGCGCCGCCGTTCCAGTTGACGATCACCACGTCGAGGGCGGGGGGCATGATAGTCCCGGACGTCATGGCAATCCTTTGGGCGGCCCGAGCCGGCCGCGCAGGCCGTCGGCCACGGCGCCGGCGAGCCGCATCGCGACGGCGGGGCGATAGCCGGAATCGGCCCAGACGAGCAGGGCCTGGAGCGGCAGGTAGGCGGCCTGGCGCAGCTTCCAGCGCCGGGGCACGTGCGGCAGACGCCAGGCATAGACGCTGTTGCGCAGGTAGGCCGCCATGCGAAACAGCGGCTGGCGCGGCATCTCGAGGCCGAGCGCCCGCCACCGGATCACCCCGGCGCCGACCCGGTGGGGGAGGGCGGTCCCGGGTTCCATCCAGCAGGCATGGCCCCGGGCCCAGGCGCGAAAGCACCATTCGAGATCGACGCCGTCGATGAAGAAGTCGCTGCGGAACGGACCGATCTCCGCATAGGCGGCGAGATCGACGAGGGAGCCCGAGGTCGCCAGGAACTCCACCGGCACGAGCCCGCCGCGATCCGGTATCCCCGGCCGGCGCGGATAGGCCGGCGCCTTGCGGCCCGGCGCCGCTTCCGGCCGCGGGCCGACGACCGCCGGCGGCGGATGCGATCCCCGCAGCCGCGCCATCGCTGCTTCCAGGTCCGCGACCTGACCGGGCGTGAAGGCGGCGTCCTGGTCGAGGAGCAGAACCTGGCCCGCGCCCGCCGCGGCGGCGGCC
>NZ_JTHF01000466.1 GCF_001043895.1 Methylobacterium indicum
CCGCCCTTGCCGCCTGCGCCGCCCGGCCCGCCGTTGCCGCCGCGGGCGAAGACCGTGACGGTGCCGGTGACCGTCCCGAGCGTGACCGTGGCTGCGAACCCCGGCGTCCCGTTCATCCCGGAGGAGCCGAACCCGCCGGAGCTGCCCGACGTCCCCGACCTGCCCGGCGCGCCGTCCATGCCGGGGCTTCCCGGCATGCCCGCGGAGCCGGGCCCGCCATCCGTGCCGACGAAGCGCAGGGTCGCCCCGGGCAAGCCCGCGGTCGGCGCGGCGAGCTCGGCGGCGCTGAGCGTGAACTCGCCGTTCACCTCGACGCGCGAGCCCGGCTCGAGCGTGAGCCGGGCGGTGACGAGGTGAGCGCGGTGGCCCTCTTCCGCCTGGACGATCAGGGAGTGGCCGCTGCGGACCCTGACCTCCTGGTACGCGAAGTAGCCATCCATCTTCCGGCCGTCGAAACCGACCGGCGCGATGCTGCTCGCGCGCGTTCCGCGCGGCGACCAGCCGATCCGCAGCACGCCGTCTGGCGTTGCGGCGGAGTCGAGCGTGCCCATCGGCACCTGGCCCGGCCGGATGTTGCGGGCCTTGAGCGCGGCTTCGAAATGGCTCGCCTGCTCCGGCGCGAGCCCCCTGATCAATTCTCCGCTCACGTCCATCTCCTCGGCTTGGGCGGTGAGGCTCGCGGCGGCGATCCGCGCCGTGCCGAACGGATTCAGCAGGCCGATATACGTGGCGACCGCGTGGTAGGAGTTGCCGTTCGCCGGATCGAGCGCGCCCCCTGCGAGCGATTGCGCCGTCGGCAGCGCGAACACGTTCCCGTTCAGCATCAATTTCGGGACGACGTCCGACGGCCTGACGATCTGGAAGCTCGGCGCGAGCGTCGTGCCGAAGTGCTGGAGGAAGGTGTAGTCCCCGAAGGGCGGGCAGCCGAAGCCGTAGAGCCCGGTCGGGACCGGAATGCCGGAGGCTGGCGCCGTGGTCAGGTCGAGGGCGGCGAGGCTCGCGAGCGCGGCACCGGCGTCGTGGCCCGCGACGTACAGGACAGCGCCCGGATTCTTGATGCAGACCGCCTGGAGCTGGGCGAGGAGAGCGGGGCGAAGCGACTGGTAGACGGTGGCGATGCCGGACAGCACCGTACCGTTCGTCAGCCAGGGCGGCGCCGTCATGTTGACGTCGGCGAGCGTCCGGACGAGCTCGACGAAGCTCGTCGTGCCCCGGAAGGCCACCGCGACCGTGCCGGGCCCCGAGAAGACCGTGCCCCACGTGACGCCGTCGGCGGTCTGGATGTCGGGGCCGACGCTCAGGCCGAGCGAGGGCGGGTAGGTGAACAGGGTCGGGTGCTGGAAGCGCTGATACGCGACGGCGCAGGTGATCGCGAGCGAGTAGGCGAGGTTCGCGTCGTAGCGCGCCGCGCCGGTCGCCGCCGTCGCGGGCGCGCGTGCCGGCGCGCGGGTGGCGGCCGGTGCCTGGGCCTCGCCGAGCGCGGCGGCGTAGAAGGCCGCCGTCCGCTCCTGCCAGGGCGAATCGTAGGTCGGGAGCTTCGCGTTCACGGGCACGGCGGTGCCCGCCGGCATCAGCCCGGATCCGGCCGGCACCGCGGGAAAGAAATCGATGCCCGCCGCATTCACGGTGAAGAGGCTGGCGACGCGCTGGCCGGCCTGCTGCCGGAAGTTGGCATCCCCGATCGGCGGGCAGGAGAAGGCGTAGCAGGCGATCTCCGTCACCGGCGACGCATACCCCTGAGCCAGGGTGTTTCCCGGCCTGACGTAGAGTGCGGCAAGTTGTGCGAGCGGTGCGCCCGTCCCGATCCCCACCACCACGAGCGGCAGCGACGTCTGGAAGGGGTCGAGGGCCGCAAGCTGCTTTACCGCGGTCGTGAGGGCGGCCTCCAGCGCAGCGATCATCGACAGAAAGCCGGTCTGCGCCTTGGCCGCGACGGCGGGCGGGCTCGGCTCCGGCAGGATCTCGCGCGGGACCACCTCCAGCGGCAGCTGCTCCGGCCCGTAGAAGCCGGTGAGGTTGTCCCAGGTCGAGCCGAGCGCCAGGACCGCGACCTGGGCGCCCGTCGAGGGCAGGGTGCCCATGACGGTGAAGCCCTGGCCGCAACCCGAGGAGATCACCGGGCCGATCGTGCCGACGAGATTCCAGGACGGAACGTAGGTCGGGAGCCGGCCGCCGGCCATCTCGGCCAGCGGCGCCAAGGCGGCGGCGTCCTGAGCGGTGTAGGTCAGTGTCGTCATGGGGGGCTCGCGGCGATCCGCCGGCCGCCGCCGGCGCGAGAGCGCTTCACGATCGCGCTGCGATCGCCAAGCTCTCCAGGTCACTGATTTTTCCGCATTTTCCCCGACGAACCGGTACCCGCTTCGTCGGGGAAAATGCGGAAAAATCAGTGACCTGGAGAGCTTGGCGATCGCAGCGCGATCGTGAAGCGCT
>NZ_JTHF01000467.1 GCF_001043895.1 Methylobacterium indicum
TCGAAGATCGCGCAGGGTGACGCGCTTCAGTGTAAATCGCTGAGCGTGGTGCTGGCGGCGGAATAGTCCGAATGTTCTGCGGAGCCGTAGCACCCTCACGCCTAACCCCTCTCCCACACGGGAGAGGGGGACGCGCGTTACTTGGCAAACTTGCAAAACATCGGATACGTCAAATCGGCGAAGAACTCGCGCCGACATCAGCCCCCTCCCCCGGCCACACCGCCCTGAGCACGAACACCCGGATCGCCGACGACAAGTTCTGCTCGCCGCGCTCCGCATCGATCCGCCCGACCAGCGCCTGGACCGACAGCCCCCGCGCCACGGCGAGCTGACGCAACGCCTCCCAGAACGCCGCTTCGAGGGATACGCTGGTGCGGTGGCCGGCGATGACGAGGGAACGCTTGAGCAGCCCGCCCTCGGGCAAACGGCCCGGCGCCGGGCCGCCCTCCAGGCTCATGCCTCGCCGTCGGGGGTCTTCAGCCGGTGGCCCTCGTGCCGGGCGGTCTCCAGGCTCTTGCGGGCCTCCTCCCGGGTCTTCGCGGCTTTCGGCCGGCCGAAGACGACCCGGTTCTCGGTCGCCTGAGCCTCCTTGGCGGCGCGCTCGCGGGCCTTGCGGACCTGCTTCAGGTTGATGATCTCGGCCATGACCCGATCCTCCGCGCCCCCGTGATGGAAACGCCCCGCGCGGCCGGACGCTGCGCGGGGCGGATGTCAGATTGGGGTTATTCGGCGCTCGGCGCCAGCATGTCCTCCGGCCGCACCACCGCGTCGAACTGCGCCTCGGTGACGTAGCCGAGGCGCAGCGCCTCCTGCTTCAGCGTGGTGCCGTTCTTATGCGCGGTCTTGGCGATCTCGGCGGCCTTGTCGTAGCCGATCGAGGGCGCGAGCGCGGTGACGAGCATCAGCGAACGGCTCATCAGGTCGGCGATGCGGTCGCGGTTCGGCTTGATGCCGACGACGCAATTGTCGGCGAAGCTCACCGCGGCGTCGGCGATGAGCCGCACCGATTGCAGCACCGCATTGGCGATCACCGGCTTGTAGACGTTGAGCTCCAGGTGGCCCTGGCTGCCGGCCATCGACACGGTGGTGCCGTTGCCGACCACCTGGCAGCACACCATCGTCAGCGCCTCGGCCTGGGTCGGGTTGACCTTGCCGGGCATGATCGAGGAGCCGGGCTCGTTCTCCGGCAGCGAGATCTCGCCGAGGCCCGAGCGCGGGCCCGAGCCCATCAGCCGGATGTCGTTGGCGATCTTGAACAGGCCGCTCGCCAGCGCGTTGAGCGCGCCCTGCGTGAACACCAGGGCGTCGTGGGTCGCCAGCGCCTCGAACTTGTTCTCGGCCGAGGTGAAGGGCAGCCCGGTCAGCTCCGCCACCTTGGCGGCGAACTTTTCGGCGAACTCCGGATGCGCGTTGAGGCCGGTGCCGACCGCCGTGCCGCCTTGCGCCAGCGCCAGCACGCCCGGCAGGGTCGCGCCGACGCGGGCACCACCCAGCGCCACCTGCGCGGCGTAGCCGGAGAATTCCTGGCCGAGCGTGACCGGGGTCGCGTCCTGCAGGTGGGTGCGGCCGATCTTGACGATCTCGCCGAATTCCTTGGACTTCGCGTCGAGGGCGGCGTGCAGGTGCTGGAGCGCCGGCATCAGCCGGTCGTTGATCTCGCGCGCCACGGCGATGTGCATCGCGGTCGGGAAGACGTCGTTCGAGGACTGGCCGCGGTTGACGTGGTCGTTGGGATGCACCGGCGACTTGCCGCCGCGCTTGCCGCCGAGACGCTCGTTGGCGAGGCTGCCGATGACCTCGTTGGCGTTCATGTT
>NZ_JTHF01000468.1 GCF_001043895.1 Methylobacterium indicum
CCCCCCGCCCTGCGCCCCGTCCCCGGGAACAAGACCCGCCTGCTCCGGGCCGTCGAGGCGGCGCAGATCCTCGCCACCCTGACCCAGGGCGTGCTCGGGGCCGAGCGGCCCGCCGAGACGATGTGCCGGGTCGCGATGCGCTACTTCCCGCTGCGCTTCGTCGCCGCGGTGGTCCAGGACGACCTGATCGAGGCTGATGACGCCGTCCGGGACGTGCGGACCGAAGGCGGCGACGAAGCGCAGCGGGAAGTAGCGCATCGCGACCCGGCACATCGTCTCGGCGGGCCGCTCGGCCCCGAGCACGCCCTGGGTCAGGATGGCGAGGATCTGCGCCGCCTCGACGGCCTGGAGCAGGCGGTCCTCGTCCCAGGTGACGGGCAGCAGGCAGGGGACGTGGCCGGCCTGCTCGATCGCCAGGAAGGCGAGATGCGCCTCGGCCATGCCGGCCATGCACAGGCCGACGGGGCTCCTCGGCGGCAACCGGAGCTGTTGGAGGCCCTCCGCCAGGCGCGCGACGATCTCGCGGGCGGCGGCATAGGTCCAGGCGATGGCGGGGCGGCCGCACCAATCCGGCTTGCTCGCCTGATCGACGAAGGCGATGCGGGCCGGATGCCGGTCGGCGACGGCGGCAAGCAGCGCGCCGAGG
The DNA here is from genome assembly GCF_001043895.1 of Methylobacterium indicum. Taxonomy (GTDB): domain Bacteria; phylum Pseudomonadota; class Alphaproteobacteria; order Rhizobiales; family Beijerinckiaceae; genus Methylobacterium; species Methylobacterium indicum. Next base: position 647 of record NZ_JTHF01000468.1, read on the forward strand.
CCCATCGGGGCCGAGGAGGGCGCATGGCCGGGCACATGGCCAGGCACGTGGTCGGGCGCGTCGGGCGCCATGACGCAGGGGAACGACGCGTCGTCTCGTCTCATCATCGCCTGAGCCGCCACCGCCGTCACCCCGTCCGCACTCAAGGCCTGCCGGGCATCCTGAGCCCATCGGGCACGCTGGCCCGAGGGGCATCCCGGCCCACCCGGCATCCTGCCGCCGCATGGTTAAGGCCGCTTTAAGCCGGCCGGCCCCCTCGCGGTCGGCAGCCGTATGGGCTAAGGGGCCCTCGGCCGGCAGCCGGCAGGCCTTGCCTTCGCCTCAATCCGGGGGAAAGCAGGCGCCCCGGAGGCCGGGCGGAGCCCTGCGGTCGCGCTCCGCTGCCGCCGGCGCACCCGTCCCAGCGGGTCCGTGCGCCATCGGCCACCGACGTTCTTGCCGTTCGGCTTTCCTGCCGTTTGAGGGGTCCACTCCTGATGTTCTTCGCGAATCGTCCCGCGCGCCCGCACCAGGTCGCCACCGCTTTCGCCCTGGCCGGCCTCGGGCTCGGTCTCGCGGCCGCCCCGGCGCTCGCCCAGCCGAAG
>NZ_JTHF01000469.1 GCF_001043895.1 Methylobacterium indicum
GCGGATGCCCGCCTCGACGCGCGCTTCGCCGACAGCCCGTTCGTGACCGGCGCCCCGAATATCCGCTACTACGCGGGCGTTCCACTTCGCGTCCGGCGCCTCGAAAGTGAGGCGGTGACGATCGGCACGATCTGCGTCCTCGACGAGCAACCACGCGGACCGCAGACGAGCGACCTTGAAGTTCTGGAGCAGTTGGCCTGCATCGCCGAGGCCCTGATCGACGCCCGAACCATCGCGCTTCGCGCTACCGAGGCCGCGGAGGAGCACCGACTGACCGTCGAACGACTGGAGCGCGAACGCCGTCAATTCAAACAGGCCGAGCGCATGGCCCATATCGGGTCGTACCGTTACGATATCGAGAAGCAGTCCACCTCTTGGTCCGATGGCGCTTTCGCCGTTCACGAACGTCCCGTCAGTGGCGGCGTGCCGAACCGCGATATCATGAACCACCTCCCGGAGCCGGATCGTACTGCGTTCATCGCCGCAGTCATGCGCACATTGGATACGGGCGAACCCTTCGAGATGGACGCCGATTTCGTAACAGCCAAGGGCAACCCCCGGCGGGTCCGGTGCTCGTGCGAGATCGAATTGATCAAAGGTAAGCCGGTCGCTCTTATTGGCTTGATTCAGGATATCACGGAACGGCACGAATTAGAGCAGCGCCTTCGTCATCGAGCTTGCACCGACGAATTGACCCAGCTTGCCAACAGAGCCGAGTTCCATCGTGTTCTAGATGTACGGCTACGCGAGGCGCGTGCCCTGAATGGTGATGTTGCCGTACTTCTTATCGACCTCGACGGCTTCAAAGGTGTCAACGACGCCTTCGGCCACGCTGCAGGCGATGCGGTGCTGCGCCGTGTCGCCGATCGGTTGCGCGTCTATCGCGACGACGGGAGTTTTCCGGCCAGGCTAGGAGGCGACGAGTTTGGGATGGTGATGTCTGTCGGTCTCGATCGGACGGCACTTGACCGCCAAGTGCGACGACTTTTGCGCGACCTGGAGATGGTGACGGAGGGACAGGGCCATATCGCTCGAGTGACGGGCACGAGGCGCCTCG
>NZ_JTHF01000047.1 GCF_001043895.1 Methylobacterium indicum
AGTTGGCCGCGGCCAACTCCGGTTCAAGCAGCGGGGCGGGTCAGGCTGTCGATATCGGCTCCCACCGAACCGACCAGGCCCGCGAGCCCGAAAAGTTGGCCGCGGCCAACTCGCCCCGCGACACTCCCGCGGGTCTCACCAGGCATCCGGGTCACGAGCCAAGCACCCACGCCCCTGCCACAGAGAAGTTGGCCGCGGCCAACTCGCGGTCAGCCGACCCGCTACCGGACGGAAGGGTGCCAGCAGGGCCAGTCCGAGCGATGAGCCTCTCGCTCTCCCGGATGGATGACGATCGCCGCGCACTCCAAGCGGCGCTGGCCAGGGGGCAGACCATCGTCGACCTCGACCCCGCCTTGATCGACCCCTCATTCGTGAAGGACCGGCTCGATCATGACGTCGGCACCTTCGGCGAGTTCAAACGCCAGATCGAGGAACACGGGCAGGAAGTTCCGATCCTCGTCCGCCCGCATCCCACCCGTATGGGCCGGTATCAGGTTGCCTACGGCCACCGGCGTCTGCGGGCCCTCACTGAACTCGGGCGAAAGGTCCGCGCCGTCGTCCGAGAGCTGAACGATGCTGACCTCGTCGTCGCTCAAGGCCTGGAGAACTCCGCCCGCCAGGATCTCAGCTACATCGAACGGGCGCTGTTTGCCTGCCGCCTTGAAGACCATGGCTTCGAGCGGACGATCATCACCACCGCGCTGTCCATCGATAAAGGTGAGCTGTCGAAGCTGATCGCCGTCGCACGAGCCGTGCCGGAAGAGGTCGTAACCAGGATTGGGCCGGCGCCGAAGATCGGCCGCCGCCGGTGGGTTGCCCTCACCGAGCACATCAAGAACCCGTCCGTCGCGAGGGCAGTCAAGAAAGCCGTGCTGGATGACGCCTTCATGGCGCTCGACAGCGATGCACGCTTCGCCAGGATCGCCGCGCTCGTCACTCCCCAGAAGCCCTCTCCGGTCGCATCGAAGCTGTGGGAGGGGAAAGGGGGCCAAGCTACGGCAGAGATCTCCCGGAAGGGTGCTACCGTCACCGTGGCCATCGATCGTGACCCGTCGTTCGGTGATTTCGTCGCCGCCCGTCTCGACGAGCTCTATGCCGCGTTCCTCCACCAGAAGGCGTCCCAGACCGGCCTCACCTCCGATGACGAGAAGGGTGCCGCAAACCCGGAGTGATTGATCCGCGCTCCGAAAGTTGGCCGCGGCCAACTCCAGCGCCTCGTCGTCGAGGAGTGGGGCGCGTCCCTTCGGGACCGGGCTCTACTCGCCGCCTGCAGCGGCTCCCCGAACCCGCTACGCGGTTTCGGCCCTTCAGGTGACGAACAACCTCGCGCGGCCCCCCGGGAAGGCTGAGGGCCGCAATAGGCCGGACCTCATGAAACACCTTGCCCTCGCAGGGCTGCTCGCCTCGGCTTCCATCCCAGCGCACGCCGAGACGGTCGACGGCGACCTGATCCGCGTCATCGACGGCGATACGGTCGAGTTGGCCGGGGAACGCATCCGCCTCGCCGAGCCGGACGCCCCGGAGATCTCGAAGCCCCGCTGCAACACTGAACTCGCCAAGGGCCTGCTCGCCTCCGGACGCCTGCGCCAGCTCCTCAAGGGGCCGGTCCGGATCGAGCGGTCCGGCCGGACCGACCGCTACCGCCGCACTCTCGCGTCGCTCTTGGTGCCTGACGGCAACGTGGCCGACATCCTGATCCGGGAATGACTGGCCATCTCCTACAAGCCGGGCTTCGAGGCCTACCAGCAGCGCACCGCGCATTGGTGCCCGGGACAGGGCAGGGGGCCCACGTCGCCCGTCCTCGATGAGGAACGGTCCTAGTTAAGGGGCTTTGGTCTGGCAGTCACGCCAGCCTGCCGCCGATCGGCCGCTCGGTTGGCGTCACCCGCGGGCCGGGACCCCATGGCGGGGAACACCCCGGTCCGCCACCCGCGCCTCAGCTGATCGCGAAGAGGTCGAGCTGACTGGGCGCCACCCGCTTGCGAGACGGTCGCTTGGCCGGGGGCCGCCGGGTCATGGGCTCATGTGTCACGGTCTCATGCTGCACGAATGACGGCAGCGCCTGGCCAGGCTTACCGTGCAGCACCGCGCCTATGATTGAACCGCCCTCGCCATGTCGCAGCACGTACAGGACATGGCTCGAGGCCCGCAGGATCTCCTGGCGCAACGGCTCGCCGACGGGCAGGGCCGCAAGCGACATCAACAAGCACCGCAGGCCGGCCGAGGCCACGCCCATCGCCTCGAACTCGATCTCGCGCATTCCCCACCGCTGACGCGCAGCCCCCGCCGTCGTCGACGGGAACGGGTTGGCCGCGACCACCGTCGCTTCGTCGGTCACGAAGCCCATCAGGCGCTCGCGATCGATGATCGAACCAGCTCGTAGCCCTTCGGCGATCCGGTGCTTCTGATCCGCGGTGTCCTGCAACGATTCCCCCGATCCACTCGACCATCTTCATGGCCCGGGTGGGGTCGATCAGCCAAGCTCGTATGCGGAAGGTCGGGGAGGGCGGTATAAGCCGAATCGGCTCGGAGCCGCAGCGTCTGGAAGGATGTCAGGCTTCTCGCACGATTGGCTCACGCGCGAGAAGTTGGCCGTGGCCGACTCCAGTGCCTCGTCGTCAAGGAGCAGGGCGCGTCCCTTCGGGATCGGGCTCTACTCGCCGCCTGCGGCGGCTCCCCGAACCCGCTACGCGGTTTCGGCCCTGCGGGTAACGATCAACCTCGCGCGGCCCACGGCCCAGACTGTGTCCCTTCATCAGGATCAGACGCGCTCAGGGGGTCGCGATCTCGAACAACTCAGTTTGTCCTGCCACCGCCGGCCTCTTCCAGGCTGACGTCTCCTTGCCCCGGCAGTGGCCGATCAGCCAAGCTCGCACCGCCGCGAGATGGATCAGGCTCGGTTGGACCCTGACGCGGCCCGGGGCTGCGGCGTCCGAAGCGAGGCCGTCGCTGCCCGCACGATCGCCTCGGTTGGCCGCGGCCGTGACGGGATCCGGATCACCCGGTACTGCCCCAGCGCCAGCAGCGCATCGCGCGCCCGGTCTTTCTCCGCATCATGGCTCGCATCATCGAGTTCGATCACCGCCTCGACGCTGCCCGTGTCCGGGTCGATCGCCACGAAGTCCACGATCTTCTGGCCGAACCGGTTGCGGGTCCGCCAGAACTCCTTGCGGCTGAGACCCCGCTGCGGCTTCAGGAGCGCCCCCATCGCGACCTGGCAGGACACATGATGTCCCGGCAATGCTCGCCCCAACAGAGCAAGCATTTCCACCTCCGCCCGCGTCAGGAACGGCTTGCGCTCGATCTTCAGCCTCCTGCGAGAGGCGCCAAACCACAGAGCAAGGACGCCGAGGGCGCCAAGAATTCCGACGAGAACCAGGGCATAGCCCGGCAGCCATTGGAGTATGATCTGGTTCATGGCCGGTGCGACCCTGCGGACCCCGTACTGTGCGTCTCAACGGGACGTCCCTTGTAGACGTCCGCGTCACCCCGGGAGAACAAGCCGGATCGCAAGCCCCCCGAGGCTCGACTCTTCGAACTCGAGCGACCCGCCATACAGCTCCGCCAGCTCCAGCGCGATCGGCAGGCCGAACCCAGCACCTGGCTCACTCTCGTCCAGCCGACGGCCGCGCTGAAGAACCGCCGCCCGATCGCCGGGCGCCAGGCCTGGACCGTCATCGTCGATCATGACCACTACCGAGGAATCCTCTCGCTGTGCCGATACCCGCACCAGCCCAGCGCACCAGCGGCACGCATTCTCCACCAGGTTGCCCAGCATCTCCTCGACGTCCTACCGGTCGCACGCCATGCCGAGCCCGGCCGGCACCTCCGTCTCGAAGGCGACCCCCTTGCCGGCATGCAGCCGCCTCAGGACCATCACCAGGTCGTCGACGACGCCGGCGAGATCTACCTTCCCCCGGACAGACCCGCTCAGCGCAGCGGCCCGCGCGCGCCGGAGATGATGCCGGATCCGTCGGTCCATGTCCTCGATCAAGCCGGCGAGCCGTGCATCCGGATTTGATCCGGCCGACCCGAACGCCATCGCCAGCGTTGCCAGCGGCGTCTTCAACCCATGCGCAAGGTTTGCCACATGCCCCCGCGCATGCGCCAGGTTGGCCGCGTTCTGGTCCAGCAGCGCGTTGATCTCCCCGACCAGCGGCCGAACCTCCAGCGGCTGCTCGGCCGGAATGCGTTCGCGCAGGCCCGCCCGCACCTCGCCGAGCTGCTCGAGCAGGCGGCGCAGCGGCCGCAGCCCGATCCGGACCTGAACCAGGACCGCTGCGACCAAGAGCCCGCCGATCAGGGCCATGCAGAGCCCCAGAGTGCGCAGCGCTTCCAGGACAGGGCCGTACAGCGCCGACGCCGGCGCCGACGCCGCGAATACCGTGGCAGCCTCGCCCGGCCGTCCAGGAACCGTCAGGACCCGCAGGATCAGCCGATCTCCAAAAGGCCCCACGCCATCAGCGGGAGCCGGCCTGTCGTCCCCAGCCGGCCCAGCCGGTACTTCGGGGGCAGCAAGATCCGCCCCGCCCAGCGAGGCCGAGCGCAGCACCGCATCACCCCGGCGCACCTCCCAGTACCAGCCCGATCGCGGGTGATCGAAAGGGGGCACCTCCTGGTTGCGCTGCAGGGCCAGCCTCCCGTCCGAGGCCCCTCGGACATCCGACACCAGCGACACGATCCGATCATCGAGCCGCCCGTCGAGCTGCCCGCGCACGAACCGGTGCAGCACCACGCCGATCGACACGGCCGCTCCGCCCAGCGCGAGCGTGACGCCCACTACCGACGCGAAGATCAGACGCCTCTGGAGCGAGGTCGACGCCCCCAGGAGCGAGAGCGTGGCACCAGGCTTCACTCCTGGCCCCCGGTCTTCACCTTATGACGAACCGCGAGTGGCGGGGCACGCATCGTCGTCACCCTCCAAGGCTCCCAACAGCCCTGCGCCGCTTAAAGCGAACCCTGATCGGGGGGGCGCTATCACTCGCCCTTGAACTGAACCTGAACGGATGATCCGAAGCGTTATGTGCTGAAGTTTGATCGTTGAATGGCGAGATCTCTCTGCTTGCCGAATCCCTCACCCGCTACGCCTTCGGGCTCACGGGAAAGGCCTACGATGTCCTGCTCCGCTCCATAACCGCCCGGTGGAGCGAGCCCCTCCACCACGCCGCCTGACGCCGCCAGCCGGAATTCTCGCCCTGACTACCCGCACGCCGACGACGATCGATGAAATCGCCGTGATCCTGCCGGCCATCGTGCGCGCTCGGCATCATCGTCGATCACCTCAAGCTCATGGTGGAACCGGCCTGCAAGTCCGCCAACCTCCCGGAGGAGATCGCCAACGTCATATCCAACATCGGACACTCGCTCACGGAACACTCGCGCGCCATGATGCGCGAGGCAAACGAACGGCGCAGGAGCGGCCCTGGCCGAGCCCGGCTTCTTGGATTGCCGCCCTCGCAGGAACACGGCGATCCGCGGCGTGGTCCAGAATAGCCTGGCCGCGCTTAGAGGTACGACATGGAGTGGACCGAATGAAATATGGTGAGATACAGGCAATAGTTCAATTAGCAGTGGCGTTCAACGTCGGAATATTTGCGCTTATGGACCTGGTTGGCCCATATATCGATCGATTGATACTTGATCTAGAAAATTTTCATAGGGAATTTAAAGACAGAGGTCAAGCATCAAGCGACAAATCTGCTGATATTACGTCATATTATATTAATATTGCACGCTCAAATAGAAAGATATATGATAAATACGCGTTCTTAATATCGATGGCCGGAGTTGTTGCTACGTTTATTTCATTGTGGATGTTGATAGATACGGCAAGATTTTATAGCGATACTGTGCCTGCATATTTTTATACATTACTGATTGGCGTGTATATTCCAACATTTTTTGGTTTAATAACTGTAATTTTTACAAGATGGTTGGTTTCAGGGATGTATCCAAATAGTTAATTTGTTAACAATGAAGTAGAAATATGCTTTTATTATAACTTTGCGGCATGCTAAATCATTGAAGAGATCGGCGCGTCCCTTCGGGACCGGGCTCTACTTACCGCCTGCGGCGGCTCCCCGAACCCGCTATGCGGTTTCGGCCCTTCGGGTAACGATCCCATCGCGCGGCCCGGCGACCAAGCTCCAGGGCCTTCGTGGCCGGGCTGCCAGGGGAGGGGCCCCGGACGGGGTCAGCCGTACAGCCCTTCCGCCTGAAGCTGCGCCAGGAGGAGACCCGCCTGCTCCTGTGCCGCCGCATCCCGCTTCCGCTCCTCAAAACCGTGCGCGAACATCGGCAGGAGCCGGCTTGTCGCCCGCGCCATCGCCGAGCCTTCCCATAGGATCAGCACCTCGCGGTCGGTCAGGTTCTTCACGAAGTACCAGAGCGTCAGCATCACACTCAGCGTCGGGCGGTCCTTCCACTCTACGATCACGCCCCGCGCGATCCGCTCGACCCGCCGTACCAGAGCGCCCCGCTTTTTCTCGGGCAGGTCCTCAAGCGGCTCGAGGCTGGCGGCCTTCAGGTCAGCGCGGAGCGTCGCAATGTCGGCTTCGGCTCTCGCCGCCAGATCCACATCGGCCGGGGCAAACGCGCCCGGCACAGAGGTCAACGCAAGCAGGAGGTAGGCCGGGATCGCGAGTTCGACCCGCTGGCGATCGGTCAGGGTGGGCATCATAACACCATGGTTGCATTGTAAGCTATACAGGTAACATCGTTCCGGCGCCCCTTTCCGTAACGTCCCGACGCATACGGAAGCTAGAGAGGATCAAGACTGGATGACGGTTACGTGGTCGGGAGAGAGAAAATCCGATCCGGCACGGCAAGGAACACTCCCAAGCCTTTTGGGAGACGATCTTATGCCCATCGAACCCATCGTCACCCACACCATGACCGCCGCCCTGCGTGAGGAGGCTGAGCCTGTCGAGACGCCTTGGTTCGTGCGCGGTTTCAAAGCATGGTTCGCTACCGCCGAGACGTTCCGGGACTGGGACGACATCAACGCCGCCGCGCTCGCCGCAGGCATCGCCGCGGTCCAAGCCCAGGCCGAGGCTGGGTTCGAGGACGCCACCTACCTCGAAGTGCAGGGGAGGCGCAGTACCGGCAGCACGACGATCAAGGAGGAGGTGCTGCTCGTCACGCTGACAACTCGCATCGGCCTCGCCGACGACGTCGACCGTGCGAGCTGGAAACCGCCGGCCGCATCGGCCTAGCGTGAGTCCTGCACCATGCCGGGGCCTCCCAAATCCTACCACGTCCGCCAGGATGCCACGCAGCTGCCGGCAGGCAGCCGATGCCCGCTGGTGTGCCGTATGCGTCACAGTCGCCCTCCTCGCGCTAATGCTGGCCCCGGCGATGGCAGCCGGCTGCAGCAGCAAGTCCGGAAAGGCTACGTGCGCCAAACCAACGGCGTCGATGTCCACGAAGAGCGGCAAGAACGGCTGCTACTGCGCGGGAACAGGCAAGTCGATGAAGATATGACGCGGCCGGCCGGACGTGGGGGACGGGGTCGGTCCCGTCCTCAACGCTTGGTGCGGGTCTTCCCGCGCCGCGCTGGGGACTCCGGCGCCATCGGATCGGGGTTCCGGTGGCAGGCCGGGGCTTCCGCTCCGGTCTCCAGGCTGGCGATGATCGGACAATCCGGACGTCCGTCTCCGTCGCACGCGTCGGCCAGGGAGCGCAGGGCATCGGCCATCTCGTTGAGTTGGCGGGCGCGTTCCTCCAGTTCCCGGACATGCGCCTCGGCGATGGCTTTCACGTCGGCATTGCTCCGGCCGGGGTCGCTCCAGAGATCGAGCAGCACCCTGATGCGATCCAGGGAGAAGCCGAGATCGCGGGCGTGCCGGATGAAGCCGAGCCGGTGCAGGTCGGCGACGCCGTAGTCCCGGTAGCCGCTGTCCCGCCGGTCGGCGGGAGGCACAAGGCCGATGCTCTCGTAGTGGCGGATCATCTTGGCCGACACCCCGGAGGTTCGAGCAGCCTGGCCGATGTTCATAGCGGCACCATCCCCATGTTGACCTTACCATGATGGGAAGGTTCATAACGGTCCGCAACCCTCGACGACCGGGCCCGTCCGCCGTTCCGAATTGGGAGCCGCGCAGGGCCGAACCGGTCCAACCTCACATCCGGAGCTTTCGATGCAATCCACGGCCAGCCGCAAGGCCACCCTCTACCGCATGGTCATGCCCCAGCACGTCTGTCCCTACGGCCTGAAGGCCAAGGACCTGCTCGAACGCCAGGGTTTCTCGGTCGACGACCGCTGGCTCACCACCCGGGAGCAGACCGACGCCTTCAAGGCCGAGCATGGGGTCAAGAGCACGCCGCAGACCTTCATCAATGGCGAGCGGGTCGGCGGCTTCGACGACCTGCAGCGCCACTTCGGCAAGGCGGCCAACGACCCGAACAAGACGACCTACGTGCCCGTTGTCGCGGTTTTCTCGATGACGGCGCTGATGGCGCTGGCGGCGAGCTACGCTGTGTACGGCACGCCGCTCACTATGCGGGCGGCCGAGTGGTTCATCGCCTTCAGCATGTGCGTGCTGGCCCTTCTCAAGCTCCAGGACATCGAGAGCTTCTCCTCGATGTTCCTGGGCTACGACCTCCTCGGGCAGCGCTGGGTCCGCTACGCCTATGCCTATCCCTTCCTCGAGGGCATCGCCGGCGTCCTGATGGTGGCCGGCGCCTTGAACTGGATCTCGATCCCAGTGGCCCTGTTCATCGGCACGGTCGGGGCGGTCTCGGTGTTCAAGGCGGTCTACGTCGACAAGCGCGACATCAAGTGCGCCTGCGTAGGCGGATCGAGCAAGGTGCCGCTCGGCTTCGTCTCGCTGACCGAAAACGTGATGATGGTCGCCATGGCTCTCTGGATGCTGGCGATGCACCATTGAGAGCGTTCGTCGCCCCGGGGAGCCTGCCCAAGATCCAGCGGGCAAGCCCCCGGCGGTCGTCGACCCGTTCGACGACCTGGTCGGGGTGCATGAACCAGCGCTCTTAGGCGTGCAGGTGTGCGGTCATCCTCGCAAGCGGATATCTGCTGCGTGCCGGCGAGCTTCCGGGTGGCGCCAATGCGCGGGAGTTGCTCCACCGGCCAAGCCCCCGACGTCGACGACCCGGCCCGGGTGACCCCTTCGCCGAGGCCCGGCGATTCGGAGGGGCCACGGCCATCTCCTTTTGGTCGACCGCACAGACGCTGCGAATGCTCTGGGCGAGTTTTATGAAGGCCTAGCCGGCTCCGCCCATCGGATCATCTCCCGCACGCCATCCGAAAGGGGGACTCGAACCCAGTGGCTTGCGTTGACTTCCAGTTGCAGGGGCGCAGGATCACAGCACCTAATCGGATAACGAAGGCCGCGCTGTGAAAGGCTGCTCAGGGTGGGTAGCGGCGGGTCAGCCGCGAGATATTGCACAGCAAGATCGCACCGGTTCTGGACCTCCGATCCGGTTCACCCGAACGGACGCTCGTCACCCTGCAGCAGACCTTGCGATGTCACCAATCCTGATCCGAGCTTCGCACTCATTCGTGTAAAGGGAGGCGTATGGAACGCGAGAAGCTCGCACTATCGCAAGTTTAAGCAATCGAGAGACGGCTATCGCGTGCGCCACAGCGCCCCGATCAGGCCGAGGTTGACGACAGCCAGGGCGAGCAGCACCCACCACAATGGTCCGGCGCCGGCATGAGTCAGCACGAACGCGCCGGCCGGCGGCGCGAGGGCCTGGGCGACCAGTCCCGGCCGCGCCAGGCGACCGACCACGACCGGATAACGCACCGGCCCGAACAGGGCTAAGGGCACGGTCCCCCGCGCAATTGAGTAGATCCCGTTACCACCGCCGTAGAGCACCAACGCCAGCCCGACAGCGGGCAAACCCAGGGCGAGCAACACCAGGCCGAGGGCGACCAGGACGAACGCGGCGGTCAGGGTCCACAGCGGGTGATGCCGGCCCTTGAACGTCATCTCCACGACTCGCGCTCCAACCTGTGCCGGGCCGATCAGCGCCCCGTAGGATACCGCTGAGGCGAGGGCGACGCCGCGTGTCTGCAGGAGCGCGATCAAGTGGACCGAAACCAGCGCCATGATCGCGCCGCCGAGGATCAGCACCCCGGCGAACAGTAGGAACGCCCGCCGTTCCTGGGCTGTCAGCGGGCCGGTGCTGGCCTCGTGGTGCTCTGGGGTCGCCGGCAACGCTAGGGCTTTCGGGATCAGCAGCAGGACCAGCGGCAGCGTGACCGCAAGGTGCAGGCCGGCGTAGGCCAGACACGCCCCGCGCCAGCCGATCTGCGCGACCAGGAACGCCGAGAGGGGCCAGCACACGGTGCTGGCGAACCCGCCCCACAGGGTCAGGGTCGTGATCGCCGGCCGCGCTTGCGCGCCATACAGACGGCCGAGCGTGGCGAACGCCGGATCGTACAGGCCGCAGCCCATGCCGAGGCCCAGCAGCAGCCAGCCAGCCAGGTAGACCGGCAGGGCCGACGCAACGGCTAGGGTGGCGAGGCCGGCGGCCAGCAGCAGCGCCGCGAGGGCCAGCACCGGGCGCCCGCCGTGGCGGTGGATCGCCACGCCGACATGCGGCGCGGCGGCAGCGGCGACGAGAAGGCCGAGGGTCAGCCCGCCAACCACCCAGGCCAGCGGCCAGCCGGTGCTTTCGGCGACTGGGCCGGCGAGCACCGCCGGCAGGTAGAACGAGGACCCCCAGGCGAGGATCTGCACCACGCCTAGGGCCGAGATTACCGGCCAACGCCGGGTTGGGGACATCGGCGGCCTACTGGACGCCGAGCACGGGCAACCAGGCCGCCAAGGCCAGCAGCGTGACCAGCAGCACCGGCGGGGTGATGACTAGACCGACCTTCATGTACTGGCCCCAGGTGATTTTCTGGCCCTTGCTGGCGAGGACATGCAGCCAGAGCAGCGTCGCCAGGCTGCCGATCGGCGTGAACTTCGGCCCGAGATCGCAGCCGATCACGTTGGCGTAGATCATCAGCTCACGGGTCAGCGGCGACAGGTCCGAGGCCTGCTGGATCGCGAATGCCCCGATCAGCACGCTCGGCATGTTGTTCATCACCGAGGACAGGATCGCGGCGGCAAAGCCGGTGCCGACCGTGGCGACCCACGGCCCCTGCCCGGCCAGCCAGATCAAACCCCTGGCCAGTTCGTCGGTCAGGCCGGCGTTCCGCAGCCCGTAGACCACCAGGTACATGCCGAGGCTGAACAGCACGATCTGCCAGGGGGCGCCGGCCAGCACCGTGCGGATCGGGATGACCCGGCTGCGGTTCGCGAGCAGCAGCAGCACCGCCGCACCGGCACAGGTGACCACCGACACCGGCACGCCGAGCGGGGCGGTGATGAAGTAGGCGGCGAGCAGCACGCCCAACAGCGGGAACGCGGCCCGGAATACCAGCGGATCACGGATCGCCTGCCGGGGCGGCTCCAACTCCGCGACCGGGTACGCCGCCGGGATCACGCGCTGGAAATACAGCCAGAGCACCACCAACGTCGCGGCCAGAGAGACGAGGTTCACTGGCACCATGACGGCGGCGTACCGGCCGAAGGTCACGTCGAAGAAGTTGGCCGAGACGATGTTGACCAGGTTGGAGATCACCAGCGGCAGAGAGGTGCTGTCGGCGACGAACCCGCAGGCGACGATGAACGCCAGCGCCGCCGCCGGCTTGAACTCGAGGCGCAGCAGTATTGCGAGCACGATCGGAGTCAGCAGCAGCGCCGCACCGTCGTTGGCGAATACCGCCGCGATGGCTGCGCCCAAGAGGATGACGAGTGGAAAAAGCCGCCGGCCTCGACCGCCACCCCAGCGGGCGATGTGCAAAGCAGCCCAGTGGAAGAACCCGGCTTCGTCGAGCAGCAGCGAGATGATGATCAGAGCCACGAAGGTGAACGTGGCGTCCCAGACGATATGCCAGACCACCGGTATATCGCCGAGGTGGATCACGCCGGTGGCGAGCGCCACGGCGGCCCCGGCCAGGGCACTCCACCCAATCCCGAGGCCCTTGGGCTGCCAGATGACGAAGACGAGGGTGACGAGGAAGATCGCAAGAGCGAGCATCAGGATCGTTTCTTGTTGTGGTTGGCGATGAGGCTCAGGCGGTGGCGACGCGACGGCCGTGCTCGTCTACGACCCGCTCGCCGTCTTCCTTCACGAACTCACCCTGTTGCGCCGGCAGTACGTCCAGCACCGCTTCTGATGGGCGGCATAGGGCGACGCCCTTGGGCGTGACCACCAGCGGGCGGTTGATAAGGATCGGATGCGCCTCAATCGCGTCAAGCAGTTGAGCATCGGTCAGCGCCGGGTCGCCCAGGTTCAGCTCGGCGAAGGGTGTGCCCTTCTCGCGTAGCACGTCGCGGACCGACAGGCCGGCACGATGAAGCAACTGCACTAGCAGCGCCCGGGACGGCGGGGTCTTTAGGTACTCAATCACATGCGGCTCAATGCCGGCGTTGCGGATCATTGCCAGGGTGTTGCGGGAGGTGCCGCAGTCCGGGTTGTGGTAGATGATCACGTCCATCACGCGACCTCCGGCCGGGGCGAGGTGGTACCGTCTTGCTGGCCGATTTCGCGGACCTGGGACGAGAGCGCTACTTGGTCGAGGCTGCTGATCGGCAGGGCGACGAAGGCGTTGATGCGGTTTTCGAGGTAGCGCTGCGCGATCACAAAGGCCCGTTTGCGCTCGATATCGGACCCCTCCACCGCGGCGGGATCCTCGATGCCCCAATGCGCTGTCACGGGCTGACCCGGCCAGAACGGACAGGCCTCACCGGCCGCGTTGTCACAGACCGTAAACACGAAATCCATCACCGGGGCACCCGGCGCGGCGAACTCGTCCCAAGACTTCGAGCGCAAGCCAGCTGTGGGATAGTCGCTCTCCTGCAGAATTTGCAGGGCGAGCGGGTGCGGCTGGCCCTTGGGCTGGCTTCCTGCGGAGAATGCCCGAAAGCGTCCTTGCCCGTCCTTGTTGAGCATGGCTTCCGCCAGGATCGAACGGGCCGAATTGCCGGTGCAGAGGAACAGCACGTTGTAGACGCGATCAGGCATGGACGGTGTCTCCCGTGGGGGTGCAAAGGCAGGCGGCCAGCGCCTCGACGGCCGGAGCACAGACCTCCGGGCGGCCCTGGCAGCAGTCGCGCATTAGGAACTGGATCAGGCCCGATAGGCCGTCGTAGGCGGCGCTGTAGATGATCGAGCGCCCGTCCCGTCGGGACTGGATCAGCCCGGCGTGGCTCAGTTCCTTGAGATGGAACGACAGGTTGGTGCCGGACACGCCAACCTCGCCGGCCAGCACGCCGGCCGCGAGGCCGTCCGGGCCGGCGGTGACGAGCGCCCGCACGATGCTTAGGCGGTGCTCCTGGCCTAGGGCCGCGAAGGCAGCGACAGCTTGCCGTTGGTCCATCATTTATGCAATATCTCAATCATCATTGAAACGTAGTGGAAAGCGACCTCTTGGACAAGCCCCTGCAACCCTTCACCGATGGCATGCCGAACCTCAGCGAGGCGCATTTCGAGGTGCCGACCGCCGACAGCCTTGCCCCCCGGCAGCCTTTCACTCACGCGCCCCGGTTCCTGATTCTCTACGGCTCACTGCGCGAGCGGTCGTACAGCCGGTTCCTGGCCTACGAGGCTGCCCGCCTGCTCGAAGCCATGGGCGGCGAGGTACGGATCTTCCATGCTGACGGGCTGCCGCTGCCCGACGACACGACGGCCGAGCATCCCAAGGTGCAGGAGTTGCGCGAGCTGTCGATTTGGTCCGAGGGGCACGTCTGGGTGTCACCGGAGCGGCACGGCAACCTGACTGGCGTCATGAAAAGCCAGATCGACTGGCTGCCGTTGTCCGAAGGCAGCGTGCGCCCGACCCAGGGCCGTACCCTCGCCGTCATGCAGGTGTCCGGCGGCTCGCAGAGCTTCAACGCCGTGAACTCCCTGCGCCTGCTCGGCCGCTGGATGCGGATGATCACCATCCCGAACCAGTCCAGCGTGCCGATGGCCTACAAGGAGTTTGACGACGCGGGCCGGATGAAGCCAGGGCCGCTCTACGAGCGCGTGGTCGACGTGTGCGAGGAGCTGATGAAGTTCACGCTCCTGACGCGCGAACGGGTCGACTACTTGGTGGACCGCTACAGCGAGAGAAAAGAGCGTGAGCCGGAACGCCTAAAGGCTGTAGGAACTGATATTGGATTTTCAGGAAAAATCTAATTTTAGCGACGTTTTGCAAGTATTTTCGAAAATAGCAAAAATGTGTTGGTTTCTATGTTGTATTATTATGATTAATGGCTGTACACGTGCTGCGCACGTCATCCAAAAATAACGCAAAAATCAGGGAAACCATGTGAATTATGCTGATGCTAGCGAGAATATAAAATATCTTTACGCAGATATTGATGAATAATAATAATTAAAAATATTATTTGCTTGCTTGTTGCGAGCCTTTTGCGGTTTGACTTGATACATTTTATCCCGGGTGGTGGCCGGGATGTCCGTGTCTAGGTTGATCGGGTGGATGCAAGTCTGTCTTCGAATTAAGTCGACGCTCTCGATCCATAGTAATCATTGAAATCACTGCCACCGAAGGGCAACTCACAATACCCGTAGCTCACCCAATGTGGTCGATCATGTCGAGAACTGGGCATTCCGGTGCAGCATCACCGGAACACTGCTCCATGGTCCCAGCCAGGAGCCGTTCAAGCCGGGTCAGGTCGGCGATCTTCGCGCGCACCCGGTCGAGGTGGTGCGCTGCGATCTCTTGCACTTCGCAGCATGACGCCCTTCCGGGCTGGCGCAGTTCGAGGAGCGCCCGAACCTCGTCGGGACTGAAGCCAAGTTCGCGCCCCCGCCGAATGAAGGCCAGGGTGCG
Source organism: Methylobacterium indicum (assembly GCF_001043895.1). Taxonomy (GTDB): domain Bacteria; phylum Pseudomonadota; class Alphaproteobacteria; order Rhizobiales; family Beijerinckiaceae; genus Methylobacterium; species Methylobacterium indicum. The sequence continues at coordinate 14,855 of NZ_JTHF01000047.1, forward strand.
CACGTGCTCGGTGCCGTAGGACCGATGCCCTCCCACGGTACGTGGGGGAGCCGAGAGCAGGCCGACCTTCTCAAAATAGCGGATGTTCTCGATGTTGACGCCGGTCCGGCGCGACAGCTGCCCGATCGTAAGCGCTCCGCTTTGTGCACCCGTTATCGCACCCATGAAGGCCGCCCTTGATTCTGTAGTTGCTACAGGATGTAGGGTAGCTCCACATCACGATGGAGGCGAGGCACATGGCCCTCGATCAGGCCCAGCCTACGGAAATTCTCGATCATGGATCAGCGGCGGTCGGCGCAGGCAGTCTGGCGGCTCTCGGCGCAGTCACGGGGCTTGGTGCCCTCGCGGCCTCGTCGTGCTGCGTGCTGCCTATCGTTTTGGGTGGCCTTGGAGCCAGTGCCGGGGTCTTCACGGTGCTTGGTTTGCTCGTGCCGCTTCGTGTCCCGCTAATGACCGCCAGCGTCCTGGCGGTGATCGTCGGCTGGTTCCTCTACGCGCGGCGGCGACCAGCTGCTTGTAGACCAGATGGGTCGTGCACGGCCAATCGTCGGTCGCCCGCAGTCCTGGCGCTGCTCAGCCTCGCCACGGTCCTCATCGCCGCCGCTGCGGCCGGAGGCTACTTTGAGCCAGCGCTGATCAAGCTGCTACGGAGCGTCCGATGAAGCTGACGTCAAACCTGATCTGTCCGCACTGCGGGCACCGCGCATCAGAGACAATGCCCACGGACGCGTGCCAGTTCTTCTACGAGTGCACAGGGTGCGGTACCCTACTACGTCCGAAGCAGGGCGACTGTTGCGTCTACTGCTCGTATGGAGATGTCCCGTGCCCGCCGATCCAAGAAGCTCAGGACCGGAATGGACCAGCGAGTTGCTGCACGGGCTGAGCGCCCAACCGGCGAAGGTCCGCTTTCTACCGAGGCTGTGTGAAAACGCCTAAATCTGCTAAGCTTGTCACCGGTCTGAGGAGGTCGTGATGGCCCGCTTCATCGCCGGTGATGATCGTCGTCAGAGCACGCTCCTGCCTGACTGCCTCGATACTTACGTGGTGGCCGATAATCCGGTTCGCCTCGTCGAGCTCTTCGTCGACGAACTCGATCTCACCACCCTCGGTTTCGCCAGGGCCGTACCTGAGGCGACCGGCCGTCCGGCTTACGATCCGGCGACGCTGCTCAAGATCTACCTCTACGGCTACCTCAACCGCATCCCGTCGAGCCGCCGTCTCGAACGCGAGACCCAGCGCAACATCGAGTTGATGTGGCTGATCGGTCGGCTGATGCCCAACTTCAAGACCCTGGCTGACTTCCGCAAGGACAATGGACCTGCAATCCAGGCAGTCCGTGCGTAGTTCGTTATCCTCTGCCGTCGGCTGAACCTGTTCAGCAAGGCAGTCGTCGCGATCGACGGCAGCAAGTTCAAGGCGGTCAACAATCGCGACTTGCGCACGCTTGAATTAAAAATGACCCATTTTCTTACTGCACGGCTATGGATCGGCTGATCCGTTCGACAAAAGTGCAAGATCCGATCCCTGACATCAGGGCAATGTAAGTAGCTCGAGCATCCGAAGAACGCTGGAAATCAGGCATTGCTGACATAAATCATAATGGTCAGATTAGGATCGGCAATGTGTAATGATCAGGTGCTCTCGAAGCCTCAGGGTGGGGCAAAAAAGTCACCACATTGCCAGAATTATTAGGTTTGTACCAAGCACTGAAGCCTATGTTCCTCGCCGGCCGCACTTTTGTCAGCGCACCAGCTCGACTGTCACGCCGACGGCTTCCTCCAGCTTCTCCCAGGCCTGGTCCGCCGTCAGGGCGGTGAGGCCTTTCGACTTCGCCAGCGCCAAGCAGGCGCGATCGCCGAATGAGAGGCCGGCTTGGCGCGTAGCCTGCCGCAGCGCGCCGCCCTCGACACCTTGAGTGCGATCGAAGTCGACGACTGTGAGGTGCAGGTGTTCGAGCGCCCGGCTGATCGCCGCGGCGGCACCACCGCGCTCCACGAGCTTGGCTACCACCTCCGAGTAGTTGACCGCGGATATTACCGCTTCGGCCAGTGCGACACGGACGCGCTCCTGTCCCTCTTCCTGGTTGAGCAGGCAGAGCAGGGCTGAGGCGTCCAAGGCATATCTCACGGCCATGGTCCTACTCCTTGGCCGCTTCAGCACGCCGGTCCGCGATCAGCTCATCGGACAGGCTAATCCCATCTGGTACCAAGCCGCGAACGAGCTTCTGGGCGTCGGCAATAGCTGCATCCCGCGATCGAACCCGAAGCTCACCGCCGACCATTTCCATGACAACGGTATCGCCGACCTGCAGCCCCATCTCTCGCCGAAAGCTAGCGGGAATCACAAGCTTACCACCATCCACGATTTTGGTTGCACGGGACTCCATAACGTTTCTCACTGAACGAGTACAAGTCCGAGTTTTATACCAAGATCGCCGTCAGTGCCACATCCACGGGTCAGGTAGGCGCGAATTTCCGGAAACGGAACGCCGTTCCAAACTGCTCAATTGCATCCGATAACACCATCTATCGGTCACAATTAGTGGATCGCTAAGGTCCGGACGGGTAGGCTCACGCCATGGAGCTCGACACCCCCGAACCCGCCACCGAACCATCCCGCGATGAGCCGGCCCTGCCGATCCCGGTCGCCGAGGCACCGCCGCTCGCCGATATTCTGGTCGAGCGGCTCGACGAGCACGCCCGCGCCGCGCGTGGCGCCTTCGCCGACAACACAATGCGCGCGTTCGCCGCCGATAGCCGGATCTTCGCCGCATGGTGCCGGGAGGCCGGGCGGGCGATGCTGCCGGCGACACCCGAGACGATCGCCGCCTTCATCGACGCGCAGGCCGAGACAAAGTCCCGCGCCACGGTCGAGCGCTACCGCTCCTCGATCGCCGCCCTCCATCGCGCCGCCGGTCTGCCGAACCCCTGCGCCGACGAGATCGTGCGGCTGGCGGTGAAGCGGATGAACCGGGCCAAGGGCCGGCGCCAGAAGCAGGCCGAGCCGCTCAACCGCACCAGCATCGACCGCATGCTCACTGTCATGACGCCCGACCGGCTGCATCGGCGCGTATCGGAGGGCGAGCACGGTGCCCCGCTGATCGCCTTACGCAACGCGGCCCTCGTCGCCGTCGCCTACGACACGCTGCTCCGCCGCTCCGAACTCGTCTCTTTATATATAGGGGATCTGGAGCGTGGATCCGACGGCTCAGGCACCATACTGGTGCGGCGCTCGAAAGCCGACCAGGAGGGCGAAGGCACGATCAAGTACCTGGCTCCCGACACCATGGCGCATATTGTGACGTGGCTCGCCGCGGCCAGGTTGGAGAGCGGGCCATTGTTCCGGCCGCTGACCAAGGGCGGCAAGGTCGGTGCAAGCGCACTCGGTGACAGGGAGGTGGCGCGGGTGTTTCAGGCCCTCGCCGCGGCGGCTGGGCTGAAGCTGTCCCGTCTTCCCTCCGGGCACTCGACCCGGGTTGGTGCGACACAGGATATGTTCGCTGCCGGGTTCGAACTGCTCGAGGTTATGCAGGCCGGCTCGTGGAAGACACCGGCGATGCCAGCGCGCTACGGAGAGCGGCTCAGAGCGCAGCGGGGCGCGGCTCGGAAACTTGCGACACTGCAAAACAGAGCTTGAACATAAAGACTGATATTGCGTAACGGTTAGAATAATTGAATATATTTAATTAATTTTACCCACTTTGATCTGCAACAAGCATGTCGACAAAGATATGATGAAGGCGGATCTGATGACTTCCTGCTTGGAGAAGGCCGTTTTCAAGTATGCGTAGTGCGTTGGGGTGAGCGGGCGAGTTAGATAGCGCAGAGGCTGTTCCATATTTGCTGCATACGCGCCTATCGATAGTATCAACGATGTCCTCAACCGGGAGCGCGAGCACGTAGCCGAGCATAAATCCCCAAGGATGCCCTGCAGCGTACTTACCAGTTGCAAATCGCTCGACGCCCTGCGTCACGTAGCTGCCATTTAATCCAGCGTCGCCGGCCCGCACTCGTTTGCATTCGACTGCAACATAGGCATCTTCGTCGCCAAATTGATGAAGAAATTGTAGAGTAATATCAATCCGCCCATGGATGCTTGAGTCGTATGCGGCCATATTATCAATTTCATGTTCGCCCCGAACCTGAAGGTTCGTGAGACCTAGTGCGCGCTTTACTCTTCGCATCGCCTTGCGGACGACAATCGTTGTTGGTACCTCAAGCATGCCGGGCGTTACATGAGCCCGAGCCTCATCAGCGCCGCGGCATACCAGATCGAGGACTGTGTAGACCTCGTCTGAAGAAAGTTCGAAGGCAGGATTGCCATAAGGTCGATCAGACGTGAGTAGCGGCATTCCGCCTCCGCACCCAGTGATCCGCCAGGATAACATCAGCGTCGTTCAAGCCGGCCGTACACGTCCAATAGCGAACTTCGGCCGGCTTTAGAACGTATAGATCTTTGTCGCCGTAGATCCTCAGCTGACGTCGTTCATTTAAATAAGGCGGTATATCGGTTTCAAACTGCCCACGTAGAGCAGCAGCAAGGGTTTCCAAGTCCTCAGCCTTACCATCATGTACGACTGCGTTAGAACCTGGAGCACCCTTTGCCATGACGAACCGAACGGCTGCCACACCAGGGATCCCGCCAGCCCAATCTGTTGCGGTCATGCTCTGAGGATAAATCAGCGCTTCGAGATGGCGTTCTCCGCGCGCGCGTAGGTAGGCATTTACGACGGTTGCCAGTTGACCAGCATAGGCGCGTAATTGAGCTTGAGCGGGTGGTGCGACAAAACGACCACGCTCTACTCGGTTCTCGAAAATGAGGTAACGAGCCCGATCAATGCTATCTCGCGCCAGAACGCATTCTTCTGGTTCCAAGTCATAAAGCTCGTAAACAGCATGGTCGAGCGCTGCCAGAAGATCATTGCGCTCAGGCGCTGATGCTACCGCACGTTCGGCATCAATGACGGCTCGAATACGATCATCGCTCACCTCGGAGAAGTAGGGAATGCGTAGGGAGAGTAGATCGTGAGGTTCGACGGTCGGACGCTCGAGTCCCCAAGTTGGCCCGCCGAGTGCAAATTGGAATGCTGTCAAGCTTGAATTTAAGATCCCAGAGAGAAGGTAAGCATACCTCTTATCTGCATTAGCAAATGAAATACCAAAAAAACCTTGCGTATACAGATGGTCGGACTCTACGACTGCTGCACTGTAGCGGCCACGTTGCGCGCCTGCTTCGGAGCCGACCTTCGAGCACAGCAGTAAAGGGCCGTTGAATATTGCTCTATTGCGAGTTCTGTGAAGAGTTTGATATGTAAACTCGTCGAGGCTACCCCCTAATCGAAATGAAGTAAAATTCTCAGGCGTGATCACTTTGAGGCTAAAATATTCAAGCGGACTGGGTGTTTGTTCTCTGCCTTTAATTTTGAAGCCCTGACCTCGATGTTCTCGCGCTCTAATGCCCACGCTATCGAGTACGTTGTCCAGAGTTGGAAACTCTCGGTCGAGACGCTCGATCAACCAGCCGTCACGGACAGAGCCGAACGTGGCAGCTTTTAGAAAGGGTGGTGCGGCCAGAACACGTTGCAAGGGGATCGATCGGATTTCACCAGGGCCGATGTGAAAGACACCTGTACGCCGGAAGTCCGGCGTCCAAGGTATCGACCCGACAAGCAAACGGTCATGCGATGAGGACAGGGCACATCGTGCAAGGAACAGCAGAGCTGGCCCGGTTGCATCTGGGAATAGCTCCTCACGTCGAAGAAACGATAGATTGATCAACGCCGCCGAAGCGAGACGATTGAAAAGGTTTTTTCGAGCAGAAATCGCGTGAGGATCTTTGGAAAAGAATGGTGTGGCCTTCATCACCATACCCACCCTGCCATTCTCTCCGGCAAGGCGAGCGGCGAGGTTCAAGAAGGCCCAGTCTGGGCTCCGCCTCGGACGGGCAGTTCCCTCGTCATCCTTGATACGTTTCGGCGATGCTCCTCTTCGGCCAACAAAGGTCCACGGCGGATTGCCGACAACCGCCTCAAAGGTGTTATCAGCGACATGACGGGGCAATTCATCAGCAAGCGAGTCCGCCTCGAAGAGGGTACGTCCTATGAGATGATCGAATTTTAGATCTCTGAGGTCTTGGATAGGATCCTCATCAAGCTCCAGAGCTGCCAGGTAAAGGCTGAAAGCTGCAATACCGAGAGCTGATGGATTGATATCCAATCCAAAGAGCTGGTTATGGAGTATATTTCGAACAACCTTCCGAGATGCAGGCTTTCCCTGGCTTGCGCGCCAAACAAGTCTGCGGAAGGCCTCGACGAGGAAGGCTCCTGAGCCGCAAGCAGGGTCTATGACCCGGGCGCCTAGTGGCAGTTGCTCAAATACAGGATCGAGCGTTAGATGTACTAACTCAATCGGTGTATAGTGCAGTCCTTGTGCATGCGCTTCTTCAGCTGCGCTCGTTCGTGCGAACTGTTGATATATTGAACTGATGAGATCGACCGGGATAACGTTGAACCGAAAACGGAACAATCTGCCTTGTCCTCTCCTTTCAGGGATGAGGCTCCGGCCTTCTATAAACTCGCGCATGAGTTCAAGATGACCTTCGGTGAGGTAATCTCGTTCAGCGCCAGGATCATCCATCGGGAACAAGTCGCCGTTGAAAGTGCATCGTAGCCATTCAAATAAGCGAAATGCAGCTGTCGGAGACCCGAACATCTCAGTTAGACTAGGAGGTATATCCTCAGGAAGGAAGGGTTGGGCTAATTGTCTGTCGAGCAGATACCACGTAAAAATGCAGCGACCGATGAAACGTTGCGCAAGATCTCTGGCTAAGTGCTTACCAGTCGCCGGGGTTTCATTGGATGATAACCCGACCAAGCGATCCTCAAGGGCGCTGATCTCAGCGAGGAGCTCGCGGTCGACACGGTGGCGTCGATTGATTTTGGAACCGACCGCACTTGACCAAAAGGCGCCGGTCTCGGTCGCGAGGCGACCGCATGCCGTGTCCAAAGCACGGATTCGGTCGGGATCTGCTAAGCTGTATCGCTCGAGTTCCGGTGGCTCGGCATTAGCGTATGCCTCTGCCGGTGCAGCATAGCAGTCGTAGAGGCGCACGTCCGTTGGCGTGATGATCCACAGAAGCGGCGCCACACCGACGTTCCAGGCAGCTTCGTACCAGGAGCGCAACTCGTCGGGAGATGGTTGATGCTGACCGGCATCCTTGAAGATGGTGGTCGGTGCACCCTGCGCCGTGAAAACCGCGTCAGCATGAAGCCCTACACGTCCGTCACTCAGAACCGTCCGGAGCCGCGCTTGGATTGCGCCGCTGGTCTCGGTGAGCCCAGGGGCTGGGCGTCCTGCATGGTCGAGGTACCCCGTAGCGCGGAGGGCCGTCTGGAAGGCGATGCTGCTCACGCAAGCCTCCGCCGACGCCGGCCTATCCATTCGCGTAGCTTCGCCGATGTAAGTCCGGTTAGCTGCAGCGTTTGGAGGGTCGGTACCAGGCGCATTTTCCTCCCCCAAAACATGCCGAGCACAGCGCCCAACCTTCACGGGTAAGTTTGGGTACCAGCCTCATATCCAATCGTAAATGCCTGCGCCCCCGCAACGAGCGTCAACGCACAGCCATGTTGACTGTTGCCGCCCGCCACCTTCTCGAACCCGGTCACGCTGACCCCGGGCGCCACCTACACGGCATTCCATCACACCAATACCAGCCGCTACTCGCAGACCGCCAACGGCTTCGCCAACGCAGTAACGAGCGGCCCGCTGACCGCACCGTCGAACGAGAAACGTGGACTGAGGATCAAGCTCGAGCCCTCATCGAAAGTGCTGCTGGGCGAGGTAAGATTGATTGCTGTCTCTATTGCGCATTGCATGATTTTAATTTAAATGCTCGATATTCTGGATTATAAATTAGATATTATATTTATAATTGCAAAGTTCAATATTATTACAATAATGTTGGATATAACAATGTTATTACAAGCATAAATATTATTCCGAATATTATATTTATGAAATTTTTATTCGCGTTGTCTAAAATCTTGCTGCGGACGCGTCGACGTCCTTTGGGAGCATGTTGTGTAGGATAATGCTGACGGGCGAGCTTCTTGCTAGGCATGCGATTTTATCAACACCTGAGGCGCTTTCGACGCAAAATCGCCAAATGCACTATCCGCCAACAATGTTCTACTAGCTATTGGCAGCGACATTGCCATTCAGCCGGCTATTGCAATCGCAAGCATGCGAAACCTCTTTTTGCGAGTTAGGATGTTACCTATCAAACGAGTAGGTAGATCGCCACAACCGTGAAAACGACGATAAAAACGGATGTCCAGAATGGAAAGCGCATCTTGCGTCTTTCTTCTGTCTCATAGTCATACCAGAGTGGATCGTCTTGGTGTGTCATGATGGTGTTCCTCAATATGTCTCGCGACGGGATGTAAGGCTTCCGCTTTTGGTGTCAGGTATCTGCGGTATAACGAGAGGCGCCTCAGTACTTGGCTGGCTGTAGGTTGCTGCATGCTCGCCGCCCAAGGCTGGCTGCCTGGAGCGTGACCCCAAGGTGTAGCGCACCTTGCGGGTGGTCAGTGACGACAGGCAGCAGACGATTATGGAGCGGTTGCCTGACCTTTTACAGTAATCAAGTGTGAATTTGCTAAACGTTGTGAATGACGAGTTGGAATATTTTTTATCATACTGACTTATAGCCTTGGCTGCTAGAGAGATATTGAGTTTTTTCCTACAAGGCTAGGCGTTGCTCAAAATTTTGTTGCGCAGTAGATGCGGAAATGTCCCCATATCTTCCACCTGCGGCTTATCTCCATGTATCTTCCCACGCGCGCAACTACCTAATACATTACCATAGATGTTTGGCTTGGTCTGAGATGGAGTGCAGGTATCTCTGCAATGTGTTCGGTTGCCGCCTCGGATTGACCGAGTGCTTTCGTAACCTCATCGTAGCGTGCCCTGGCATCAGACCAGTTCTGCGCGAAGTCGAACAGTTCCCGCATGGCCGGAGCGATTTCCTTATAGGCTGCTAGTGCAGCGACGAGGGCTCCCAGTGAGAGCTGGCGCTGGATTACCAGATATCCGCCGATTGAGAACAAGAAAAATGGCGTTAGGTTCGAGGTAAAATTATATAGTCCCTTCAGGCGTCCCTTGAGGTCTGCGATATCGATACGTACTCTTTCCAGTGTTTCGACTTGAGCCATTTGCCGATCTAGGCTCGTGGTTTGTCCAAGAGTCCGCGGTGACGACGTGGTCAAGAGGCTGCCGAGCATCCGGGTTGCATGCACTCGCTCGCGTACCTTGCCGTTCAAGCGCCGCTGCAGGCGCGGCAGGATGCTGAGCTGCACCGGCAGCATCACCAGCGCCGCTAAGGCTAGGGCGGCGTTCTGGAGGAGCAGAAAGAGGACGCTGGTGAGAAGCGTGCCGCCCTGAACGAGCGGCACAGCCACCAGGCTGGCGCCGAAGTAGCCGACCGGCTCAACCTCCTGCACCGCCACCGCCGAGAGCGCAGCCCGGTGCTCGGGCGAGCGCTCCGAGCGTGTCCGGCGGATGACCGCGAGGCGCAGCCGGCGCACGAGACGCTCGTTCAGGCGTCCACGTGCCCAGGTAACCCCGTATTTTGCTAATCCGCCCAGTATGAGAACGGCGAGATAGCTAGCGCACAGCGCGAACAGAAGCTCGACGCGCCCGAGATCGAAGCCTAGGAACATCATCCTGGATGGGCGGCCGCCCTCAGCGTCTGCGAGGGCGTGGTTGATGATGTGCTTTGGAATTTCTAGCAGAAGCCAAGCCGCCGGCAAGGTCAGGAGCGAGAGCAGGACGAGACGGTACTGGTAGCGCAGCGTCGCACGAATGATGTAGCGCTCAAGGTGCCACCCCGCTGGAGTTCCTGCGCCTCGACGCTGGTGCCACCTGACCAACCAGCGCCAGCCGAGCCGGATCGCCAACGATCCCGTCCAGACCGGCGCCACGATCAGAACGAGGACCGACACGAGCTCGATCCACCAGTGTCCATGGGGTTGATCCAACCCCGCGACGCGGTGGATGAGGTCATGCACGAAGGCGGGCGTGAACAACAGAAGCTCCAGAGTAGGGGAAGGTAGGCGGAAGGCTGCTCAGTGCGCTCGATCCCGCTAAGGAGGGCGGGGAGGATGCGCCGTGTTCCGGCTTACATCCGCTCCTTGATGCCGGAGCCAACGAGCCACCAGTTCACCGGGTAGCTGGTCAAGAACCCTGCGACCATGGCGACCTGCATGGCGAACCAGAACTCGACGGAGTTCACCGGCGCCTGCTGCCCAGCCACGTGCGGGTAGAGCCAGAATTGAACCAGCGCCATGAGGCCGTACATGCCGATCTGCCAAGCGATGAGCGACAGGGTGTCTGCTTTGAGGGCCGCGACGAAACCCTTGCCGGGCGACAGTCCTCGCATCGGCACGATGGCATAATATTGGAACGCGATCCCAAGCCCGTAGGCGAAAACGAAGTCCAGCACCCACACGGCGTACATCTTCTCATCGAAGATCGTGTGCCATCCAAACCAGATCGCCACCGCGGGCACCAGGAAGGCAAGCCACTCGGCGGCAACATCGCCGAGCATGCAGCCGCTGCCGCAATGGAGTGCGCCCTTGCCGACCATCACAGGGAACGGTGTGCCGGTCATGTTCGGCGGCTTCTCGCCTCGCTCCTTGGCGTGGTGATGCGCCTCCATCGTCGCGAGCCGGCCGTAGCGGTAGTAGGCCCAGACCACGGCGAGCGTGCCGAACAGGGCGCTGACCGGCCAGACCACGTTCATCACGGTCATGTGCTGCGGGTGCCGGATCACTTGCACCGAAAGCAACAACGAGCAGGCGGCACCCAGCAGCAGTGCACTGATCGAGAGGGCATGAAGCCAGGTCGGGAACATGCTGGCTCCTATCGGGACGACACGGGATCGAGGTTCGCTGCGCGTAGGCGCAGAGCGTTGCCGATTACGCTGACTGAGGAGAGCGCCATGGCTGCCGCCGCGATGACCGGCGAGAGCAGAATGCCGAGAAACGGGTAGAGGATGCCCGCCGCCACCGGAACGCCGGCCGCGTTATAGATGAAGGCAAAGAACAGGTTCTGGCGAATGTTCCCCATTACCGCTCGCGAGAGGCGGCGCGCTCGAACGATGCCGAGGAGATCGCCCTTGAGAAGCGTCAGGCCTGCGCTTTCGATGGCCACGTCAGTGCCCGTACCCATCGCGATGCCAACGTCCGCTGCAGCGAGGGCGGGCGCATCGTTCACGCCATCGCCGGCCATCGCGACCACCTGCCCGATCCCCTTGTAGCGCTCGACCACGGCCGCCTTCTGATCGGGCAGAACCTCCGCTTCGACCTCCTCGATGCCGAGCCGGCGCGCCACGGCCTCGGCCATGGTACGGTTGTCGCCGGTGAGCATGACGACCCGGATGCCCTCTGCTCGAAGCACCGCCAGCGCCTCGGGCGTGGTCTCCTTGATCGGGTCGGCGATGGCGAGGACGCCAGCCACGCGTCCGTCGATGCCCGCGAAGATCGCGGTGGCGCCCTCTCGCCGGAGGTCGTCAGCCGCAGCCGCATGGGCTGAGACGTCCACGCCCTGCTCGCGCAGGAAGGCGGCGTTGCCGAGCGCGACACGCCGACCATCAACCGTGCCGAGCGCGCCCTTGCCGGTTGGGCTGTCGAAGTCTGACACCGGGGCCAGGGCGATCCCGCGCTCGCCGGCTGCCTTCACGATGGCGAGCGCGAGAGGGTGCTCGCTCGCGCGTTCGACGCTCGCCGAAAGACGCAGTACCGTGTCCTCGTCGAAACCGGCCGCCGGCACCACCCGCGTCACTGCCGGCTTGCCCTCGGTCAGCGTCCCGGTCTTGTCGATCACCAGCGTGGTGACCTTCTCCATGCGCTCCAGCGCCTCTGCATTCTTGACGAGGACGCCGGCCTGGGCGCCCCGGCCGACACCAACCATGATGGACATCGGCGTGGCGAGCCCGAGCGCGCAGGGGCAGGCGATGATCAGCACCGCGACAGCTGCCAGCAGCGCGAAGGTGAAGCGTGGCTCGGGCCCGAAGGCCATCCAAGCGGCAAAGGCCAACGCCGCGACGCCGACGACTGCCGGCACGAACCAGCCGGCAACCTGGTCGGCCAAGCGCTGGATGGGTGCGCGCGAGCGCTGGGCCTCGGCCACCATCTGGACGATCCGGGCTAGCATGGTGTCGCGCCCGACCTTGGTTGCCTCAAGGATGAGCCCGCCGGTCTGGTTCAGGCTGCCGCCGATGACGGAAGCCCCGACCTCCTTGGTGACAGGCATGGATTCCCCCGTCACGAGGCTCTCGTCGACCGAGCTGCGGCCCTCTACGACGGCGCCGTCAACCGGTACCTTCTCGCCGGGGCGTACGCGCAGGCGGTCGCCGATCCCGATCGCGTCGAGTTGCACCTCCTCGTCCGTACCATCAGGCCGGATGCGGCGGGCCGTCTTCGGCGCGAGGTCGAGCAGAGCGCGGAGCGCACCGCCGGTACTCTCGCGAGCGCGAAGCTCCAGGACCTGCCCGAGGAGCACCAGCACCGTGATGACGGCGGCCGCCTCAAAATAAGCTGGCACCGCCCCACCGTGCCCGCGCAAGGCCTCCGGGAACAGTCCCGGGGCCGACGTCGCGACCACGCTGTATAGCCAGGCAACACCCGTTCCGAGTGCGACCAGCGTGAACATGTTCAGGTTGCGCGAGACGACTGAGTGGTAGCCGCGCACGAAGAAGGGCCAGCCAGCCCAGAGCACGACCGGGGTCGCTAGGGCGAACTGTATCCAGTTGGACGTCTGCTGGCCCAGGTGTTCCGTGAGGCCGAACAGGTGGCCGCCCATCTCCAACACGAACACCGGCAAGGTCAGGACCAGCCCGACCCAGAACCGACGCGTCATGTCGAGGAGTTCCTCGCTTGGGCCCTCGTTTGCGCCGACCAATGCCGGCTCGAGCGCCATCCCGCAGATCGGGCATGCTCCGGGTCCGACCTGGCGCACCTCCGGATGCATGGGACAGGTGTAGATCGTACCCTCAGGCACCGGGTCGACCTTCGCGGCGGCCTGGCCGGGGTCGACGTAGCGGACGGGGCTCGCCTCGAACTTGGTCCGACAGCCGTTCGAGCAGAAGTAGTACGGATGGCCGTCATGCTCGGCCCGGTGCTTGGTCGTGTGCGGATCGACCATCATTCCGCAGACCGGGTCCTTCACACGGTTGGCGCCGTCTACGTTCGCAGCGGCCGCGCTATGCTCGTCTTGGCCATGCGTGTGCGCGCCGTGGTCATGGCCGCACGCGTGGGCGTGGCCCGCCGATGCCGCCTGGTGCCCATGTGGCGCGTCGCTCATGTCTGTTCCCTTTGCTCGGCTCCGCCGGGCCGAAAGCGACCCGGCGGCGTAGGATGGATTACCGGCTGCCGTTCTTCTTCAGCCACGCCTCCATTTCGGAGATCTCCTTCTCCTGGTCGTCGATGATCTTTTGGGCCATCGCCTTGGTCTCAGGGTCCTTGGCGTACTTCAAGGCGACCTTGGCCATGGCAACCGCGCCCTTGTGATGCGGGATCATGTGCGTGCGGAAATCGATGTCTGCGTTGCCGCTGTAGGGCACGTGCATGTCGTGCATCATCGTCATGTCGGCGGCCTTGAAGTCCTTGGTCGAGGCCGGGTCCTTCGGATCCGGCTTCATCGACTGCATCATCTTCATCATGTCGTCGTCGTGGGTCGCGGCCGGGTTGCCCGGCATCTCATGACTCCCGTGTGAGTGCGTGCCCTGGGCCAGGGCGGTGCCGACGAGGCTGCCGGACAGGAGGGCGACGAGGGCGATCGTGCGGATCTGGGTCATGGGACTTCCTCTCTTGGGGTCAGGGGTCAGTTGAACTTGCCGCTGGCGGTCGCGCCGTCCGGGCCAGTGAGCTGCACGGCGCCCTTCGGGCTGTCGCCGAGCGAGGCGTTTGCTTTGCCAGTGAGGCGGTTGCCGTCCGCAGGCTCCAGCGGCACGCGGGCCGGCTTGCCGCCGACAACGAGGATGGCCGTGCCCTTGAAGCCGTTGGCCGGGACTGGCTTCTGCTCGCCGTCGGACAGGAACACGTCGACGGTCTCGCCCTTGGCGACGAGCTCGACGTGGAATTTGCCAGCGTCCGTCACCCGGCCTCCGTGCTGGCCGGCGGTCTCGTGGGCACTCACGCCTGTCGCGGCCAGCAGGCCGACGACGAGGGTCAGTTTCGGTAGGATCACGCTGTTGCCTCCTCTGGGGTCAATAAGCCTCGGCCGAACGCGGTCGCGCGCCGTCCGGGGATGGGTAAGCCGGCGCATCGGCGTGGAGGGCGCGAAGCCGCTCGAGCGGCTTGCTGCCGAAGCGCAGGAACAGAACGGGGGTCAGGAAGGTGTCGAGCAACGTCGCGCTGATCAGGCCGCCGAAGATCGTCACCGCGACCGGGTGCAGGATCTCCTTGCCTGGGCTCGCCGCGTCGTAGAGCAACGGCACCAGCGCCACGCCAGCCGACAACGCCGTCATCAGGACCGGGGTCAGCCGCTCGAGGCTGCCGCGGATCACGAGGTCGGGCCCGAACGGCACCCCCTCGTGAAGCGACAGGTTCAGGTAGTGGCTGATCTTCAGGATGCCGTTGCGTGCTGCGATGCCGGTCAGCGTGATGAACCCGATCATCGACGCCACCGAAAGCGGCTGCCCGACCAGCCACAGAGCGGTCACCGAGCCGATCAGCGCGAGAGGCACGTTGCCCATGATGATGAGCGCCAGTGCGACCGAGCGGTAGCGGCTGTAGAGGATGGCGAACACCATGGCCAAGGATAGGGCCGAGAGCGCCGCGATGGTCCGGCTCGCTTCCTCCTGCGCCTGGAAGGTGCCCTCCAGGCTGGTGAAGAAGCCCGGCGGCATCGGCTCCTTCGCCACGGCCTCGCGGATGGCCGCCACGATGGTGGTCATGTCGCTCTCGCCGTTGGTATTGGCCTGTACGACGATGCGACGCCGCGCGTTCTCGCGCAGGATCTGGTTCGGGCCGTCGGTCTCGCGGATGTCGGCCACCTGCTTCGCCGGTACCCAGCCCGAAGGCGTTTCCAGCAGGAGGTCGCCGAGGCCAGTCGTCGTCCGCCGGTTCTCGGAGAGGCGCAGCACGACGTCGAAGCGGCGCACGCCGTCGACGACAGTCGAGACCACGCGCCCATTCGAGAGGCGGCTGATCTGCTCGACGACGGCGGCCGGCTGCACTCCGTAGAGGGCCGCCCGGGTGTAATCGACGCGCACCTCCAATTGCGGGATGCGCACCTGACGCTCGACCTGCAGGTCGACGAGGCCCGGGATCTTGGTCATTCGATCGCGCAGGGCGTTGGCCACCCGGCGCAGGGCATCGAGGTCCTCGCCGAATACCTTGAGCGCGATCTCGGCGCGCACGCCCGAGAGCATGTGGTCGAGCCGATGCGAGATGGGCTGGCCGACGTTGACCGCTACCGGCAGGGCCGCGAGGCGTCCGCGGATGTCGGCAACCAACGCCTCCTTCGGCCGCTTCTCGCCCTCGTCGAGTGCTACCTCGATCTCGGAGGAGTGAACGCCTTCGGCGTGCTCGTCGAGC
Organism: Methylobacterium indicum; assembly: GCF_001043895.1. Classification (GTDB taxonomy): domain Bacteria; phylum Pseudomonadota; class Alphaproteobacteria; order Rhizobiales; family Beijerinckiaceae; genus Methylobacterium; species Methylobacterium indicum. The sequence goes on from NZ_JTHF01000047.1 coordinate 30,453, forward strand.
TCGGCCCGGCCGGTTCGCCTGCCGACCGCCTTCACGCCCGGGATATCCAGCAACAGCTTCTCGGCGATCAATCCGACCCGATTGCTCTCAGCGAGCGAGATGCCCGGGTTGAAGGTCACGTTGACCGTAAAGGACCCTTCGTTGAAGGGCGGCAGGAAGGCGCGCGGCAGGTTCCAGGCGGCGATGCCCGCGCCGATCACTGCCATCGCGACGGTGCCCACCAGAAGGCCCTGATGCCGGAACGCGACCCGCAGCAGAGCGGCATTGCCCCGCTTGAGCAGCTTGAGAAACCGGCTGTCGTGCTCCTCCAGGTTCTTGAGGCCCGGCAATAGCAGGGAGGCTAGCACTGGCGTCAGGGTGATGGAAGTGAGCAGACTCGCCAGGATCGAGATGATGTAGGCCTGACCGAGTGGCGCGAAGAGCCGACCTTCGATGCCTGACAGCGCAAACAGTGGCACGAAAACCAGGATGATAATCAGCGTCGCGTAGACAATACCGGAGCGAACCTCGTTTGAGGCTTCCACAACCACCTGGAACGTGCTCTTCGGGTTGCCTGCCCGGCGGTTCTCACCGAGGCGTCTGTAGATATTCTCCACGTCCACGACCGCGTCGTCGACGAGCTCGCCGATGGCGATGGCCAGCCCTCCGAGCGTCATGGTGTTGATGGACAGCCCGAACAGGTGGAACACCACCGCGGTGGTCAGCACCGAGACCGGGATGGCCAAGAGCGAGATGGCGGTGGTGCGCACGTTCAGCAGGAACGCGAACAGCACCACCGCTACTACCAGCACGGCCTCGACGAGGACGCGCTCGACATTACGGATGGAGGTCTCGATGAAGTCGGCCTGCCGAAACAGGACTTGGTCGGCCTTGATGCCACCGGGCAGGTTCGGGTTGAGCTCCTTCAGCGCCGTCTCGATGCTGCGGGTGAGGCGCACGGTATCGACGTCCGGTTGCTTCTCGACCGAGACGATGACCGAAGGCTTGGCCATGTAGCCGGCATCGCCGCGCTTCACCCGGGCTGCGAAGGACACCTCGGCGACTTGGCGGAGGTGGACCGGCGTATTGGCGACCGTCGCGACCACGAGGTTGCGCAGATCGTCGAGGCTCATGGTCCGGCCGATGTTCCGGATCAGGTACTCGCGGGAATGCTGGTCGGTGAAGCCGCCGCCGGCATTGGTCCCGAATTGGGCGAGCGCCGTCTCAAGCTGGGCGTTCGTCACCTCAAGCGAGCGCATCGCCGCAGGGTTCGGGCTGACCCGGAACTGGCGCACCTCGCCCCCGATGGGGATGACCTGGGCCACACCCGGGATGGTCAGCAGCCGCGGCCGGATGGTGAAGTCGGCGACCTCTCGCACCTGCATCGGGCTGGCGGTCTCGCTGGTGACCGCCACGAGCAGGATCTGGCCCATGATGCTGGAGATGGGCCCCATTACCGGCGTGACGCCGCGAGGCAGCTGATCCTGCACCAGGCTCAGGCGCTCGGCGACCTGCTGCCGGTTCCGGTAGATGTCCGTGCCCCAGTCGAACTCGACGTAGGTGATGGACAGGCCGACGCCCGAGACGGAGCGCACGCGGGTTACCCCCGGGAGGCCGTTCATCCGGGTCTCGATGGGGTAGGTGACGAGCTGCTCGACCTCCTGCGGCGCGTAGCCCTCAGCCTCCGTCATGATGGTGACGGTGGGCTTGTTGAGGTCGGGGAAGACATCGACCGGCAGCTTGGTGGCGGTGAAGGCGCCGTAGAGCACCAGCACCGCGGCGAGCGCGAGGACGAGCAGGCGGTTGCGGACCGACTGGCTGACGAGGAAGGTGAACATTGGGGCTGCCTCCTCAGCGAACCTGGTCGAGGAGTTCGGCGCCCTGGGTCACGACGCGCTTACCGGGTCCAACGCCCTCGGCGATCAGCACGCGCCCGCCATCGAGCGGCTCAACCCGGACGGGCCTGGCCTCGAAGCGCTCGGCGGTGGTGTGCTCGTAGACGACGTCCTGCCCGTTGCCGGTGCGCACGATGGCCGAGCGCGGCAGCGCTAGGCCGGACTGCTCGGCGTCCGTGCCGGCCAGCACGGTAACGAACTGGCCGACCCGCAGACCCGAGGCGCCACCCTGGATCGCGAACTGAACCGGAATGGCCTGGTTGCGATCGGCGAGGCCGGTGCCCTGGTACGCCAGCTTCAGTGTGCGCCCGTCGGCCAACCGGGCCGTAGCGTTCTGCGCCGCGGTCAGGGCGTCGAAGCTCAGCGCCTCGACCCAGAGGCGGTTGGGGTCGACGATCTGGAAAACCATGGCGCCAGGCGCCGCCATCTGGCCGGCGACCGCGGTCGCCTGTGCCACTACGCCGTCGACAGGGGCCACCAGCGTCTCGGGCTGCTGCCGAGCCTTGTCGAGGGCCGACCGGCGGTCGTGCAGGCCGACCAATTCGGCCTGAGCATCGTCTAGCTGAGTCTGAGCCACCGCACCGGTGGTAGCAAGCTTGCGGTAGCGCTCGACCCGGCGTTCGACGATGGCGATCTGCTGGTCGAGCTCGCCCTGGCGCTGGCGCATGTCGGAAACGTCGATGGCCTGGACGGGCGGTGCTACGCTGGCAAGTACATCTCCCTTCCGGACCTTGGTCCCCAAGCGTGGGAACAGGCCGGAGGGCGGCGGTGAGAGGCGGCCACCGACAGAGGACTGCACGACGCCACTGGCATTCGGGTCCGGAATGATGCGGCCCGGCAGCTCGACCGAGCGGTGGAAGCTGCCCTGCTCGGTCATCGTGGTGCGCAGCACGAGCAGCCGCTGCGTGGGCTTGGGCACGAACACGGAGCCGTCGGGCAGGCGCTGGGCGAGGTCAGAGGTCGCTGGTGCGGATGGTCGCGGCTCGATCAGGGCCGCCCCCTGCACGGGGGCGCCGTGATCCTCGTCGCCGTGCGCGAAGGCGGCGGTACCGAGAACGAGGGTGATACCGATGGCCAGCAGCGCAACGGCAGGGGTGCTGCGGCGGCCGCGCACCGCTGCAGTCACGAGCATGCCGAGCAGGAACGCCACGGCGATCGAAGCCACCAGCGTCGGGTCTTTCTGCCCGAGGCGCTCGCGTACCCCATGGGCGACCTCGGAGACGCGTCCCATCACCGCCTGAGTGGGGGCGGCAGGAGCCGGTGCCGCTGCCGGAGAAACCTTCGGATCGGGCACGGTGACCGCGACGGTGAGCACGTCGACGGCATCGCCGGCCGTAACGGTCGCGACGAGCTCGTGCCGGCCGGGCTTCGACAGCCAGGGTGCCGGTAGGGCATAGCCGCCTTCCTGCGTGGCCGTGGCGGTCCGGGGGCCTTCGGGTGTCTCGACCTCGACCGTGGCGCCCGGCACCGGCTCGTTCGTCCGGAAGCGGTCGAGGTAGAGCATCAGGGTGCCATCGCGCGGGATGGCGACGAGTTCGAAGGCGTCCGACAGGGCCTCGCCGCGTGGGGCAATGGTCGTGGAGACGGGCGGGGGAGCCGTGCCGTGGTCGTGTCCGCCATGGGCATGAGCAGGCCCCACCAGGACGGCGGCAAGCAGCGCCGCCGCGCCCAGGGCGGCGGTAAATCGGGTCGGCATGAACAGAAATCCTCGCGTCGGGGAGGCCGGACGCGCGCCTTGACAGCAGACGCAATCCGGGTGTCGCGCGCCTCAGGCGCGCCTCATCTCACGCGAGGGTTCGTGGGGGCTCGGGCAGGGCCTCGGGGCCGGGGCCGGCGCGACCGGCGATATCACGCGGGATCAGCGTGACGATCCGGAAAAGGGACGGCGACAAGGTAGACGGGCCGGACAGGATGCCGGTGGCACAGCAGGCCATCGGCCCGCAGCAGCGGGTCTTGCAAGGCCCGGGGCAGCAGCCGCCATCCTGCTCCAGTTCGATGCGCGCAGGCTCGATGAACGAGACCGGGAGCGCGAACGTGGACCAAGCAGGTACCCCGGTTCCGACCGCCGGCTTGACGGACGCCGACCCGGCCTCAGCCACCGGTGCGGTCGCTGGCTGCACCGCAGCCACATGGTGGCCGTCGTGTCGGTGTCCCTCGTGGGCCTGGACGGCGGACGGCGCGACGTAGGCGATGATCGCGAGGATCATCGCCGCCATCAAACGCACGATTTGCCGGTCGAGGCTCATGAGGTCTGGCTTACACCGTTTTTGGTGGCGGGACTATGTCTGCCGTTGAGACGTGAATGCCCGTGAACAGGTTTGGTTTCCGCCACAGCTTTTCAAGCGGCAGCGCGGAGCGGTTCCGCCGGGAAGCCGGCGGCGATGATGGCTTGGGTGATGCGGTCCGCCGGGCCGGAGGTTCCCGACACCGTGACGAGCTTAGCTTCCAGATCCACCTCGACCTGAGCGTTTGGCGCGACGCCGAGGACGGCGCGGGTGACAGACTTGGCGCAGCCGCCGCAGCCCATCTTGTCGACCTTGTAGCGGAACATGACGCTCTCCCGTTTGGCGTCCTACCCATATGAAGCTTCCCATAATGGGAAGGTCAAGAGTGATCCTGTCGGACGGCAGGCTCAGGCCGGCTCGCTACCCCGGTAGCGTGCGAAGACGCTCCGCCCTTCCGCTCCGAACAGGGTGACCTCGTAGGTGTTGGGCTCCATGCCCTCGGCCTCCATTCCGGGTGAGCCAATCGGCATGCCCTGAACCGCCAAACCCGTTCCTTTGGGCTTCGCCGTGAGCAGACGCTTGATCGCTCCGGCCGGCACGTGCCCCTCGACGACGTAGCCGCCGACCTCGGCGGTGTGGCAGGAGGCGAGGTCCCGCGGCACGCCGAGACGTGCCTTCACCGGGTTCACCGGCCCCTCGGTCACAGTCACCGTGAAGCCGGCTTCGCGCAGGTGGGCCACCCACTTCTCGCAGCAGCCGCAGGTCGGGTCCTTGGTCACCGCCACTACGGGCAGGCCTGCGGCGAGTGCCTGTCGCCCCACGGTCAGTCCGGCCGCCAAACCCGCGAGAAGGGTCCGGCGCGATAGCAAACTGTCAGCCTTCATCGCTTGCTCCTGTCGGTTTCTCATTCGGCAGCCAAAGGTGTCCGTGCGGTCGCCTCAGCCACCGCGTTCGTCGGTGGAAGCCCGCGGCTCTTCACCAGTGCGTAGACCGCCGGGATCACGACCAGCGTCAGAACAGTCGAGGAGACCATCCCGCCGATCATGGGTACTGCGATCCGCTGCATCACCTCGGACCCCGCACCCGTGCTCCAGAGGATCGGGACGAGCCCTGCCATGATGGCCGTCACGGTCATCATCTTGGGGCGGACCCGCTCGACCGCGCCGACCATGATGGCTTGGCCCAGATCCGCACGCGTAAGCGGCCGCCCCTCCCGTTCGCACCCGGCCCGGACCTCGTCGAGGGCATGGTCGAGGTAGACCAGCATGATCACCCCGGTCTCCGCGGCGACGCCGGCTAAGGCGATGAACCCGACCGCCACCGCGACCGACATGTTGAAGCCCATCCACCAGAGCAGCCAGACCCCGCCGACAAGCGCGAAGGGCAGAGACAGCATGACGATGAGCGTCTCGGTAAGCCGCTGGAAGTTCAGGTAGAGCAGCAGGAGGACGACCAGCAGCGTCATCGGCACCACGACCCTCAGCCGCGCCTCCGCCCGCTCAAGGTACTCGTACTGCCCGCTCCACTGCAGGGTGGAGCCTTGGGGCAGCTTGATCTCGTCGGTGACAGCCTTGCGGGCCTCGGCCACGTAGCCGCCGAGATCGCGCCCCGCGATGTCGACGAAGATGTAGATCGCGAGCTGTCCGTTCTCAGTGCGGATCGAGGTCGGGCCGCGGGTGAGCTCGACCTTCGCCACCTCGCGCAGTGGCACCGTGCCGCCCGCGGGCAGCGGCACCTGCACCTCGTCAGCGATGGCCCGTGGGTTCGACCGGTAGGCCCGGGGATAGCGCACGTTGACCGTGTAGCGCTCTCGACCTTCGACGGTGTTCGTCACGGCCTGGCCGCCGAGCGCGGTCGCGACGACGTCCTGTACGTCACCGACCATCAGGCCGTAGCGCCCGAGCGCCTCGCGGTCCGGCGTGATGTCGAGGAAGTAGCCGCCGATGACCCGCTCGGCGTAGGCGCTCGACGTGCCGGGCACGGCCCGGAGCACCGCCTCGACCTGGCGGGCGACCTCCTCCATCTTCCTCAGGTCGGTTCCCAGCACCTTCACGCCGACCGGCGTACGGATGCCGGTCGAGAGCATGTCGATGCGGGCCCGGATAGGCTGCGTCCAGGCATTCGACACGCCCGGGAACTGCAGGGCCGCGTCCATCTCGCCCTTGAGGCTGGCGAGCGTCACGCCGGGGCGCCACTCTGCTTTCGGCTTCAGCGTGATGACCGTCTCGAACATCTCCATCGGGGCGGGGTCGGTCGCGGTGTTGGCGCGTCCCGCCTTGCCGTAGACCGAGGCGACCTCAGGGAACGACTTGATGATGCGGTCCTGGGTGGCGAGGAGTTCGCCCGCCTTCGTTACCGAGATGCCCGGCAGGGTCGTCGGCATGTAGAGGAGCGTCCCCTCGTTCAGCTCTGGCATGAACTCGGAGCCGAGTTGCCGCGCCGGCCAAGCAGTGGCCGCGAGCGCCCCCACGGCGAGCAGGATAGTCAGGGCCCGGGCCCGCAGTACGCCGGCGATGAGCGGCCGGTACAGCCAGATGAGCAGCCGGTTCAGGGGGTTGCGGTGCTCCGGCACGATCCGCCCGCGCACGAACAGCACCATCAGTGCCGGCACCAGGGTCACCGAGAGAAGCGCCGCCGCTGCCATGGCGAAGGTCTTGGTGTAGGCGAGCGGCCCGAACAGTCGCCCCTCCTGGCTCTCCAAGGTGAAGATCGGCAGGAACGAGACCGTGATGACGAGGAGCGAGAAGAACAGGGAAGGTCCGACTTCAGCCGCGGCCTCGACCAGGATCTCGACCCGCGGCTTGCCCGGTGGCGCCCGCTCCAGGTGCTTGTGGGCGTTCTCGATCATCACGATGGCGGCGTCGACCATGGCGCCGACCGCGATGGCGATGCCGCCCAGGCTCATGATGTTGGCGCCAATCCCAAGCGCCTTCATGCCTGTGAGCGCCATCAGGATACCGACCGGCAGCATCAGGATGGCCACCAGCGCGCTGCGCACGTGCAGCAGGAAAACGATGCAGACCAAGGAGACCACGACGCTCTCCTCGACGAGCGTGCCCTTGAGCGTCTCGATGGCCGCGTCGATGAGCTGCGAGCGGTCGTAGACCGGTAGGATCTCGGTGCCCGCCGGCAGGCTTTTCGCCACCTCGGCGAGCTTCGTCTTCACACTTTCTATGACGTTGAGGGCGTTGGCGCCGAAGCGCTGCAGGACGATGCCGCCGGCTACCTCGCCCTCGCCGTTCATCTCGGTGATGCCGCGCCGCTCGTCCGGTCCGAGCTCGACCCGGGCGACGTCCCGGACCCGCAGCGGCGTGCCGCTGGCGGTCTTGAGCACGATGTTCTCGATGTCGGCGACGTTCCTCAGATAGCCGCGCCCGCGCACCATGAACTCGAATTCGGAGAGCTCGACCGTGCGACCGCCGACGTCGGCGTTGCTCACCCGGATGGCGTCCCGAAGCTTGTTGAGCGAGATGCCCTGGGCGCGCAGCCGGTTCGGGTCGACGACGACGTTGTACTGCTTGACGAACCCGCCAACGCCGGCGATCTCGGCCACCCCTTCGGCGCGCGATGCCCCGAAGCGGATGACCCAGTCCTGCAGCGAGCGAAGCTCGGCGAGCGTTTGCTCACGTGCAACCACCACATACTGGTAGACCCAGCCCACCCCCGTGGCGTCGGGGCCAAGGGTCGGCGTAACACCGGCCGGCAGGCGAGCCGCCGCGCCGTTGAGGTACTCCAGCACACGCGAGCGGCCCCAGTAGGGGTCGGTGCCGTCCTCGAAGATCACGTAGACGAAGCTGACGCCGAAGAAGGAAAAGCCGCGCACCACCTTCGCCCTCGGCACCGTCAACATGGCGGTGGTCAGGGGGTACGTTACCTGGTCTTCTACGACCTGAGGGGCTTGCCCAGGGTACTCGGTGTAGACGATGGCCTGCACGTCCGAGAGGTCCGGGATGGCGTCGAGCGGCAGGGTTCGGAGGGCCAGGACCCCGGTCGCGATCGCGAACACGGTGCCGACCAGCACTAGGACGAGGTTGCGGGCCGACCAGCCGATAAGGCGCGCGATCATCGCATCGCCCCCGCGCTCGACGCCTGCCGGTCGTCCTTCGGCGCGGTCATGGACTGGAGCGCCGCCTTCAGGTTGCTCTCGGCGTCGATCAGGAAGTTCGCCGCGGTGACCACCCGGTCGCCGGCAGAGACGCCCTCGCGCACCTCGACGTAGCCGCCGCCGCGCACGCCGACCTTCACCTCCTTCGGCTCGAAGCGGCCCTCGCCGCGGTCGAGAAGAACGACCTGGTGCTCACCCGTGTCGATAACCGCGTCATCCGGCACTGCCATCACCGGGCTCGCGGCACCGGTCGCGATCTCGATGTCGGCGTACATGTCGGGGAGCAGCGCGCCGTCTGGGTTCGGCAGTTCGATGCGTACCCGCGTGGCACGGGTCCCGGGGTTCACCTGCGGGTAGATGACCGCCACTTTGCCGGAGAAGGTCCGCCCCGGTGCCGAGCGCAGGCGTACGGTCACGAGCTGGCCCACACGGATCCCTGCGAGGTCGCGCTCGGGCACATCGGCCAGCACCCACATCAGGGAGATGTCGCCGATCCGGAACAGAGTGTCGCCGGCCGCGGCCCTCATACCCTCGACGGCGGTTCGCTGCAGGACAAGACCGTCGCGGGGCGACGACCAGGTGATGGCCATCGGCACCTTCCGGGTGCGCTCCATCTCGTCGATGACGGCTTCCGAGACGTTGAGGTTCTGCAGGCGCCGCCGGGTCCCGTCGAAGCCGGGGTTGGCGATGAGCTGGGCTGCGGCCGCATTGATCTCGGGCGAGTAGACGTTGACCAGGGGCTGGCCCTTTCGGACCCGGTCGCCGGTGGTGACGTTCTCGACGTGGTCGACGTAAGCGTCCGAACGGGTCGCCACGACAGTGACGCGGCGCTCGTCGAGCGCGACCGTGCCGGGTACCCGAACCGGCTGGGAGACGGCCCGCCGCTCGGCCGCCGCCGTGCGCACGCCGGTTCGCTGGATCTTGGCGGGCGAGACGGCCACGACGCCGCCCTCGTCCTCGCCCGCATAGACAGGGACGTAGTCCATCCCCATCGAGTCCTTCTTCGGCTTCGGCGAGGTGTCCGGCAGTCCCATTGGGTTGCGATAGTAGAGGATGCGACGCGCACCGGCCCCGGGCTTAGCCGCCTCGTCGAACGGCATGCCGTGGTGCGCCACGTCGGCGGACATGGCCTCGGCGTCGCCGGCGTCGAAGCGGACGTCCTCGCTCGCATGCACTGGCCGGAACGTGCGACCGTCCCCTGTCACCATGGGCGAGGCCGAGTAGACCGGTTTCCCGTCCGGGTCACGGTAGTAGACCACCGGCCCGGTCGGGACCTGTGCTTTGGGTGTTGGCGTCAGCCGGTTCGGACGGGTGTCCGGCATCCAGTGTGCGAAGCCGGTCCGCGCCCACTCGACGAGGGCGGGTGCGAGGTCCGACCCTGCCCGTTCGACGAAGGCGGGAGCGCTCCCGTGCCCCGTCCAATAGCCGAGGCCCCCCGCCGCAAGCGCGGCGAGGGTCCCGGCAAGCCATGCCGAGCGGGTCATTTCGCGGCCTGAAGGACCAGCTTGTCCTCGACCGTGCCGGTCTCACCCTGGACCTTGGCGGCCAGTGACAGCCGCCAGCGGCCCTGCATCGAAAGCTTGGCCTTGAAGCGGTAGATGCCCGGCTCGGTCGAAGGGACCTGTTCGACCTTGGTGGCCATCTCCTCCATGGCGTCGGGCGCCATGTCGAGGCGCTTGGCAAAGACGACAGCGTCGGGCACCGGCTTGCCGCTGCGCTTGTCGATCAGCCGGACGGCGATCACGGTCTCGCCGACCTTCGCCTCCTGCTGCACCAGCTCGAAGCGGTAATCCTTGATGTCGGCGAGCGCCGGTAGGGCCGGAACCGACAGGGCGGCGCCGAGCAGCGCGGGCGCGAGGGCGCGCGCGAGAGGGTTGTTGGTCACGGGTAATATCTCCTGAACGCGATGGCGGGCCGCACGCGAACGCGCGGCATCGTGCCGGCGCTCACGCCGGCGGCATCGGTTTCAGGCTCGGGGAGGCTTGGACGGGGGGACCTGAGCCAGGCTCGCGAAGGCGGCGTCGCCGTCCCAAGAGACGCCCGAGGCGACAAGCGTGGGAGCCAATGGGCCAACGCTTATCGGTGGACCGGGGACGACTTTCGCCAGGCAGAGCGCCATCAGAGGGCAGGCCTTGGAGCAGTCCGGCATAGCCGGCTTCTCGTGAGGACAGCAGGGCATGTCGTCCATGGCCATTCCAGCCACGTCGGCGGCGCCCATTTCCGCCATGAGGTTGTGGTCGGTGCTCGCGGATACCGGCGCGCGCATCCCTGCGGCGGCCGTCGAAGCGGTCACCGGGGTGAGAGCGAGGCTGAGAACCGCCAGGAGCGGAAGCAGCCGCCGGAGGGCGAGCCAATACGTCACCAAGCGACGATGCCAGTTTTTCAGCCCGGGCGGAAGGGCCATGCACGCCAAGATACACTTCGCCCCCGTTAGAAAGAAAAGGGTACGAAAGCGGCAAGATCTATGGCGCCAAAAATATATTATTGCAATCAGAGGGTTGCACGGAGCAGGTCGACATCATTACAAACGGTTGGGGCGGCGACCTCGCACTGAGTAAACGACACAATCCCTCGATGCTCGCAGGCCAGCGACACCGATGGGTGTCAGGCGCCAGATCTTCCCGCTAAATCACCGGGTAGGGGCCAAGGAACAGATCCCCGAGCGCGCGTCTTCGCAGGTAGGTCAGGCGCCGCCGGCGCAGATGCTCCGGCCGGTCGTGGATCAGGTGGCAGCGCTGGCACCATGCCGCAAGATCCCGGTCACCGTTCAGGCTGGTGTCGTGCTCGCGGTGGCACGCTGCCAGGATCGGCACTGTCAACCGAGCGCGAGACAGGGCCGCAAGCCCGGGCTGCCGCCGCAGCAGTCGGCCGCGGCCGGAGCGCCAGTGACCAACTTCGGCGTCGAACCATGTCCCATCATCGAGGCAAACGATCACCTGCCCGTGCGGACGCCCACAGGCCTCGCAGCGACCGCCGGCGCGGCCGAAGCGGATCACTGCCGAGAGCTGCGGCCAGTCAATCGGGTAGAAATGGCGGTGTTCGGGACGGATCGGCACGGTGCGGTCACGCTAGCACGGCCAGGTTAAAAGCGAATCCCCCTTCTTCAGCCAATCGGAGATCACCGAGGCCGTCCGTCCACCAGATCCAGATCGAAATATCTCTTGGCGGGCCTGAATGGGCGAAGCTGACTAGGGTATACCCCATAGCTGCAAAGCGCTGTCAGGTTTTGCGGCTCTCTGATGATCGTCATTTTTCGTAAAATTTACTGTAACTACTGGTATTTCACGGCCAAGGAGCGTAAAATCGTGGATTTTTACAGGAAATACTTGGATCAAGCTTTCTGGATCGTTTTTCAGTTTCTCTCTTAGCTCCATTAGAAGCCGACCAAGAACATTACTGCCGCGAAAATTGCCATCATTGCCCTTGATTGCTCCCCAGAACTCGTCCTTCCGTGAGTCTTCTACTATTGGCTTGTTTTCCGTACGAAGAAGAAGGTTGCCGAATTTCGTCCAGTTCTGCGCAAGTTTGACGCGGAGGCACCACTTCATGATGGGAACTCGGATGTCGTCCCATTGATCGCGGCTGTCGTTCCGATATGGCTTGGACCGCATCTTGGCCGTCATCGGGCTTGTCTCACTCACGATGAGCTTCTGCACCTCGGGCCGATGGGGAAATCTACACGCTTGGTACAAGGCTTCCGAGGTCCGCACTGACACGCCGGCAATGCGAAGCGGAAAGCCTGGCGCCATGTTGGACAGGCCGCCAAACTCCTCTCCGGTCTTGCGGAACGAGACCACTTCGTCGACGCGGTAGGTCCGTGGATCGGCGTTGGCCATGACGGTCAGTTCGTTATTCTGGGGAGCAAGGGATACCACGGATCGCCTGCCCACAACACTAGCGGTGCGTTATTGGGACAATTGCGATATGTGGCAAATAAAGTTCCAAAACCGAACGTTCTCATAGTCGTATTTCCGAGAGGGCGCTGGTGAATATTAAGATAGGGACACATCGCGCGTACCTCAACGCCTTTTTTAAGAAATTCCTGCTCAAGCACCTCTCGGCCTTCGTTGGACGAAAAGAACTGCTTGGGTCCCGTGCTGGCCCCTGTTCGCCATGTTTGAGGCTTTCCAAGTTGTGCGATGTACGCGTTTACGGACGGGTCGGCTCCGGAAGTGGTTGGTCTTAGAACATCTGATTGATTTACTTTGAACAGGCCGTCCTCAATGGCTATGTAATGCGCCCAATTTAAGGAAATATTTTTTCCGGACCGGGCGATTGCGCTCTTGAGGCTTCGATCTGTGAAGTAGTGCCCTTGTGTGTGCAAGGCAATGACTGCGACCATAAGCTCAGCCCTTTGAGGTGCCTGACCGATGATCCAATTTTCCAGATCAGTACCGATCCGGCCCCCAGAAAACAGGCCGTCGTCAAGATAGAAGAACTTGTTGCCTTGTGCGCAATCAATAATTGAGAAGCCGCATTCTTTAATAAGTCTTTTGTCAAAAACTGTCAGAAGCTCCCGCTGACTATTGCCTCTCGGCTGCATGTTGAGAAAATTCACTTGCCGCCAGAATGCATGCGGGTTGCCTGCTGTCCAACCGGGGTGATGAATGAGGCCCCGCAAGACACCTCTCACCCGAATTTTAGAAAAATACGTTTTTCCAAGTACATGGTTGATTTCGCTTAATATTGCTAGCTGAGACGATTGAGTGAACTGGTTGACCCATTTTTCGACATGCTCAGGGGTCGGGGTAGGGAGGGTGCCGGCTTGATAATCCTCGATCGTCGTTGCAATCGATTGCAGCAACCTGTTCCGCTCGCTCATGCTCACCCCTACATTATCAAAGCCGACGATGACGATTGCAGCGGCGGTTGGCAACCTGAAGTCAGAGGCAGGTCGGTGGCATAGGAGCGATGAGGCTTTGAAAAGGAATGAGTGATCGAAGAGAGGCTTCAGCGACCATTGTAAGGTCACGATGATGGCCGGACTTCTTATCCTTGCCTTCTAGGCGAACAGAGGGTCAGGCCGTCATCGAGATCCCGGCGCTCGAGCTGCGGCAGGCGGGTCTGTCAGACCTGAAGCGCGGCTGGATCACGGTCAGCGAGTGCAATCACGACGTCGTCGAACGCTCGTTCTACTTCGACCCGAAACGGGCGGCGCGTGGCCAGTTCGGGCCCGGGTTCATGAACCAGATCCGGACCGCGATCCGCCCGCTCTTCACCGCCGCCCAAGGTCGGATCGACCGTACCCTGTAACTGCATGCCGCTATGATATCGATGTCCTGTCGATATCTGCCACGAGCCGGCGGTGGACGACCCCGCTCTCTCGTCAGCCACCCCGATAGGCCGTCGCGGCCTTGTACGATCAACCCGCGAGGGGTCCGCTCCGCTGCGCGGGCGGCCGCTTCGGCTGCGCCTACGCGGTGATCGCGGCCACTCCCGGCCTCTAGGGGCCGCTGTCGAGCGGGGATCGCCCCCGCTCCAGCACGGAGCGAAGACCCCGATGGCCACCGACCTCTCCCTCGCGAACCGCTACGCCCACAGCCTCGCGGCCTCCCTGATGGTCCCGGTCACCGTCTTCCGCTCCGAGGCCGGCTACGGCGTCGTCACCTCCGACGAGTACGAGGGCGACCCGGCCGACGTCCTCTCCGAGTTCGATCCCCACGGGGAGGAGTGATCCTCGCGCCGGGGCAGCGCATTCCCTGCCTCCTCCTTCTTGCATCGCGGGGCCACGGGCTTGCCTCGCACCGGCCCCGGGATATCCTATCCGGGATATCAGCTATATCCGATTGGGATATCCATGGCTCTGTTCATCAAGGATCCGGAGGTCGACGCCCTCGCTCAGGAGCTGGCGGCGCTCAAGCGCACCACCAAAACCGAGGCCGTTCGTCAGGCCCTGCGCGGCGAGATCGAGCGAGTGAAGGGCGAGCGCGACCTCGTCCGCCTGTCGCTCGACTTCGCCAGTCGGCTACGCGAGCGGGCCGGACCGAACCCGCGCCCCGCCGACGGCGTGTTGCGCGGCCAACTCTACGGAACCCTTTGATGTTCGTCGATACCTCCGCACTGGTCGCGATCCTCTCCGGCGACCCCGAGGCTGCCGCCCTCGTCGCGCGCCTTCAGCAGGCCCGCCAGCGGCTCACCTCGCCGCTTGTGGTCGCCGAGACCACGATCGCGCTCAGCAGCATCCTCGATCTGCCCCTGCCCGACGCAGGAGGCGCCGTGCAGGAGTACCTCGCGCTCGCCTCGATCCAGGTGCTCGCCGTGCCGCCCAAGGCGGCGGCGGGCGCGATCGAGGCGTTCGAGACCTACGGCCAGGGCCGTCACCCGGCCGGGCTCGGGCTCAGTGAGTGCTTCGCCTATGCCTGCGCCCGGTCCTATCGCATGCCGTTGCTGTTTAAGGGCAAAAACTTGGCGCTAACTGATATCGCCGTCGCATAAAGCGGCAGATCGTCGTTGGCTTTGTAGAAGATAGGTTCGATCTTCCCTCGCCCTCGCAGGGATACTGATGTGGCGATTGTGTTCTCAGATCTGAATCTGGCGAACAGGGTGGCGCTGAACGTTGCGGCATTGATCGTTGCGGCATACGTGTCGAATAATTACATCCCGATTTGTCAGGTTCCGTGGCTGATCGAGGCGATTCATGGCGCGCTTTCGGATATTGCCATAGACAAGCTTGAGCCGGATCCGGTGCTCCGAAAGCCCACGAACGCACAGATCCGCCGATCAAGCACGGAGGACGGATTGGTGTCCTTCCTCGATGGCAAGAAGTATCAGATACTTTAGCGCCATCTGGTGGCCCACGGCATGACGTTCACCGAATACCGGCTGCGCTTCGGCTTGCCCCACGGTTATCCGTCGATGACGCCCAGCCTCCGGGCGCAGCGCATTGCACAGGCCGCCGTCAACGGCATCGGGACCCGCTACGGGCGGTATCAGGGTCGCAAGCACGGCTGAGGGTGGAGGCCGTGCGGGCCCAGGGCACCGCAGGGGCTGCCTTGCCCCGCCGCAGCGGCCCGGCCGGGTGCAGGGTCCTGGCGGGTGTGTCGACGCCCGTGATCGATCAGCCACCGCGCCTGTCGAACCGCCGGATCATCCCACCAGCTCGCCCCTGACGGCGTCGGAGGGGGGCGGCGCGTCCGGCAGCGAGATCCTCCCTGGTCAAGCGGCCCATGAGCCAGGGGGCGGGGCGGGGCGAGGGCCGGAGCCACCGACGTCAGGGTGCGTTCCTCCGAGCCGGACCAGGGGCGTTCCCGCGACGCGGTGGGCCTGGCCGCAGCCCAGAGGCCTCGGTGATGGGCGGTTCTACCCGGGTCGCCCGGGGCCGCAACGGCGGATGCCGAGTTTCTTCCCCGTCGCCTAACGGCGCCTCCTCGCGCAACCCAAGAAACCCTGCCCTCGCCGTCCTCCGCTGACGCTGCGGCCTGCAAGCAGGTGCGGCGCCGGTCGCCTCCGGCTCAACGAACGCCATCGAGGCCGCAGGAGCGCGGCCAAGAGCAACCGGACGAGAGGATCACGACCATGGCGACCATCGGCACCTTCACCCAGACCCAGAACGGCTTCACCGGCGACATCGCCACCCTCACCATCCAGGCGCGTAAGGTCACGATCGTGCCGGCGACGGAGCGCAGCGGCGAGAGTGCCCCGACCCACCGGATCTACCTCGGCAAGGCGGAGATCGGCGCCGGATGGGCCAAGGTGTCGAAGGGTGAGCGGGACTACGTCTCGGTCAAGATCGACGACCCGAGCCTGCCGGCTCCCCTCTACGCCCGCCTCTTCGCGGAGGAAGACGGCAAGACCCACTCGCTGATCTGGACCCGCGAGACCAACCGCCGCCGGGGCTGACCCAGGCTTTCACGGGCCCCGCCGATCGCGGCGGGGCCGGACCTGCGACGAAAATGGAGCCCTATCGATGGCTTACGCGTTCGACACACTCGGATATTCTAAGGCCCTGCGTGCGGCCGGCATCCCCACCGATCACGCCGAGGCACATGCCGCAGCGGCCCGGGAGTTCATCATGGTCGACCTCGTGACCAAGGAGGATCTGCGCGCGGCCAAGGACGAACTCCGCTCCGCCATGGAGCTGGAGACTCTCCGATTGACCATTCGGCTCGGGAGCATGATCGTAGGCGGCCTCGTGACGACTTTCGGGGGCCTTGCCGCCCTCATCAAGCTGACCTGACCGGCATCTCGGCCCACTCCGCGCGAGCCGTTCGCCCCGGCCTGCGTCCTCGCCGCCGGGACTTCTCCGCCGCCAATTCGCGCTGGATCTCGGCGCGCGTCGCCAGGCCTTTCGGCACGTAGCCGAGCTGTACGAGCAGCCCGTTCAGCAGCTTGAATTGGTACGCGTGTCCGAACTGTGCGTTCGCGTACTCGCTCTCGCTGGCCGCGGACCCGTCCTCGCCCTCTAGGGCTTCGAGTTGCATCAGTGCCGCGAGGTAGAGGCGGTGGGCCGCGCGCACGCGCTGCTCCAGGGGCTCATCCAGGTGGCTTGAGCGTTGCAAGGACCGTCCCTCTATCCAGGCCTGCCGCAGGGTACCCGATGTGGGTCAAATGCAATTCTAGGATATAAATTTTCTGTGTTCTAGCAACCTTTGCGTGAGTTGCCGTGGGTTTCTTGCCCATCGCACGTCGTCGCGAACGTCCGCGTGGTGGATCAGCCGGGAGGTCGTGCCGGAGTGAGAGAAGGCCGGGAGAGGTCATGACGGGAGATCAGGCCGGAGAGAAGCTCCGGCGCCCGTCGCGAGACCACGCCGATGGCCCGACGCCCCTCCTCTTCCCGGAGATCCCCTGCCCGCCGCACCGAGGCCGTTCCAGCCCCGCGCGTCGACCTCTACCAGCGCATCACCGACACGATCATCGCCCAGCTCGAGGAGGGCCGGGTGCCGTGGGTGCAGCCGTGGGGCGATCTGCCCGGTGCCGCCGCGGTCGGGATGCCGCGCAATGCCCAGACCGAGCGGGCGTATTCCGGCATCAACGTGATGCTGCTGTGGGCAAGCGGCATGGAGGCGGGCTACCCGACCCAGCGCTGGCTCACCTTCCGCCAGGCGCTCGCCCTCGGCGGCTGCGTGCGCCGCGGCGAGAAGGGCACACCGGTCGTCTACGCCAACCGCTTTACCCCTGATCGGGAGCGCGAACGAGCCAGCGCAGCCGGCGTGGAGGCGCGGTCGATCGCGTTCCTTAAGCAGTACACGGTCTTCAACGCCGCGCAGTGCGACGGGCTGCCCGAAGGCCTCTACGTGCCGCCCCCGCCGCCGCGCGAGGATCTGATCGAACCGCGCTTCCGCGCGCTGATGGAGGCGAGCGGCGTGCCCATCCACATCGGCGGGCAGAGGGCGTTCTACCGCCCGGCCGACGACGCGATCGTGCTGCCGCCGCCCCAATCCTTCTTCGAGCCAGTGAACTTCCACCGGACCGCAGCGCATGAGCTGTCCCACGCCACGGGCGCTGCCCACCGGCTCGCCCGCGACTTCACCGGGCGCTTCGGGAGCGAGGGCTACGCGCGCGAGGAGCTGGTGGCCGAGATCTCGGCGGCCTTCGTCTGCGCCAGCCTCGGCATCGTGCCGACCGTGCGCCACGCCGACTACATCGCATCCTGGCTCGAGGTGCTGAGCTCGGACCCCCGCGCGATCGTGCAGGCGGCGGGGATGGCGAGCCGCTCGGCCGACTGGCTGCTCGCCCGCCTGCCAGCCGAGCTCGCCCCGGAGGGCGCCGGCGGGCCGGACGAGGGCGATGAGGACGACGAGATCCCGGCCGACATGCAGGCGGCCGCGTGATGCGGTTCAAGCCCTGGCCGCGGCCGACCCCGTTCGAGGACACGTCGCGCAAGCGCGCGGCGTACCGGCGCAAGCAGGTCCGCGAGCAGGCGGCCCTGCCCCTGTTCGCCGCCGTGGTCGCCGAGCACCAGCTCGACGTCGACGAGGAGATGGTCCGGCGCACCGGGCAGTGGGAGCGCCAGCAGCAGGAGAGCCGCCGGCAGCGGGCGGCCGGCGGGCGCAGAAAGCGCGAGCGCCTGTTCGCGCTCCCCCTCGCCCGGCGGTTGGCGATACGAGCGCTGTGGCGGGTCTGCCCGTACCCGGCCGATCCGAGCTATCTCGGGACGCTGCTGCACGAGATCGCGACCGGGCGGATCGATCCGGCCCAGCCACCGTGGGGTGGCCGGTACACGCTCACTCCCCGGACGACGCCGAACCCGACGAGCTTCGATGAGGCGTTCCGGCAAATCGGCCAGCGAATGGTCGGCGGTGGGCCGAAGACGACGGAAGCCGCCGAGCGCCAGTTCTGCGGCAATCTGGGTCGGGGATCCTGTTCCTGACCTCGCGCGTGCGACTGATCGAGCCGAACGAGTCGTTCTAGACCTCGTCGAACCACCGCCTGTCAGGCAGCCACGTCGGCCGCTCCGGGGATTGGGTGGTCATCGCGGTGCGAGGTGACTGCTCTGATGCGGACCTGGCCCTGATCCGCCGCCTTGCTCTGGCGGAGGACGACCGGCCCGTGGTGGTAAGGCGAGCGTAACCGCGCCGCAGCCGCGCGTCCGGTAGCTGGCTTCTGCAAGGCTGCTGGGGTCAAAACCTAAGCAGCTTGGCCGTGCGAAGGTCTCCTGAAGGTGGTTTACGGACCCTTGGTAGTGGATCGGCTCAGGTCCGCTTCGCGCTACTTGCGGAACCGAGCCGCAACCGCTGAACGGCGATCAGTCCGAACGCAACCGCCCCCGCTGCTGAGAGAGAGGCACCCGTGATGAAGGTGCCATAGGAACCGTAGGCGTCCCACATGAGCCCGGCCGCCACATTGCCAGCCAGGACCGTAACGCCCGTCAGCAGGTTGAAGACGCCGAATGCCGTGCCTCGCAGGGCGGCGGGCGCGCTGTCGGCGATCAGCGTCGCGAGCAGGCCCTGCGAGAACCCCATGTGCAGTCCCCACAAGACGATGCCCACCATGAAGGCGGAGACGGAGGAGGCGTGGGCGAGCACCATGTAGGCCACCACCAGGAACACGAGGCTGGTCCCGAGCAGGCCCGTCCGCCCGATCGCGTCCGACAGGCGTCCGACCGGGTAGGCGGTCAGGCCGTAGACCGCGTGCATGATGACCAGGGTGATCGGAACCCAGGTCAACGAGAACCCGGCCTCCTGCGACTTGAGCAACAGGAACGCCTCGCTGAACCGCGCCGCAGTTAGCAGGCAAGCGACGAAGATCGTCAGCCACACCCCCCTGCCGAGTCTGACAGCATCCGCTACGCGCGGCGGGCCGTCCTTCTTCACCGGAGATGCGTGCACTGGTTCCTCGATGCCCACGACCAGGAGCGCGACCGCGAGGAGCGCCGGTACGACGGCGACCCAGAACACGGCCTGTACGTTGCCGCCGAACAGGAACAGCAGACCGATCGCGACGAGCGGGCCAAGGAAGCCGCCGACCGTATCGAGCGACTTGCGCAGCCCGAAGCTCGCCCCGCGTAGCTCGGGCGGTGTAACGTCGGCGATCAGTGCATCGCGCGGGGTGCCGCGGATGCCCTTGCCGACGCGGTCGATCGCCTTCGCGCCGACGATCCAGCCGATCGAGGAGGCCACGGGGAAGATCAGCTTGGAGGCCGCTCCCAGCCCGTACCCGGCGATCACCATCGGCTTCCGCCGACCACTCCAGTCGGTGATGATGCCCGAGAAGAGCTTGGTCGTCGTCGCGACAGCGACGGAGAAGCCCTCGACAAAGCCGACGAGCGCTGCCGATGCCCCGAGAGTGCCGACGAGGTAGAGCGGCAGTAGCGCCTGAACGATCTCGGACGACACGTCCATCAGCAGGCTGACGAAGCCGAGAACCCACACCGTGCGCGGGATCACGGGTCGCTGGACGTTTGGTGCGGAGGCGGACGAGTTCTGCATGCTGCGCGGGATCCAGTTGCAGCGGGGCCATGCAGGACGGGGCATACGTTGGCAATCGATGCCGCGAGAGGTTCGGGGTCCGCACTCGCGCAGGCCCGGTCGTTCGGCACCGTGCCCTCGAACGTCTTCAAGGGATCGAAAGCAGCCGTTCGCACGGTCAAGCAGAGTGCGCTTTTCCACCCTACCGCCAACGGTCGCTGGCGTGCACGCCGATCTCGCGTCCCTCAAGACGGGCGACCTCGACCGCGACCTTCGTCCAGTACCTGGTCCTGCGCCCTTCCGGGCGCCGTGCCCGCTCGCGGGCGCGATAGTAGGCGTCGCTGCCGTAGCGGCGGTGCATGATGCGGGCGCGAGCCCGCACCCGGGCCTGTCGTCGGGCGCGCCGGTGCAGGAATGTCCCGAGGCCCAGCGGGAGCGGACAAGGCTTCACAGGGTCGGCCTCTGCCGGAGTCGTGCGCTGCCGATGTCATAGGCGCCAGAAGCGGCCCGATCCAGTCGGCGTGGCGGTGATCCGCCCGCTGGCTGCCTCGATCCGCCGGGAGGGTCTGGGCGGTGACCGATCTGCCGGATCGAGCGTCGTGCCGTAGAGGGAGAGGAGAAATCCGGTAAAGCAGCCTCTCGGACGAACAATGAAAGCCCTGAGTTCGAACGCGAGAGGCTGCGGCGGATGACCGATCCACTCACCTTCGAGATGTCCCTCGACCTCGATATTCTGGAGCCCGGCCGGGTGCTCGAGGCCGGCGCCCGCGAGTACGTGCGGCGCCACTCCGCCCCGACCATCGACGAAGCGCGGGCTCATCTCGCCGGCGACATGGCCAAGGCCCTCGCCGTCCTCGTCGACCTGCGCGATCTCACGGCCGACGGCGCCGTCGTGGTGCGCATCGAGACGACCGCCACAGACCCCGAACTCCCCCGCCTTCCCGGCCCGCCGCCCGCGCCCTGCCGGCCCCGGATCCGGCTTCCTGATCGGGCCTCACGGCCCCGGGCCCACCCTCGCGCGCGAGGGGGCCCTTTTCCCGTGCAGGCTCCCCGGGTGGGACGAGGGGTCCCACCGCGCCTGCGGCGCAGGGGCGAGACATGGGCGAGTACGTGATGACCACCGTGACCATCGGCGGC